>JANMJY010000172.1:0-11732 GCA_031371615.1 Actinomycetes bacterium | reverse complement strand
CAGGGCGATGCTCTCCCTCGAGCCCCCGGGAAAGCTGCTCGACGTCGACCCAGGTCTGGAAGCCCGGCGGGTACAGCTCCGTCGCAGCCGGCGCGAAGACGACGTCGGCGCCTGCGGCGGCGGCGACCTCGAGGTCTCGGTACTCGTCGCGCGGGTACGCGGCGAGGTCCGCTGCGTTGTCGAACTGGGCGGAGTTGACGAAGATGCTGACGACGACGGTGTCGCACTCGGCTCGGGCCGCGGCGATCAGCGCTGCGTGGCCGGCGTGCAGCGCGCCCATCGTCGGCACCAAACCGACGATCCCGATCCCAGCATCGAGGCCGGCGATCTTCCGGGCGACCTTCCCAGGAGCGCCTTTGTCGTCTCCGCGAGAGTTACATACATCGCCTCGAGCTCGGGGCGTTCTGCCCGGATGGCCGCGACGTGCGCATCTACTGTCGTCCAGTCGCCGCGGGCGATCGGCCCGGTCAGCTCGAATCCGTTCTCGATCGTTCGGCGCATCAACGGGTCGAGAGCCTCGGGCGGTGCGCCCGCTGCCTCGAGCAGGGAGCCGGCTGCGCGGCGGAGCGTTACCAGGTAGTTGGAGGCGATTGCGGCCCCGGCGTGATAGGTCGCCCGCTGCTCGTCGGCGAGCGGGAACGGCTCGAGCCCGAGCACGCGAGCGAGCCAGTCGGCCACGAGGCGGGCGTCGTCCGTCTCCGCGGTGATCGCGGCGAACGCGCCGTCGAGCTGCTCGGCGCCGCGGTCACGCGTGAAGGTCTGCAGCGGGTGCAGGCCGAAGCGGCGCTCGTGCGGGTCGAGCGCGGCGAGCGGCGTCGCCCCGCTGACGTGCGCGAGCCACGGGCCGGTCGCCGTCGCCTGCGCCACTTCGGCGATCGCGCGGTCGGGAACGCAGAGGAGGACGAGCTCCGGGTCGTCGGAGCCAAGGTTGAGGCCCCGCTCGCGCAGGCGCGCGGCGATCGCCGACCCGGCGCGTCCCGCGCCGATCACGTGTGCTCTCTCGATCATCTGGTGGCTCCAGTTCCGTTGCCGGATACCGGGCAGCCCCAGTGTATCGCTAGCGACCGAGGCGCCGAAGCAGGTTCGCCCGCACCGTCGGCCACTCGTCGTCGAGCACGCTGTACCAGGCCGAGTCGCGGCGCTCGCCGCCGCGGACGAGCAGGTGCTTGCGATGGATGCCCTCGAACTGCGCCGGCAGCGCCAGCATCGCGCCGCGCGAGCGCTCGTTCCGGGCATCAGTCTTCAGCTCGACCCGCAGGCAACCCCACTGCTCGAAGGCGTGCCCGAGCATCAGCAGCTTGGCCTCGATGTTCGCGCCCGTTGCCCAGGCCCCCGGGGTGAGCCAGGTCCAGCCGATCTCGACGCTGAGGTGCTCGGGGCGCAGTGCGAGGTAGCGGCTGCTGCCGATGACGCGCCCGTCCTTGCGGCGGACCGTCACGAGCGGCAGCTCCGTCCCGTCCTCGGCGTTTGCGAGCGCGGCGTCGAGATAGGCGCGCAGCTCCTCTCGTGTCTGCGGCTGCGCAACGCTCAGCCACTGCCACGTGCGTTCGTCACGTGACGCCTCCCAGAGCCCGTCCTCGTGCGCGGCCGTCATCGGCTCGAGCCGGACGAGCTCACCTTCCAGACGCGGCGCAAGCCAGGTCATCTCAATAGAGTGCCGATCGTGCCGATCGACCAGTACCACGAGCCGCCCGACGAGCTGTCGGAGGAGGTTCGCACCTTCGCCCGGATCTGCGCCTCGCTGATCGAGGAGGCGGAGGCGATCGGCTGGTACGAACAACGGCTCGACGTCGAGCGTGACGCTGACGCGCGCGCGATCATGGAGAACGCACAGGGGGAGGAGTTCAAGCACTTCGCCATGAACCTCGAGTTCCTCGGCCGCCGCAAGCCCGAGTGGGCCGCCGTGCTGAAGCGCGTCCTCTTCCGGCCGGGCGACATCGTCGAGCACGGCGAGGAAGCGGAGGAGGAGCTCGACGCGGGCAGTTAGACTTCAGGCATGCCGATCTACGAGTACGCGTGCATGGAGTGCGAGTCGCACTTCGAGGAGCTCGTCCGCAACGCGGAGCAGGCGGTGGCGTGCCCCGACTGCGGCGCCGGCAACGTGCTCAAGCAGCTCTCCAGCTTCGCCGTCGCGGGCGTCTCGTCGCAGCCGAAGTTCGGCGGCGGGGGCGGCGGCGGTTGCTGCGGCGGCTCCTGCGGCTGCGGCTGAGCCCTCGCCTGGGCGTCCGGCTGCGGGCGTAGACTGCCCCGCGTGATCGACGCCCTCGGCGACTATCGCGACGAGACCCTGGGCTGCATGCGCTGCCCGCTCTCGGCGACGCGGACGCAGGTCGTGTTCGGGTCCGGCGATCCCAGCGCCGAGCTGATGTTCGTCGGCGAGGCGCCCGGCTTCCACGAGGACCAGCAGGGCGTTCCATTCGTGGGCCAGGCCGGCCAGCTGCTCGAGAAGCTGCTGAACGGGATCGGGCTCTCGCGGACAGACGTCTACATTGCGAACGTCCTCAAGTGCTTGAGATACACCGCTCAGGTTCAGCTCGCTGACGGATCCTGGGACCGGATCGGACGACTCGTGAGGTCGCGATATGCCGGGTCAGTCATGTCCGTTGACGGCCAAGGCGAGCTCGTACACCGCCGGGTGACCGGCTGGCATGCGACGCCGCTAGGCGACCGTGACGTCTACCGGCTCACGTACCGCTCGGCGAAGCACGCAGGTCTTGGCCGCGTCGGCATCGAGCTGACGGGCGATCACCCCGTCATGACGGAGCGGGGCTATGTCCCTGTGGAGGAGCTCCGAGAGGAGGACCGCATAGCAACCGGTCAAGGGCTGAGCCCTCTAGCCCGCGATGTGGTCTGCGGGACGGTTCTCGGCGATGGTCACCTGAACGCGGCGTCGGCGCATCTCGCCTTCTCGCACTCCCAACGGCAGCTCGAGTACGCGGAGTTCAAGGCGGGTCTCCTCGAGGAGCTCGAGCCGCGCCTCCAATCTCTGTCGGTGGCGGCCGTTGCCGGTGGAGCACCCATGTATCCCGCCGTTCAGGTTCGTACTCTCGCCCATCGGGCTCTCAGTGTCCTACGCCGGGACTTCTACGACGGACGAAAGCGGGTGCCTGACTGGCTGGCGGACCGGCTGAACGAACGCATGCTCGCTTTCTGGTTCATGGACGACGGATACACACGGATCAGAGAGGGAGGGCGCCAGCCTCTGGCGGAGATCGCAACGAACTGTTTCGACCACGCCGATCTCCAGATCCTGCTGCAGGGGCTCGCTCGGCTCGGTCTGCCGGCGAAGGCGTCTCGGCAGCGGCTGTACTTTGACGTGGCGACCACTAGGGTGCTCGCGGAGCGCATTGCGGCATACGTCCCGCCGTCGATGCGGTACAAGCTTCATCCCGAGGTCGAGACGCGGATTCCCTTCGATCCCTCGCGACTCGACTCGGGCACACCCGAGGTCATGTACGACGAGATCGACGTCGAGCTCATCACAGATCTCGCTCGGACGGACACCACGTTCTTCTGCATTGATGTGGAGGGCACGCACAACTTCGTCACTGCGGGCGGTGTCGTTCACAATTGCCGCCCGCCGGGCAACCGCGACCCGCAGCCCGAGGAGATCGAGGCGTGCGAGTCGCACCTGTTCCGCCAGATCGAGCTGATCGAGCCGACGCTCGTCGCCACGCTCGGCAACTTCGCGACCAAGCTCCTGTCCGGCAAGCCGACGGGGATCACGCGGGTGCACGGCATGCCGCAACAGGTGGCGCTCGGCGGCAACGAGGTCACGCTCTTTCCGCTCTACCACCCGGCCGCAGCGCTGTACACCCGCTCGATGCTCGCGGTGCTCGAGCAGGACTTCGCCCGGATCCCGGAGCTGCTCGGGAAGCCCCTGGCCGGGCCGGTGTCGATCGTCGAGTCCGAGCCCGAGCCCGACCCCGACCCCGAGCGGGCGAAGGTGCCGGACCTTGCAGTTCAACTCGGCCTCTTCTAACGAGACCGAGGAGATCGCGGCGCGACTTGCCCGCGAGCTCGCCGTCGGCGACGTCGTCGCCGTCTCCGGTGAGCTCGGTGCGGGGAAGACGACGTTCGTGCGCGGAGCCTGCCGCGCCCTCGGAGTGACGGCGCCGGTGACGAGCCCGACGTACACGATCGGCCACCGCTACGAAGGCAACCCGGACGTCTCCCATCTCGACCTCTACCGGTTCACGTCCGTGTCGGCGGCCGAGTGGGGCGATCTGGAGCCGTACTTCGACGACGCGATCGTCTTCGTCGAGTGGCCGGAGGCGGCTCGAAGTGCGCTGCCCTCTGTGCGGGTCTCGGTCCGCCTCGAGCACGTCGACGAGCACAGCCGGCGAATCGTGATCGACGGCGACGTAACCTTCGGTCATGCCGCTGATCCTGGCCTTCGACACCGCGACTGAGCGCGCCACGAGCGCTCTCGTCGACGACGGCGAAGTGCTCGGCGAGCGCGTCTCCCGCGCAGCGACCCTGCTGGCCGATGTCGACGCGCTCGTCCGTCAGGCCGGCGCGCACCCGCGCGACGTGAGCGGCCTGGCCGTGGGGCTCGGGCCGGGTAGCTTCACCGGCATCAGGATCGGGCTCGCGGTCGCGCGCGGCCTCGCTCTCGCGCTCGACGTCCCTGTCGCCGGCGTCTCGACCCTCGACGCGCTCGCCGCGGGCGCTCCAGGCGCGATCCCCGTGATCGACGCTAAGCGCCGCGAGGTCTTCGTGCCGGGGCCGAGGGCCGTTGCTCCGGGTGCGCTGACGGTCGAGCCCGGAGAGACTTACGTCGGCGACGGCGCGGTGCGCTACCGCGACGTGCTGGAGCAGGCGGGCGCCGTCGTGCCCCCTGACGCCGACGAGCGCCACCTGCCTCGCGCCCGCTTCCACGCCGCCCTTGCCGGAGACTTCGGGCCGGTCGAGCTGGTCGAGCCGCTCTACGTCCGCGTGCCCGACGCGGTCCCGGTGTCCCCGGTTGAGGCGTCCAGTTGAAGCTGGAGCTGAGGAAGCTCGAGCTGCGCGACCTGGGCGCGATCGAGCGAATCGAGCGCGAGTCGTATCCGACGCCCTGGTCCCGTTCCATGTTCGCCGGTGAGCTCGCCAAGCCCAGCTCGCTCTCGCTCGGCGCGTTCGATCCCGAGTCGAAGACCCTGGTCGGCTATCTCGTCATCTCCCGCTACGTCGACGCGTGGCACGTGATGAACCTCGCCGTGACGGAGTCGTATCGCCGCCGTGGTGTCGCCCGAACCCTGCTCGACCAGCTCTTCGAGGTGACCGCGGCGGACGAGCGGCGCGGCTACACGCTGGAGGTCCGTGTCTCCAACGAGGGCGCAATCAAGCTCTACGAGCGGATGGGCTTCGTTGCGCGGGGCGTGCGCCGCGGCTACTACACCGACAACCGGGAAGACGCCCTGATCATGTGGCGCGACCCCGTCGCGACCGAGCACGCCGAGGCCGGATGATGCTGTCCACATGATCCTGGGGATCGAGACGTCCTGCGACGAGACCGCAGCGGCGCTCGTGACCGAGGAGGGCGAGATCCGCGCGAACGTCGTCTCCTCCCAGGCCGAGTTGCACGCACGGTTCGGCGGTGTCGTTCCCGAGGTCGCGTCGCGTCGTCACCTCGAGCTCGTGTCGCCGGTCGTGCAGGAGGCCCTCCGCGATGCGGGCGCGAGCCTTGACGACGTCGGGACGATCGCCGTCACGCAAGGTCCGGGTCTGATCGGCGCGCTGCTGGTCGGCCTGTCGGCGGCCAAGGCGCTCGCCTGGGCACGCGGTCTGCCGCTCGCGCCCGTCGATCACCTGCACGGCCACGTCGCCTCGCTCTATCTCGAGCCCGATCCGCTGGAACCCCCGTTTCTGTGCCTGCTGGCGAGTGGGGGGCACACGCTCCTGCTCGACGTCCGCGACCGGGCCGGCTTCCGCGTGCTCGGCACGTCGATCGACGACGCCGCCGGCGAGGCGTTCGACAAGGGCGCGCGCCTGCTCGGGCTCGGCTACCCGGGCGGGGCCGAGCTCGACCGGCTTGCGCAGAGCGGTGATCCGGAGTCGTTTTCTTTTCCGGTCGCCAGGCTGGCAGGGCTGGACTTCTCCTTCTCGGGCGTGAAGACGGCGCTTCTCTACGCGGTACGCGAGCTCGGCGACGGCGCGGAGGCGCGCAAGGCCGATCTCGCAGCGTCGTACCAGCGGGCAATCGTACGAGCGCTTGTCGAGCGCGCCCAGGCTGCAGCAGAGCGCGAAGAGCTCGGGACGATCGCCGTCGTCGGCGGCGTCGCTGCCAACAGCGAGCTGCGCGCAACGCTGCCCGGAGCGCGCTTCGCGCCGCTCGCGCTCTGCACCGACAACGCCGCCATGATCGCCTCGGCCGGCCGGTACGGCAGATGCCTTCCCTATCCTCGTTACCTTGACCTCGACGCGTATGCATCGCGTGCCTGACCGGCCGAGACGAGTCTTCAGACTCGCGGCCGCGCTGGCGGTTGCGGTGGCGCTGCTCGCGGCCGGCGGTGGGCAGGGAGCCGACTCGCGCGGCGCGCTCGACAACGGGGCCGCAGGCTGGCGCGGATTCGTCGACGGGGAGCGGAGCGCGGTCGCGGTCGGTGAGCGGATGATCGTCGTGCTCCGCTACCCGTCGCTGGCCGATCGCATGGCCGAGGCGGGCGGCAGCGCGACCGAGTCGGCGATGCGCGCCTGGACCGCCGCTGCGCTTGCGGGCCAGAAGCAGATCGCGGCGCGGCTGTCGCGCGAAGGGATCCAGCTCGTGCCCGACTTCGTCTACACGCGCACCTTCAACGGCTTCGCCGCTCCGCTCGACGGCAGGGCACTGGCGCTGCTCGAGCGCGACCCGGACGTCGTCGGCGTCTACCCGGTGCGTGCTGCCTACACCGCGTCGCTCTCCCGGGCGGAGCTTCGGGCACCGCAGTTCGCGGCCGGCGGTGGCCGGCGGGCCGACCTCGGTCTGCCCGGGTTCGATGGGAGCGGAGTGACGATTGCGTTGCTCGATACCGGGATCGACATCACGCACCCGTACATCCGCGGCCGGCTGCTCGACGGCATCGACGTGCTCAGTCCCGAGGGGCGGGCACTCGCTCGTCCCGATCCGAACGAGCCGATGCGGCTCGAGCGCCACGGGACGCAGGTCGCGGGGCTGCTGGCCGGCGGCGGCGGTCCCGGCGGCCTTCGTGGTGTCGCGCCCGGCGCGTCGATCCTCCCGATTCGCGTCGCCGGCTGGCAGCCGAGCGCCGAGGGGGGCTTCGCCATCTACAGCAGGACCGACCAGTTGCTCGCCGGGCTAGAGCGCGCGGTCGATCCGGACGCGGATGGAGACGTGCTCGACGCCGCCCGCATCGCCGTCATCGGCGTCACCGAGCCGTTCGCAGCCTTCGCCGACGGGCCGGTCGCCCGCGCGGTCGCCGGCGCCGCGAATCTCGACACGCTGGTCGTCGTCCCGGCCGGGAATGAGGGCCCGGCCGGCCCGGGCTACGGCAGCATCGGTGGACCTGGCGGCTCGCCCGCGGCGTTGACCGTCGGCGCGGCCGACCTCCGCCGCGAGACGGCGACCGTTCGCGCCGTCGTCCGGGCGGGCTTGCACGTCGTGCTCGATCGGGAGCTGCCCCTGGGCGGGGCTGCCGCGCCGCGCTCGCCACTGTTGCTCACGGTGGTGCGGCCACGGCGTAGCGCCGCATCCGGCCCGCGCGGGACGCCGCTCGCTCGTTACTTCGACGACGGCGGCTACAGCCTCGTCGCCGGCCGTGCAGCCCTCCTCGCGCGCGCCGCCGGGCCGACCGACGACGCGCACGAGGCCGTGCTCGCCGGTGCGGCCGCGATTCTCGTCGACGGTGTCGTGCCAGCCGGGGCGCTCGGGCTCGACGACCGCCTGGGCGTCCCGGTGGTCGGCGTGCCGGCCGATGCTGCTGCCGCGCTCCGCGGCGCCATCGCGCGCGGCCTAGATGTTCGCGTCTCCCTCGGCGCGCCCGGCTGGCGGGCCAACGGCCGGCGCGCGTCGATCGCACCCTTCTCCTCGCACGGCCTCGCCTTCGGCGGTGGCGTCAAGCCGGAGCTGGCGACTGCGGGTGTCGAGCTGATCACCGCCGATCCCGGCCGCAATGACGATCGGACCGCACGTTACGGAACGATCAGCGGTTCCAGCGCGGCGGCGGCGCTCGCGGGCGGTGCGGCGGCCGTGCTCGCACAGGCGCGTCCCGAGCTCGACGCGACGGCGCTGAAGGGAGCGCTCGTCGGGACGGCCGACCAGACTCGCCGGAGCCCGGTCGCGGCGCAGGGCGCCGGCGTGCTCAACCTGGGAGCGGCCACCGCGGCCGAGGTCGTCGCCGACCCGGCCGCCATCGGCTTCGGCGCCGCAGACAAGGCCGGGTGGCGAGCCGTGCGCCGAATCGTCGTGCGGAACGTGTCCTCGCGACGGCTCACGGTCCGGGTGGCCGCCTCGGCCGAGGGAATCGCCGGCGTCGCCGTGACGGCGAAGCCGGCCCGGCTACCGCTGCGGGCCGGAGAACAGCGTTTCGTGGCTCTGACCGCGCATGTCTCCTTCCTCCCTCGCGGGCTCGGCGCGATCGAAGGGCGGGCTCGGCTCGAGGTCTCCGGCGGCGGGCGGATCTACGTTCCCTGGGCGGTCGCGTTGCCGGTTCAGGGGTCGGCGCTGATCGGCGCGATCGGCCTGTCGGCCAGGAGCTTCCGCGCGTCGGACCGCGCTCCGACCGTCCTCACCGTGCAGGCCGGCCAGGTCCGCGACCTCGCCGGCCGCCGCCAGCTGCGTCCCGTCGCGAAGCTCGATGTGGAGCTGTGGCGCGGCGGCGTGCGGCTCGGCTTGGTCGCCCGGCTTCGCGACGTGTTGCCCGGCCGCTACACGTTCGGGCTCACCGGCCGGGGGCCGCTGGGTGCAACGCTTCCCAGGGGTTCGTACAGGCTGCGTGTCGTCGCGCTGCCGCCGGACGGGCCTGCTGAGGCAGAGGTCATCGGCTTCCGGATCCGCTGACCGGGCTCACGCCTGGCGTAGACTCCCGCCCGCCAACGAGGAGCACGAACCGGGAGGGACTGCATGACGACAGCCGAGGCGCCGACCCATCTGCGCGAGAACCCGTACGCGATCGCGCGCCAGCAGCTGCGACGCGTGGGTGAGACCTTCGCGATCGATCCGAACCTGATCAACGTCCTCGAGCGATGCAAGAAGTCCGTCGAGGTCTCGATTCCGGTCACGATGGACGACGGTTCGGTGACCGTGTTCGAGGGCTACCGCGTCACGCACAACATCGCCCGCGGGCCCTCGAAGGGCGGCATCCGCTACCACCCGAACGTCACCCGGGACGAGGTCAAGTCCCTGGCGATGTGGATGACCTGGAAGTGCGCGCTCATGGGTCTCCCGTTCGGGGGCGCCAAGGGAGGAGTCGTCTGCGATCCGAAGCAGCTCTCTCGCCGCGAACTCGAGGGCATGACCCGACGCTTCACCAGCGAGATCATCAACGAGATCGGGCCGGAGAAGGACATTCCGGCACCCGATGTGGGTACGGACGCGAGCGTGATGGCCTGGATCTTCGACACGTACTCGATGAACAAGGGCCACTCGGTGCTCGGCGTGGTCACTGGAAAGCCGCTGGCGATCGGCGGCTCCCTCGGACGCGAGGAGGCGACTGCGCGCGGGGCGCTCTACGTGATCGCCGACGCGCTGCAGGAGGAGGGCAAGACGCCCGCAGGGCTGCGGGTCGCCGTCCAGGGCTTCGGCAACGTCGGCCGGCACCTGGCGCGCATGCTCGCCGAGGAAGGCGCCCTGGTGATCGCCGTCTCGGACTCGACGACCGGTCTGCACGCGCCGAAGGGGCTCGACCTGCAGGCGGTGCTCGCTCACAAGTCCGAGCACGGGACACTGGCTGGATTCGGCGGCGCCGACGCGATCTCGAACGAGGAGCTGCTGCTGCTCGACTGCGACGTGCTCGCCCCCTGCGCGCTCGAGCAGGTGATCAGCGCGGACAACGCCGGACAGGTCAAGGCGCGGATCATCTGCGAGGGGGCGAACGGTCCCGTGACACCTGCCGCGGACGAGATTCTCGAGGACCGGGGTGTGCTCGTCCTTCCGGACGTGCTCGCGAACGCGGGCGGCGTCGTCGTCTCGTACTTCGAGTGGGTTCAGGGCCTGCAGGAGTACTTCTGGAAGGAAGAGGAGGTCAACGCGCGGCTGAACGACATCGTCACGCGCGCCTTCCGGGAGACGTGGGAGACGCGCGAGCAGCATCGGACGAGCATGCGGATGGCGGCCTACGGGCTGGCAGTGCGGCGGGTCGCCGAGGCGACCGTCACGCGGGGCCTCTATCCCTAGGGTCGTCGTCTACAGCGCCGAGGGATGCCACCTCTGCGAGCGCGCGCTCGAAGTGGTCGACCAGGTGTGTTCGGGCGACTTCGAGCGCGTCGACATCGGCGGCGACCCCGAGCTCGAGGCGGCCTACCGTGGGTCGATTCCGGTCGTCGAGATCGACGGCGAGCGAGCGTTCACGTACTTCGTGCAGCCGGACGCGCTGCGGCAGCGGCTCAAGGCCTGCCGCTGACGGTTCCCCGGGCGGTCTCGGGGTGGCGCGGGCACAATGTGACGCGGCTGTCACAAACTGACGGAAGGATCGGGTTGGCGGATCGTTTGACGGTGGGAGTGGCTGCACGCCTCTCTCGCTACCTGCAGGTGCTGACGCAGGCGAAGAAGATGGGCAAGGACCGGATCTCTTCGCAGGAGATCTCGGACTACACGAACATCAACGCGACCCAGATCCGCCGCGACCTCTCTGGCTTCGGCAAGTTCGGCAAGCGCGGAGTCGGCTACAACATCGAGTCGCTGCTCGGCGAGATCCGGAAGATTCTTCGGACTCAGGGGCAGCACAACATCGCCCTCGTCGGCGCCGGCCGTCTCGGTCAGGCGATCGCCAGCTCGCCGATCTTCGCCGAGCACGGGATCAACATCGCCGCAGTGCTCGACACCGACCCCGAGAAGACCGGTCACGCGATCGGCAACCTCGCCGTGCAGCCCTACGCCAACCTGCGCGAGTCGGTGCGGGAGAACAACATCATCGTCGGCGTGCTCGCTGTGCCCGCGGACAACGCCCAGCGGGTGGCGAATGACCTGATCGATGCGGGGGTGAAGATCATCTTCAACTACTCCGAGGCGCTCCTCGACGTGCCGAGCGACGTCGCCGTCCACGCCTCGAACCCCGCTGTCGAGCTGCTCTATGCGCTCTACTTCCACCTGACGTAGGCGAAACGCGACTTGTCAGGGTCTGTCCCTGGCAACCGCCGTTGTCGTCAGCGGCGGGTCTTCGCCTCGCGCGTGTCCGGGACGCCGTCGTTGTCGTCGTCGGCGTCCTTCGCGTCTGTGACGCCGTCGTTGTCGTCGTCCGCGTCCTTCGCGTCTGCGATCCCGTCGCCGTCGTCGTCGGCATCGCGCGCGGCCGCGACGCCGTCGTTGTCGAAGTCGAGGTCGCGCGTGTCGGGAACGGAGTCGTTGTCGTCGTCGCGGTCGCGCAGGTCGGGGACACCGTCGTTCTCGTTGTCCGGGTCGGAGCGGTCGGCGACCCCGTCGTTGTCGTCGTCGAAGTCGCTTCGGTCGGCGATGCCGTCGTTGTCGTCGTCGTAGTCCTTCGCATCTGCGAGCCCGTCGCCGTCGTCGTCACCGTCGCGTGAATCGACCTTGCCGTCGTTGTCGCGGTCGAAGTCCTTTGCGTCCGCAACCCCGTCGTCGTCGTCATCCTCGT
>JANMJY010000139.1:0-5333 GCA_031371615.1 Actinomycetes bacterium | reverse complement strand
CCTCGACCTCCCCCTCGCTGATGTTGAAGACAAGCGTGACGCGGCAGTAGTCATACGTCGCGCCGTGGTCGAACGAGAAATTGCAGGGGCACATGAGCTCACAAGAACACGTCTCGAAATAGCTGCCCTTCAGATGCCAGGACATACCGACCTCCCTGTTCGCGGATGAACCGAGGCGATTCTCAGCCCCTGCCCGCACCGTGTCAACTTTCGATCACGGGGAGCACGGACTCGAGAGCGCGACGACGAGCTGCGCGACCGGCGAGAGCAGACGGTCGCGCAGCTCGTTCAGCCCCGTTGTGACACGGATGTCGATCGGTCCGCCGCCGAAGTTCGTCAAAGCCGCCTCCAAGGCGATCGACTCCGAGCTGACGTCGAGATACTGCTCGAGCTTGGACGTTCCGCTGTCGTCGACGGTGACACCGGCCGCACGCAGCCTGCAGCCCCCAAACACGTGGTCGTCATCGTCGATGTTGTCCAGCGTCAGTCTTCCTTTCGGGTGGGAGATTTGAGCTGGTCAGGTAGAGGTCGTGCACTTCGAAATCGCGGAGCGTCGAGTGGCTCAGCTGCGTTTGCGCTTGCCGGTCGCGAAAGTGCTCCCAGTCGGCCTGCGACTCCCAGACGTCGATGACGCGAAACCCCTCGTCCGTCGGTCCGGCGGCATGCAGGAGGAGCCCCTCCGGCATCTGCTCGTGCCGTTCCGCGCCGAGGAGATAGACGTTCCAGCTCGCCGGCACGTCCTGCACGACCGCGTACGTGGTGCGCACCATCGGATTACGGCTTCAGCTTCAGGTTCAGCGTCCCGCCCTTGCCGTCGCAGGTCGTGTTCAGGTGGAGCACGGCACGGATCGCCGTGGGTGAGACGAACCGGCCGACGAACGACCAGACGGTGAGAGTCCCGGTGTTGCTGTAGGCCTTGAAGGTGCCGTTGGCGGCGATCGAGAACTGGATCGAGCTCGGCGCCCGCCCAGTGCCGCACGCCCAGCTGACCCGGGCAGACTTGCCGGATGCTGCGACCTTCACTCGCACGACCTTTGTCAGTGCGGTGGTCCCGCTGGCATAGAGCGTGCCTTCGTAGAGCGCTCCGCGCGTCGGTGCAGCTGCAAACGCGGTGACCGCGAGCATCCCGGCGAGAGCCGCCACCGTGACGGCCGTAGAGAGACTGCGTAGCATCGATTTCTCCTTCGTGAGGTGGTGTGATCTGACCGTCCGACTCTCGCGAAGAGCGGTAGAGGATCGGTCGAGGCCGGGCCGAGCGCCCGTACGATTGCGTGGATGGCGCCCCGCTACCGCATCCTTGGGCCGCTCGAGGTGGCAATCGACGACCAACACGTCGACGTGTCCGCGCCAAAGGAGCGAACGCTTCTCATCCATCTCCTGCTGCACGCCAACGATCCGATCTCGGTGGATCGGCTCCTGGCAGCGATCTGGGACGAACACGCACCGTCCTCGGGGCCGAAGCTGGTGCAGCTCTATGTCTCGAACCTTCGAAAGGTGCTGGGGCCCGAGGCGATCAAGACGACCCCGGGCGGCTACCGGCTCGACGTCGCCGTCGCGGAGCTCGACAGCCTTCGCTTCAGCGCACTTCTCGACGAGGGGCGTTCGGCTCGCCTGCGCGGGCACCCTCGGGTCGCCGCTGCCACGCTGAAGCAAGCGCTGGCGGACTGGCGCGGAGACCAGGTCGCGGGCGGCGAGGCCGGCTGGGAGGCAGAGCGCCTCGAGGAGCTGCGTCTCGAATGCCTGGAAGAGCGGCTGACTCTTCTCGTCGAGCTGGGGGCGCACGACGAGGCACTACCGGCGCTCTCGCAACTCTGTGCCGCCCACCCGCTCCGCGAGCGCCCACGGGCGCAGCTGATGCTCGCGCTCTACCGCGCCGGCAGGCAGGCGGAGGCGCTCGATGTGTTCCGCGACGCACGCAGGTCGCTCGACGCGCAGCTGGGACTCGAGCCGGGCGAGGAGCTGCGGGCGATGGAACGCGCCATCCTACGTCACGACCCCGAGCTCGCCCCGCCGAGGCTCGGACCGCCGCTGCGCCTGCCGGCGCCGAGAACGGCGCTCATCGGACGGGAGCGCGAGCGAGCGGAGTTACGCGCCCTGATCGGGAAGCCGGACGTTCGCCTGCTCTCGCTCGTCGGCGCCGGCGGGAGCGGGAAGACGCGGCTCGCACTCGCGGTCGCCAACGACGTTCACGACCTCTTCGCGGACGGAGTCGCACTAGCCGAGCTCGGCACGATTCGACGCCCGACGTACGTCGTGCCCGCGGTCGCAGCGGCACTCGGCGTCTCCGAGCGCCCGGCGCAGCGGCTCGAGGAAACGATCGCCGAGTCGATCGGAGACCGGGAATTGCTGCTCGTGCTCGACAACTTCGAACAGGTGGTCGAGGCCGGCTCGTTCCTGCTCGAGCTTCTGGGAAGGGCACCCCGCCTGACGCTCCTGGTTACAAGTCGCCGCGTCCTCCACCTCTCGGACGAGCAGGTCTTCCCCGTTCAGCCGCTTCCGCCGGAGGACGCCGTCGCGCTGTTTCTCGCCCGCGCCCGGGAAGGAGACGCAACCCGCGAGCAGCCGGTGGGCACGCTCGCCGACATTCGGGAGATCTGCCGGCGGCTCGACGGCCTTCCGCTCGCGATCGAGCTCGCCGCAGCCCGAACGCGCCTCCTATCGCCCGGCCAGCTGCTCGAACGGCTGCGCGACAGCGTCAAGGTGCTCGCGTCCGGGCCGCGTGACTTGCCGGCTCGCCAGCAGACGCTTCGGGACACCCTCGCCTGGAGCGTCGAGCTGCTCGCGCCCGACGACCGCCGAAGTCTCACCGACCTCTCGGTGTTTTCAGGCGGCTGGTCGCTCGCCGCGGCGGAGCGGGTCGCAGGGACCGACCTCGACCAACTCGCAACGCTCGTCGACCACAGCCTCGTCCAGCGAGCTTCGGCCGGCGAGGAGCCCCGGTTCCAGATGCTCGAGACGGTCCGCGAGTACGCGGCAGAGCAGCTGGGCGACCGTCGCCCCGAGCTCGAGCAGACGCATGCCGACTTCTTCACCGAGCTCGCAGAGGCGGCGGAGTTGCGAGGCCCCGGGCAGCAGAGCTGGCTGGAGCGGCTCGACCGTGAGCGGCACAACCTGCGCACCACGCTCGACCATGCCGCGGCTGCAGCCGATCCGACTTCGGAACTGCGGCTCGTGAGCGCACTCTGGCGTTTCTGGTGGCTTCGCGGCGATCTCGCCGAGGGCCGCAGCCGACTGGAGCACGCGATCGCACGCGGCGCGGCCGTGGTTCCGGCACTCGTCGCCCAGGCCTGTGCCGGAGCTGCCGGGATCGCGTGGAGCCAGGGCGACCCAGCCCGCGCCAGGGAACTTGCTACCCAAGGGTTGCGGGCGAGCGGGTCAGACCCCGATGGCGCGGTCGCCGCACTCTCTTGCCATACGGTGCTCGGACTGATCGGGCGGGACGAAGGGGACTACGACCAGGCCCGCGGGCATCTCGAGCAAAGTCAGGCCATCGCGTTGTCGCTCGGCCGGGAGTCCGATGTCAACGTCGCCAAGATGAATCTGGGCTCCGTCGCGTTCGAAGCGGGTGAGTACGGGGCCGCGGTGACGTTGTGGCAGGAGGTGCTCGCCCACCACCGCGACCGGGGCGCCGACGAGGGGACCGCGATCGCGCTCCTCAACCTCGGCCTGGCCGCCCACCGACTCGGGGATGAGGGAGACGCGAACGGACGGTTTGCGGAAGCTGAGACGCTCTTCGGCCGAATCGGGTTCCGCGAGTACCAGGTGCACGCCTTGCACGGTCTGGCAGCGGTGGCCGCCGCCGAGCGCCGGGGCAGAGAGGCGGCACAGCTGCTTGGGCGGGCGGCGAGCCTGATCGCGGAAAGCGGCTCGCCGGGAGTGCCGTTCGCCGCAGATCTCGCGCTGGACGCCGAGTCGGAAGCTCGGGCGCTGCTCGGCGACGAAGCCTTTGCTGCGGCCTTTGCGACGACCGGCGCCGTCAGCGTATGACGGCTGCGAGCAGCGCCTTCTGGGCGCGCAGGCGGTTCTCGGCCTGATCCCAGACGGCTGACTGGACGCCGTAGAGCACCTCGGAGGTGATCTCCTCGCCCTCGTGTGCGGGCAGACAGTGCAGGACGATCGCCCGCTGGCCGGCCGAACGGAGAAGCTCCGCGTCGATTCGGTAGCGGGCGAGATCGACGAGCCGTCGAGCCCGGGCAGCGGGCCCGACCTCGTCGCCGCGGTGCACGACGACGTTGCGGCGGGTCGGCCGCGTGCCGAGAGATCGCCGCCGCCTTTCACGAGACGATCGCCGCCGCGGCCACCGCGGCCTGCGCGGAAGCCGGGCACCCGCGCACGGTCATGCTCTCCGGCGGCACCTTTCAGAATCTGCGACTGCTCGGCGCAACGAGGCGCCGCCTCGAAGAGCAGGGCTTCCGCGTGCTCTCACATCGCCTCGTCCCCCCGAACGACGGCGGGATCAGCTACGGCCAGGCGGTCGTGGCAGCGACTCGTTCAGGGCTCAGCTGAGAGGTCGCGCCTGGGCGCGCACGGCTGTCTGCAGGCGTTCCAGGCCGGGGAACCCGCCCACGTTCGTGCCGGACAGAATGCCACGGAGCGCTGCAACATCGTCCAACCCGAGCCGGATCGGCCGAGGGCTAGTCGCGTGGACCGCCTCCCGGACGGATCTTCCGAGCACGACGGCCGCCAGCGATCGCTTGCAACTCAGCAGCGTCCGAATGATCCCGGCCTCGGACGACGTCAGGTGATGCTTGGCCGCGCCGAGATCGACCTCGATTCCAGACATCACACCCCAAATGGTATGGAGGGCAACCCGGCTGTCATCCCCCGGTTGCCCAACCCGCGCGTTGCCTTCTCGTCAGAGCAGCGCGCGGTTGAGCGCTGCCCGCCACTCGGCCCGGCAGGCGGCAACGCTGTCCCGATCGGCCGCAGGCTGGTAGACCGCCCCCGTCCGGAGCCTCGCTCGGATCGCGTCGTCTCCCGCCCAGAGGCCGATCGCCCTGCCTGCGAGGGCGGCGGCTCCGAGCGCCGTCGTCTCCTGCTCCGCCGCCACCTCCACCGGGCATCCGAGCAGGTCGGCCTGGAACTGCATCAGGAACCCGTTGGCGCTCGCACCGCCGTCGGCGCGCAGCACCTCGACGCCGCCGGGGAGAACGTCGAGGACGTCGGCGACCTGGAACGCGATCCCCTCGAGCGCGGCCCGCACGATGTGGGCGCCGGTCGTGCCACGCGTGATCCCGCTGATCAGTCCCCGCGCCTCCGCGTCCCAGTGCGGCGAGCCGAGGCCGGCGAACGCGGGAACGAACGAGACACCGCCCGCCGACTCGACCGTCAGT
>JANMJY010000113.1:0-4413 GCA_031371615.1 Actinomycetes bacterium | reverse complement strand
CCGGCCTGCCGCAGCGCGATCACGTCGGTGTTCCCCTCGACGACGCACGCCCGGTCCTCGCGCGCGATCGCCGCGCGCGCCTTGTCGAGGCCGTAGACGACCCAGCCTTTGTGGAAGAGCTCGGACTCCGGCGTGTTCACGTACTTCGCCTTCAGCGGATCGTCCTCGTGCAGCTTCCGCGCCTGGAAACCGAGAATGCGTCCCTGGCGATCGGCGAGCGGGAACAGGAGGCGACGCTGGAAGTAATCGTCTCCGCGTTGTCGTGCGAGACCGGCCGCGCGTAGCTCCTCCTGCGAGAAGCCCTTCGCGATCGCCTTGCGTGCGAGCGAGTTGCCGCCGAGCGCCAGGCCGAGCCGGAACTCTCGGCTGACCTCCTCGTTCAGCCCGCGGCCCGTCAGGTAGTCGCGCGCCATTCCACCCGCTTCGCTGTCCCAGAGGGTTCGTTCGTAGAACGTCGCCGCCTGGTCGAGCAGCGCGAGCAGGCGCGTGCGACGCGTTCGCAGCGCATCCTGCTCCGGCGAGGTCTCCTCGTACTCGATCGGGATGCGGAAGCGCTCGCCGAGCCATTCGATCGAGCCCGCGAAGTCCAGCCCTTCCGTCTCGCGCACGAAGGTGATCAGGTCGCCCTTCGCGCCGCAGCCGAAGCAGTAGTAGAGCTTGTCGACCGCGTTGACCGAGAACGACGGGGTGCGCTCGTCGTGGAACGGACAGCGCCCGGTGTAGCGGCCGCCGACCTTGCGAAGCTGCGTGCGCCCGTTGACGACCTCGACGAAGTCGGCTCCCGCCTTCACGGCGTCCACGGAGGTGTCCTTGATTCTTGCCATCAGGGGGTCACAATCTCTCAGCGTACGACAGCGCGAAGCGGTCGGTCATCCCCGCGATGAACTCGACGATCGCATCTTGCGAGTCTCCTCTCGCAGCCAGGTGCTCGTAGATGCGCTCGATCGTGCTGTGCGCCCGATCGTGCTCGGGGCGCGTGACGGGCGCCAGATAGACCCGCTCGAACATGAACTCGCGCAGCGAGAGCATCGCGGCGCCGATCTCCTCGCTCTGGACGATGTCACCGGCTGCCGCCGAGCTCTCGATCAGGTCGTGGACGAGCGCGTCGATCCGGCGGGCGCCGCGCGGACCGAGGATCGCGAGCTCGTCCCGGGGCAGATCGCCCTCCTCGAGGATCCCGTAGCGGATCGCGTCGTCGATGTCGTGGTTGATGTAGGCGACGCGGTCGACGATGCGCACGATCCTCCCCTCCTGCGTCTCGGGATCGCGATCCCCCGTGTGCGTGAGGATCCCGTCGACCACCTCGTGCGTCAGGTTCAACCGACGGGCGATCCGTGCGGACTGCTCGTTGTGGCGGAACCCCTCGGCGAGGACGCGGTCGAGCGCCGCTTCGCCGGCGTGCCCGAACGGCGGGTGCCCCATGTCGTGCCCGAGCCCGATCGCCTCCGTCAGGTCCTCGTTCAGCGCGAGCGCGCGGGCGACGACGCGCGCGATCCCGGTCGTCTCGAGCGTGTGGGTCATGCGCGTGCGGTAGTGGTCGCCCGCCGGGTCGATGAAGACCTGCGTCTTTCCCTTCAGGCGGCGGAACGGCTTCGAGTGGAGGATCCGGTCGCGGTCGCGCTGGAAGGGTGTCCGAACGAGGCATTCCTCCTCGTCACGCTGACGCCCGCGCGTCTCGTAGGACCGAATGGCGAGCGGCGAGAGCGAGCGCTCTTCCACCTCCCGCATGCGCGCGGCAAAGGCGTCGGCAACGCTCCCGGCAAGTTCGGGCATCAGGCCACGGTAGCCGCCGCGGCGGCCGTTCAGATGATGATCGGGACGGTGCCGCCGTCGGCCGACCAGGCGGCGCCGGTCACGTACGAGGCCCGATCGGACAGGAGGAAGACGATCACGGCGGCGATCTCCTCGGGCTCGGCCAGGCGACCCAGCGGCCGGCCCGCACCGACCTTCGCGAGCACCTCGTCCCGGATGCCCTGTTGCTCAGCGAGGCCGCCCTCGCCGAGCCAGGCGTCGGTCGCCGTCGGGCCAGGCGTGACGGCGTTGCAGCGGATTCCGGCGCCGGCGTAGAGGTCGGCGACGAGGCGCGAGTACGAGAGCATCGCCGCCTTCATCACCGAGTAGTCCGGCATCCCGGCGGACGGGCGCTTGGCAGCGGTGGACGACACGTTCACGATCGAGCCGCTCCCCCGCTCCTTCATCCCGCGCACCGCGGCGCGCGTCGCGCGCACCGCGCTCATCAGGTTCAGCTCGAACGACGCCTGCCAGTCTTCGTCGGTCAACTCGTCGAGCTTGCGGATGCTCGTGCCGCCGACGTTGTTCACGAGGCAGTCGACCCGGCCGAAGGCGGCCAGCGCGGCGCCGACGAGCTCTTCCGCTGCGTCCGGGTCTGTCAGGTCGGCGACGACGTGCAGGTCTCCGATCCCCTCGCTGCGCCTGCCCGAGGTCACGACGGTCGCGCCCTCCGCGCGCAGCTGCTGCGCGACGACCAGACCGATCCCGCCGGTCGAGCCGGTGACGACGCACACCTTGTCTTCGAGGCCGAGATCCATCCGGCCGTTACCGTACCGGCGTGACGACGATCTTCCTCGCCCGGCACGGCGAGACCGACTGGAACCGCGACGGCATCTGGCAAGGGTGGGCCGACCCGCCGCTCAACGACGCCGGCCGCGCACAGGCGCGCCGGCTCGCCGAGCAACTGCGGGACACCCCGTTCGACGCGGTGTACTCGAGCGACCTGCAGCGGGCTCATGAGACGGCGGAGCTCGTCGCCGAGCCGCACGGCGTCCCCGTGATCTCCGACCCGGGCCTCCGCGAGATCGACATCGGGTCGTGGTCAGGGCTCACGCGCGCCGAGATCGACGAGCGCTTCCCGGGGGGCATTCGGCCGGACGGCGAGACCCGGGATCAGCACGCCGCGCGCGTGCTCGAGGCGGTCGAGCGGATCGCACGCGCGAACCCCGAGCGCCGGATCCTGCTCGTCACCCACGGCGGCACGATGCGAGCGCTCCACGGCCACGTGAGCGACGAGCCGTTCCACCCGATCGACAACTGTGGGGTGCTCGAGCTCCACTTCCGCGACGACCGGCTCGGCACCCCCATCGGCTAGGCTCGGCGCGTGGAGGACTACACCAACAAGTACAAGGGCGAGCAGGTCGAGATCGCCCTGTTCGGCGGGGAGTACCAGGACGGTGTGCTGACGGCCTACTGCTATCTGGAGGACGTCGCGCACGTCGAGCTGAACGGGCACATCCTGATCCCGCTCCAGAACGTCGCCTCCCTGCACTGCTCGAGCCGTTGCGATGCACCGGAACCGGACTGGCCGCCCCGCGGCCTCTCCGAGGACGATCCGGACGTCCCCGACGAAGAGGCGTAAGCGGACAGCCGCGTGAGCCGGCGCTTCCTGATCCTCCGCAACGTCCTCATGGCCTGGCTCGTGTTGGCCGTCTTCTCGCTCCTGCTCGGCGCGCTCGGCTGGCAGCTCGGCGGGTATCGCCTCGGTGTCCTGTTCATCGCCTCGGCAGTCCTGCTCGGGGCCGCGGTCTACTGGTACGCGGACCGGATCGTGATGGCGATGGTCGGCGCACGCGAACTGGTTCAGGGTGAGGCCCCCGCGCTGCACTCGACGGTCGAGCGGCTCGCGGCCCGCGCCGGTGTGATCAAGCCGAAGCTCTACGTGCTCGGTGACGGATATCCGCGGGCGCTCTCCTCCGGCCGCGGGGCGGGAGGCGGGTCGGGGCTCGCGATCTCGGTCGGGCTGATCGGCGTCGCCTCGCCGGCGGAGCTCGAAGGCATCGTCGCGCACGAGCTCGCGCACCTGCGTCACCGGGACGTGCTCGTTCAGACGATCGCCGTGGTCGTCGGGTCGTTCGTGATCGAGTCCTCGCGGCTCGGCGGGTTCCTGCAGCGAGCCCTGCTGTTCGTCGTCGGCCCGATCGCCGCGGCGTTCGTGCACCTGCTGCTCTCGCAGAAGCGCGAGTTCGAGGCCGACCGCTTCGCGGCGGAGATCTGCGACTCGCCGCACGGCCTGGCGGATGCCCTCGTCCGGCTCGAGCAGGCGATGCAGCTCGTCGGCTTCGAGGCCAGCCCGGCGACGGAGCCGCTCTACACGACGAACCCGTGCGCCGTGGTGGGACTCGCGGCGCTCTTCGTCTCCCACCCGCGGGTGGGCGCGGGGGTGCGCCGGCTGCGTGAGCTCGACCCGAACTGGCGCGAGAAGCTCCGCGCCGCGTAACTGGTGTCTGACACCCGGAGCGCCGGCGCCTGGGCGCCGGCGCTATCCCATGGTGTCTGACACCTCTTCGAACCGCCGAGCAGCACGTCGCGAAACGGTGTCAGACACCAACGACGACAGGCCCCTGGCGGGGCCTGTCAATGAAATGGGCGGCGTCCTACTCTCCCGGGGGATTGCTCCCC
>JANMJY010000077.1:0-17536 GCA_031371615.1 Actinomycetes bacterium | reverse complement strand
GCCGCGACGGACGCAGCGAGGCGCGCCGTCGCGGCATCGGCCGCCCGCTAGCCCAGGACCGGCCGCAGCGATGTCCGCCTGCGGAGCCGGAACCGGAAGCGGCCCTGCCCCGGGCCTGACGCGAGGGTTGCGAGCCTGGCGAGCCGCGCCCGCTCCGCCTCGCGAAGGAGGTCCGCCTGCCGGTAGCGGGCGATCTCGTAGAAAAGGGTGGGATGCATCTCGAGCTCCTTTCGTCGTCGTTGACCACACGACGCGGGAGCCGGGCGTGTTCTTCCCTAGGCGCGGGGCAGCGAGTCGATCCGCCGGATCCAGCCCTCGAGCCGCGGGAAGCGGCCGTCGAGTCGCTGCGTGTCGCGAAGGACCTCGTGGAAGCGGTCCGGGTCGCCGTCCTCCCAGAGCAGCGCGTACTTGAGGAACGGGAACGCGGCGACGTCAGCGGCGGAGAGCTCCTGGCCGAACAGGAAGTCGCGACCGGCGAGCAAGCCCTCGAAGAGCGGCAACGCGACGGCGATCTCTCCCTCGAGCTCGGCGATCCGCTCCCGGCTGGGCTGCGCCTTCGCCTCCTCCTCGACGATCAGGTTGGGCGGCCGTTTCCAGACCCGGTTGAACCAGTCGACGAACAGCCGCAGCTCAGCGCGCCGAGCGGGATCCGCCGGATAGAGCGGCCGCTCCGGAAAACGCTCCTCCAGATGCTCGAGGATCGCCGTCGAGTCGGCGACCACACGGTCGCCGTCCACGAGCACCGGGACGAGATCCTGGCCGCTGACGCGGACGATCTCGCTCCGATCGGTCGGGTCGATCCAGACCGATTCGACCGCGAGCCGTTTGTGGGCCAGGGCCAGCGCGACCCGCTCGACGTTGGTGGAGAACCTGAACCGGTACAGCCGGAGCGGGTAGGGCGACACAGAGCCACCCTACCCACCGGTCTGCGGCCTGCTTGGGAGGGGCGGCGCCCCACCGGCCGCCGCCCCTCCGAGAGGTCGTGTCAGCCGCCCTGAGCCGACGGGCAGGCGGACGCGCCTTCCTTCTTGGTGCCCTTCTGCAGCTCGCTCGTGCCCGGCGCCAGGCCGAGCGCGAGGTCGCGGTAGGCCGCCGCGGAGCGCCACGCCTTCTGGGCCGCGAACGTCGCGTTCACGAAGTCGAACCGGGCGAACAGCGTCTCGGCCCGCTTCGAGTTGTCGATCGCCTGCTGGCGCAGCCGCGCCGCGGCCGTCGGCAGCAGACCGATCTGCGTGACCCCGCGCGAGGCGTACGCAACGCCGCCCTCCGAGAGAGCCTCGTCTGACCACTTGAGGTAGTAGGCCGTGTGGCCGCGGGCGATGTTCTCCTGGTCCAGGATCGAGTAGACGAGCTCGGTATGCGAGTACGTCGTCGGCGACGCCGTCGAGTTGTACGCCCACGTGAAGCCGTCGTAGTACCGCGGCGACCCGTCGGCGTTCCGGGTCGCACCGATCGAGTCGTGCGGGTGCGCGAGGCCGAGGTAGTGGCTGGCCTCGTGGATCGCGGTGTACGTGAACGCACCGCCGCTCACCTCGGGATGCGCGAACGCCATCGACTGGTCGCGGTCCGCGGACGGCGACTTGAAGACGTCGTTCACCGAGCCGAGGTAGCCCCACGGGACACCAGCCCGGTTCGTCGCGATGCCCGCGGCGATCGGGAGCGCCCACGCGTAGTGCTTCTCGGCGACGACGTTGATCGCCGGCACGGTCGTGTAGCAGGCGCCGCCGCGGAAGAGCCGCGGCTGGCTGTCGATGTAGTCCATTGCGGTGTCGGTGTGCATCGAGACGCCTGGAACGCCCACGATGTCGTCGCCGTCCTGCTTGGCCTTGTCGAGCATCGCCTGGTCGGCGACGTTGTCCGCACCGCCCTGCGCGAGGTACGCGAAGCGCACGTCACCGGCGAAGGTGAGATACGGCGTCAACGTCCGCAGACCGGCGAGGACGACGCTCTGGTTGTAGAACTTGTTCAGGTCCGATGCCCAGGGCACCTCCGCCTTGGCGTCGTGCCAGACGTTGTCCGAGAACCAGTACTGGCCGGTGGCCGGCTGGGGCTCGTAGAGATACGAGTGCTCGAACCGGAACGAGGTGGCCTCGTTCACGGTGCGGCCGAACATGAAGTTGAGCTGGCTGTCGTCCCAGGTGGCGCCCGGGGTGAGCGCCTGCTCGACGCCCTGGTCGACGTTGACGAGCGTGACCGGCCTCGGCGCCTTCGCACGGTATTCCCAGAGCGGCGGCTCGTAGTTCGCCGAGCCGTAGACCGTGCGGTTCCGGTTGCCCCAGCTCTCCGCCTCGTACGGGTTCGGCGCCGCGCCGGCGTCGACCATCATGAAGCGGTAGCGCCCGCCCCAGATCCGCGCCCAGTCGATGCCGTCGAACTCGCCGGTGTCCGGGTCGGTGCGGTTGATCTTCCAGACGTGGTATTCGTTCTGCGGCCTCAGGATCGCCCGCGCCTCCGCCGAATCCCACGTGTTCAGGATGTAGACGGTGTAGCCCGGATTGCGACCGGGGCCCTTGCCGCGGGCCGGATCGTCCCAGCCGAGCATCGCCTTGGAGTTGGCAGAGATCCAGTCTTCCGTCTTCTCGCCGTCGATGAAGCGAACGGGACTGTTCGGCGGCACGACGGCACCGGCTCCGCGGTAGACGCCCCGCGTCGCGTTGTAGCCCTCGAGGTAGGTGCGGTTCGCCGACTTCGAGAAGTCACCGGTGGTCGAGTTCGCCCGCATGGCCGTGAAGAGCCCCTGCGTGAAGTTAGCGGGGGCGTAGACGAACGTCGGCTTCCACTTGTACTCGTACGGGACCGTGAACGGCTTCGAGGTGTCGTAGTAGTTGCGCCCGTGGTTGACGAGCGTCTCGTTGCCGAAGAGCGGCGACGCGTCGCCGTGCGAGTCCCGGCCGCGCGGGATCAGCACGCCCGGGCGCTGGTAGTCCGGGATCTGGCCGAGGATCTTCGACTCGTCGAGCTCGCCGGGGGCGAAGCCGACGGCGACGACGCGCAGCGGAACCTCGACGGTTGCCTGCGCGGCGTTCGGGTCGTACGCATACAGCACGCTGGTGCTGTCAGCCGGCGGCGGAGCCGAAGTGACGGCGAGCGTCGCGTTGCCCTGATAGGTGCCGCCCGGCGAGACGAGCCACGCCAGCGTGCTGACGCGGTAGGTGCCGGCCGGCGGACTGTTGAGCGTCACCTTCTCGTGACCGCCCGACGTGGTCGAGCTGCCGACCGTCTGGCCGCCGGGGCCGTAGACGTACAGGTCGTAGTCGTCGCCCTCGGACGACGGCGTCGTCGTGATGTCGACGGTGTAGCTGCCGGTCGCGGGCGGGGCGATCGTCAGCGAGTACGAATCGCACGACGGATCGACCGTCAGACACAGGCCTGAAGGGTTCGAGGTCAGAAACGGTCCGCCGGTCCACGAGGACGACGGAGAGGCCTGGGAGACAGAGCCCGCGCTCGGGGCAGCTGCCTGCGAGGCGGCGGGAAGGAGAACGGTCAGCCCGACGAGCAGGCCGAGAAGCGAAAGGCGAAGGCGCATGCAGACTCCTAGTTTTCGCGGGGGCTATGAACGCAACCGTCGTCTGTTACCGCGGCAAATCACGCGTCAAACCACCCGGAAATACCTTTTACAACTGACTGACGAATCAATCGAAATCGATTGACAAGTCAATCCACCGCGAGACCGTCGGTGAGCAACTCGACCACCGTCCGTTCAGCGCGCGCAACCTCCTCGGCGCCTGTCGGCAGGCGTTCGAAGACCCAGCCGGTGAGGATCTCCTCGAGCGCGCCGTAGAGAATCCAGGCGGCGAAACGAGGGTCGAGCCCGGGGCGGAGCTCGCCCTGCTCCTGTCCCTTCTGGACGATCCGCTCGAGCGCCGCGAAGGCGTGCTCGATCTCGTCGACCTCACGCCCGAGCTGCGGGCTGCGCGCCACCTCGCGTACGAGTACGCGGACGAGGTCCGGATCGGTCTCCCACGAGCCAAGCACGATTCGCGCCACGCCCGCGAGCTGCTCGCGCGCCGGCGCCCCCTCACGTTCGAGCGCCTCGACAGCCTCGAGCATCCGCGACCACGTGCGGCGGAAGATCGTCTCGAGCAGGTCCTCCTTCGACCCGAAATAGTGGTAGACGAGCCCGTACGCGACGCCAGCCTCCTTGGCGACGTCCGAGACCCGGCTCGTGTGGTAGCCGGAGCGGGCGAAGACGGTGATCGCGGCGCGCAGGATCAGCCGGCGCTTCTCCCGCTGTGTGTCCGTAGCCACGACGCGGGATCCTATGGCCTCAGTCGTCACCCCGCCGCGACCCCGTTGCCTGCGCTGTCACCGCCGGAGCGCCGCGCCCGGCTAAGCGTCGGCCGACCGTCGGCTTGGCCGGTTCAGTGAAGCCGAACTGGAAAGGAAGGCCCATACGGGATTCGAACCCGTGCCGCCGCCGTGAGAGGGCGGTGTCCTAGGCCACTAGACGAATGGGCCGTGGCGCCGCGGCAGTCTAGCTGAACGGATCCGGACGAAAGCGGAGGGTTGCTCGACGACCGGGGCCGGCCCAGTCGCTCCACCAACCCTTCGCCGGTATCGGCGAGCGAAAGCCGGGGCCGTAGCGGAAGTAGCTGACGCCCAGCGTGCTCGGAGGTGAGGTGCTCGCGTGAGAAGCGCGCCTCCAGGTCCGGTCAAAGTCGCCTGCGGAGTCGTCCTCTTTCAGATTCGTGATCGTGTAGTCGGACAACCAGCTGACTCCTCCGTCTCTCCGTTCTCAGGTCATGAGAACGAGCTTGCCGAACTTGCCGCCTGCGGCGAACGACACATAGGCGGCCTGCGCCTGGTCGAGGGGGAAGGTCTCGTGAACGGGCACGATGAGACGCCCGGCGGCGAGGAGGGGCAGCGCATCCTCGGCGAGCCGGGCGACGACGAGCGCCTTCTCCTCGGCGGAGCGGAACCGCAGCGTCGAACCGTAGATCCGGGCCCGCTTTCGCATGAGGAGACCGAAGTCGACCTGCACCTGCGCGCCGGCGCCCGTCCCGATCACGGCCAACCGCCCGTGGCTCGCCAACTGCTCGACGTCATGCGTCAGCAGCTCTCCCCCGACCAGCTCGAGAATCACGTCGTACTCGCCCGCGCGCTCGATCGCGGCGCCGAGCCCACGGATGAGATCTCGGCTCTCGGGCCGCCGAGCGGTTCCCGTCACGTCAGCGCCAAGGGCGACGCCGAGCTGCACCGCCGCCGTGCCGACGCCACCGGACGCTCCGGTGACGAGCAGTCGCTCACCCGCCCGCAGCTGAGCTTGCGTCACCAGCGCGTCGTGTGCTGTCGCGAACGCTTCCATGAACCCACCTGCGGCCGGCCAGTCGACACCCTCCGGGACCGGAAGCACGTGCCTCGCGTCGACTGCCACGAGCTCCGCCTGTCCCGCGCCGGGCAGGAGCGCCATCACGCGCTCGCGCGTGTCGACCAGCTCACCGGCGCACTCGAGCCCCGGAATGTCGGGTGGCGTGCCCGGTGGGGGCGGGTACTTCCCAGCCGCCTGCATCAGGTCTGCGTTGTTGATCCCGGCTGCACGCACCCGGATCAGCACCTCACCGGTGCCCGGCACGGGGTCAGGGCGCTCGCCGAGCACCAGCCGGCCAGCGTCGATCACTACGGCGCGCATCGCGCTGCAGATTACGGTTGCGGCGTCACTCTTGGCTGACGTGTGACGCGAGAAGCAACGAGCAACGGCTTCCCGTCGGTGCCCTCGACGATCTCGTCGATCAGCGCCGTCACTCCCCCGAGATCGCGAATTTGCCCTGCGACCGGCGGATCGTCGCGGGGAAGCTCGCAGCCGTGCGCGGCACCGTCGAGCCACACGTTGAACCAGGTCACGTAGGGACTCTGACATTCTGCTCGGATCGCACAGCTCCGCCGTGTCACCCACCCGGGGATTCGGCTGCAAAGCCGTACCCAAACCGGTCCGGGTGCGGTTGGGACTACATGATCACCAACACCCCCACATCGATCGTCCATCTCCGAACCGCAGCCGTACGACTGATCGAACGTCACGGCGACGTTCGCTCCGGCGCACTTGGCCACATCGTCGGCAGGTTCGCCCGAGAGAATCCGACCTACCTCGTCAGCTTCGGCACCGACGGCGTGGTCGAGGTTCGCGGCGACGAAATCGTCGCTTACGCCGCCTAATACCCAGCCGGAAAAAGAAATAGTCGGGAGGTGGCTGCGGCACCACCCCCCGACCGAAACGGCTCTACGTGGAAAGCTGCGGCGCAATCCACGGAACGCGTATAAGAGAGTCTATCGGCCGCTAGGTCCTCTCGCATGAGTCGGTGGGACCCGTCCGCGTCACTCGCTCGAGTGATTCGAGGCCGCGTCAGGCGGAGCGGCGGGCGTCGTGCGCCAGGACGATCTCGTCGAAGCGGACGTCGGTGACGCACGTTCCCTCGTGTTCGAAGCTGACGATGTAGCTGCGGTCGCTCGGATCCCCGAACTTGCCGAGGACGCTGCCCATGGAGCCGGAAGCGATGTCGCCGTGCCGGTCGAGGAGGCGAACGCAGTCGTTCAGACCGAAGTCGGTGACGACCGACCTGCTCGGTCCATCGACCATGGCGGCGGCCCCTCGCACCTCAGTCAAGAATTCGGGTCTCGGCCGATGCGTGCGAAGAGCCCCAGGTCTGCAGGAGCAGATCGAGCTCGAGCCGTCGACCTGCCGCGTGCTGAGAGCCGAGCTGCGACACCTCGATCTCCTGCAGCCCGACGCGGTCAGCGGTCACGTGGACATGCTCGCGCATGAACGTGAGCAGGCTCGGGATGAGGTGTCGGTCGGTGAGATGGATCCGCATGTGCCGCACGAGGACGCCGCGTCCTCCTCGAAACCATAGGCCGCGGCCCGTTGTTGACGCCATGCCTCGGACTGGGTTGACTGCGGCCGCTTCACTCCAGGGCGGTGTGCCGCAAAAGACGCCAAGAACGAAAGAGCCCCGCATGGGCGAGGCTCGTCGTTCTGATCCTTACCAAGTGTCGGCCTAACCGATGACTGCCGCGCTGGTTCCCGCGCTGTAGCAACTCGATCTGGGCAGGACGGCGCGGAGCTTCCCGAAGACGCTCGCGGCGAACGTCCCCGACGAGACGGCGATCATCGCGTCGTCCGGCGAGCTCTTCGAGAGCGTCGCGGTGCGCAGACCGACCCAACGCTCTCCGGACCAGCGCTGAAGCTGAGCGTTCGAGCCGGCCAGGAACTTGCCGTTCGTCGTCGACACGTCGAGCCGGAATCGGCCGGCGGACTCGCGGGTCAGAGCCAGTTGCGGCCGCACGGAGATCGAGACGTTCTTCGTGACGCCGTTCGAGCGGACCGAGTACGTCGCGTTGAGTCCCGGCAGAAGCCGATACCGGAACACGCCACCCTTGCCGGTCTTCACCCTTGCGAGCTCACTGGTGCCCCGGAAGCCACATGCCTGGGTGAGCACCGTCACCGTCTGGCCGGCGGCGCCGGGGATCGTCCCCGACAGGAGCACGCCTTCGGCGGCGCCGAAGGTGACGAGCTGCGCGTTCGCTTTGAACGTGAAGCCCGAGCCGTCCGCTCGAGCGGACGCCGATCCACTCGCATGCCGCTTCTTCTCCGCCGGTACGACCGGATCGCAGAGCGTGACGAGCCCTGCGTTGTTGGTCACTTTCAGGCGCACGAACGAGCTGCTCGACTGATTGGTCTTGCTGACGGTCACCACCACCGGCAGGGTCGTCCCGGCGGGGAAGCCGACATTGCCGCTCGCCGTGGCGTTGACGATCGAATCGACGACGATCGAGAAGAGCCCGCTCTCCGAGTCCTGAACGGTGATCTTCAGCTGCTTCGTCGGCGGACCCGAGATGGTCTGTGAAAGCACGCAGAGCGGCGGCGAGTCGTCTCTGCCCACCGTGACGGACTCGCCCGCGTCGTTACAACTGGTTTGCGCCGAGGAGTTGTTCACGTCGCCGCTGTAGCTCGCCAGCCACCGATAGACGCCGGCAACGGTGGGCGTGAAGGTCGCCGACGGGTACGAGCCATTGCCCGCGACGGGTGAGGTCGCCGTGAAGATCGGTGTCCCAGCGCAAGTCGTGTTGTTCGGACCGAAGAGCGTGAACGTGATCGTCCCGGTGCCGTTCACGGTGCCGCCGAGAATCGCGGTGTCGCGAATGGGGTTCTGGACGAGAACCGCCCCCGAGGCCTGTGTCGTCAGCGTCGGCCCGGCCTTGAAGACGGTGACGGACTCGTTGGCATCTCCGCAGGCACCCGAGACGGCCGCGTTGCTGGCATCGCCTCCATAGCTCGCGATCCAGCGGTACGTCCCGGGAGCCGAAGGAACGTAGCCGGCGGAGGTATAGGAATTGTTGCCGGTGACCGTCTTCGTCGTGGTGAAGACGGGCGTGCCAGCACACGTCCCGTTGTTCCAAAGCTTGAAGGTGATCGTCCCGGTCCCGTTCAACGTGTCGCCGAGCGTGGCGGTGTCCGTGACCTGACCGCCGATGGTCACGTTCGCGGAAGCGGTCGTGGAGATCGTCGGAGTCCGCTGCCGGACGACGACCGACTCGTTCACCGCGCCACAGCCCGACGTCGCCGGGAAGTTCCGTGCGTCACCCGCGTAGCTCGCTGTCCAGCGGTACGTCCCAACGGCGGTCGGCGTGTAGTACCCCGAGTTGTACGTGTTACTGCCGCTGACGGTGACGTTGCTCGTGAACTTCAGAGAGGTGGCCGAGCACGTGGCATCGTTCGGCCCGTAGGCCTTGAACGTGAGCGTGCCGCCGCCGGCCGCCGAGAGCCCGGACAGGACGGCCGAGTCGCTGATTGCTCCGCCGATGTCGACCCCGGTGACAGGCTTGGCCGTCGTCGTGATCTTCGTGACGCACTTCGTGCCACCGTTCTGCCACTTCAGCTTGCGATCTCCATACAGCAGGCTCGACGTCAGGTCGGGGATGACCGCGCCGCGGACGAGGTCGACCTGGAAGAAGCACGACGAAACGGTCGTGTGCAGGGTGTACGTGGCGTTGCTGTTGTAGCTGTACCTCGTTGGCCCGTTCAACGGCTTCGGGTCGTAGTCGATGAGCGTCTGAGGAAGCCCAAAGTCGAACTGCGGCGCGTCATAGCTCGCAAGATTCACCTGGACGTTCGAGCAGTACTGCGCGATCTTGAAGGTTGCCGTCGCCGTTCCGCCCTGAACCACGCTCAATGTCGGATTCACGATCGCCGCATTGCCCGAGGGACATGTCCCACGCACCATGTCCCTGGAAGCTGCCGCGCCATGCGGCGCAAAACCGCAGAGAACCGCGAAAAGCGCCGAGACGAGGAGGGCGCGGCGCAAGGCAACGGTGCGATCCGGAGATCCCGCCCACCGGGTGGTGTCCATGTGCCCTCCCCCTTCGATAGCCCGCCAGCTGCATTGCCGGCCACCTCGCAGCATCTTCCGGCACCGGTTCCGCGACAACTGGACATTTGGCTAAGAGGTGGGTCGCGCTAGGCTGCGCCGGTGAGCGTGCTCGTGACGGGGGGCTGCGGCTGTGGGGCGGTGCGCTTCGAGGTGACCGCGCCATTCGTCTCGGCCTCCTACTGCCATTGCACCCGCTGCCAGCGGCGAACCGGGACAGCCGCATCGGCGAACGCGCGGGCGGAGCCGGGCAGCGTGCAGGTCGTCGCCGGCCAGGAGGAGCTGCGGTACTGGGCTCCCGACGGAGGCTTCGAGAAGATCTTCTGCGGACGTTGCGGATCGGCCCTCTTCTCCCGGCCCCCGGGCTCGAGCGACTATACGGGCGTCCGGCTCGGCACCCTCGACGGCGATCCGGGCATCCGGCCCCAGTGGCACCAGTACACGGCTTACGCGGCGGACTGGCAGTCGCTGCCCGACGACGGGCTGCCGCGTTATCCCGAAGCCAAGTCGAGTTGAGGCAGCCACGCCCGCACCGCAGCGGCGACGGCCTGGAGGTCGGTCCTCAAGCTGTGGTCGGACTCCACGTGCACCACCGTGCGCTGCTCGGCGGCCGGTGGCATCCCGAACGCATCGCGAACGCCCTGCACCACGAGCATGGGAACGCCGACCGCATCGAGCTCCCCTAGACGGCTCGGCGCAGGCTCTGCGCCAGGGCGGCGCGGCGGTTGCAACGGAAACGCGAGGCAGAGGACGCCGACGGCTCCGGTGGAGCCGGCGGTGCGGCAGGCGACGCGGGCACCCGAGGACCTGCCCCCGCTGACCAGCGGCAGCCCCTGCAGTTCGCTCGCGAGGAGTTGCTCGATGACCGCCGTCCACACGGCATCGAGCCGGTGCGCCGGCGCGGGAGAACGTCGCCCGGCGACGCGGTAGGGCTGTTCGACGAGCACGACGCTGATTCCCTCCTCGAGCGCGACGGCGGTGACCGTCACGAGGTCGGGTGCCGAGACGCCACCCCCCGCTCCATGACCGAGGACGAGCGCGGCTCGCGCGCCGCCGGCGGAGTGCAAGTGCGCGCGGGCGCAACCATGCGGTGTTTCGACTTCGAGCGTCGTCATGCCGGTGGAGGTCCGCGTAGCCGCGGGGACGACCTTTTAGCCGGGACTAGCTGGGGTCTCTTCGTCGACCGGCGGCGTCTCGGGGGTGACTACACCGTTCGCAGCGTCGATCGCGGCCTGCTTCTTGTCGTCTTTCTTCTCCTGCTTGCGCACGCGCTTCTCTCGCATCGCCTGTTCGCGCGCCATCTTCGCGAAGGTCGTCTGTCGCTTGCTCGCAGCCAAATTCCGCCCCTTCGTCGTGAATTCCGGCGACGTCCGCCTGTCACACCGTACCGTTCCCGATGCCTACGCCGCGGCGGGCGCCGGCAAAACCAGCTCGAAAGCCGCCCCGCGGGGGGCGGCCGGGCGATAGCTGACATCGCCGCTGTGCGCCCGCGCATACGAGCGCGCGATCGCAAGTCCGAGGCCCGTGCCCGGGCTCCCCGCATCCGCGGCACGGGCGAACCTGTCGAAGAGCTGCGGCACGAATTCCGCCGGAACGCCCGGCCCGCGGTCCTGCACCGTCACCCGTAGCGACCCGTTCTCCGTCGCCGCGCTGACGAGGACCGGCGGCTCGCCGTAGCGGCACGCGTTCAGGATCAGATTGGAGACGATCCGGTCGAGGGCGTCGACGTCGAGCTCGGCCTCGAGCGCAGGATCGACCTCGAGCCCGATCTGTGCCGACTCGAGCGGCGAGACCGACTCGACGATCTCCTCCAGGCGGTCGCGGACCCGCACGCGCCGCGGCCGGATGACAACGGCCTCTGCATCCAGGCGCGAGAGATCGAGTAGCTGCTCCACGAGCTCGCGCAGCCGCCGGATCTGGATCGTCAGCGCGCTCCGCAGCTCCTCCAGCCGTTCGGGCGAGAGCTCGTCGCCACGTTCCGCGATCGTCTCGGAGAGCCCGTAGATCGCGCTGACCGGCGACCGGAGCTCGTGCGCCGCGAGCGCGACGAACTGACTCTTGAGCTCGTCGGCGCGCTCCAGCGTCGCGCGGGCCTCGCGCTCCTGGGCGAAGAGCCGCGCCCGGTCGAGGGCAAGGCCGGTCAGCGAGCCGAGGGAGGTGAGCAGCTTCCGCTCTTCGTCGCCGAAGAAAGGCGCGAAGGCGCTGGTCCGGACGACGAGCCGGCCGAACGGGAACTCCCACTGCGCAACGTCGCCGTGCGTGTCGTCGACCGAGCCGTGCACGCCGAGTCGCGTCCCGTCCGCCGACTCGAGCGTGATCCCGCGAGCTCCGACCATGCTTGCCATCGGCGGCAGCACGCGGGCCGCAACGTCTTGCTCGCTGGTTGCCGCCATCAACCCGCCGATCGCGGCCTGCATGCGGGCCTGCTCCGGCCGCCTCCAGAGCAGGCGCAGGCCCACGGGCGGCGCGAAGCCGAGCAGGAACGCGACGCCGCTCAACGTTCCGAGCAGAGCGACCACGAGTGCGCCCGGCGAGCCCTCGTCGGTCGCAGCCAGAGAGAAGACGAGGGCCGCGGTCAGCGCCGTCGCCGCGAACGCGAGCATCTGCATCCGCTTGCGCGCGACCGAAGCCTCGTCGCGTCCCGCCCGCCAGAGGCGGAACGCGACGATGCACAGCAGCAGCGACCAGTGCGCGAGGAACGCGATCACGTAGACGAGGAACCACCACGGCCACGACTCGCCGTCGGCCGGCACGGACGGAAGCACGATGGTCGCCGCAACGAGTGCGACGCTGAGAGCGTCGACAACGTGAGCGAGCGGACGGCGGGAGCGCTCGAAGGCCGCGGCGAAGCGATAGAGCAGATAGGGGAAGAGGACCAGGATCACGAGGTCGACCCGCTGCACGACCTTCCCCGCCAGATCGCCCGGGTCCTGGGGTAAGACGCGTCCTACCAGGATCACCCAGGCCAACGTCACGAACGCGAGCGCCGCCCAGAGAGCGGTGACGGCGCGCTCCCGGCGCCACTGGCGCACGCAGACCAGCGCGATGGCCGCGAACAAGGCGAGATTGACGGTTCCGACGAGCTCGACCGCGTGGCGCACTGCTTGGTTCCTCCTGGGCGGGAAGATGCTACCGCCGTCTACCGGATGGAGACGGCAGCGTCTGAGCTCGCCTCAAGCAGGCGCGAGAAAGCGAAACAACGCCTCGGCGACGCAGGCCGGTTTCTCCTGTCCTTCGAGCTCGATCGTGGCCGCGACACGAGCCTGCTTGCCGGACGCGACGTCCTGGACGTCCTCGATCCGGAAGCGCCCGCGGATCCTGGCCCCCGAAGGGACCGGTGACGTGAAGCGGACGCGATTGAGGCCGTAGTTGAGCGTCATCCCGTAGCCGTCGAGCGGCGGCAGCGCCTCCGCGAACATCGGCACGACGAGCGACAGCGTCAGGAAGCCGTGCGCGATCGTCGTCCCGAACGGGCCTGCCGCGGCCTGCTCGGGGTCGGTGTGGATCCACTGTGGGTCGTCGGTCGCGTGCGCGAACTCGTCGATCCGCTCCTGCTCGATCGCGCGCCACTCCGAGACGAGCTCCTGCCCGACGAGGTCCTCGATCACCATCTGATCACCGAGGCGGCCCACGTGTACCCGGTTCCCGCGGCGAGCAGCAACACGAGGTCGCCCTCCGTCACCTCGCCCTTCCGCGCTGCGCGGTCGAGTGCGAGCAGCGAGTCGACGCCGCTCATGTGGCCGGTGTCGTCGAGATAGGCGGCGCGCGGGCTGCCGAGCCCCGCCACGATCGCGTCGTGCATGGAGCGCTTCATGTGGATGCCGCAAAGATAGGAGATGTCTTCCAGCTTGGCGTCGGAGCGCTCGAGCGCTCCGCGCGCGGCGGCGATGAAGTTCGGCAGGCTGACCTCGTCGAGACCGCCCTTCATCTCGGCCGGATCGGCGACGTCGAGGTAGTGGCGGCGGCCGGCGACCGACTCGGCGGAGGCGGGCTCGACCGAGCCGCCGGCCGGCACCTTCACCTGGAGCGAGAACGAGCCGTCCGTGAGCGCGTGGCAGCCGAGCAACTCGTGCGGGGCGTCGCGCGTGAGCAGCCCCGCCACCGCCCCGTCGCCGAAGTTGAACATGAAGCGCGAGCGCTCGTTGCCGTAGTCGAGCAGGTACGACTCGCGGCACGCGGCGACGAGCAGGACGTTCCGCAGCTCGGGCTCGGCAAGCAGGAAGTTCCGTGCGAGCCGCAGGGCGACGGGCGTGCCGCAGGAGACGTTCGCGTACTCGAGTGCGTAGGCATTCACGCAGCCGAGGCGGTGCGCGATCCACGGTGAAGCCTGCCAGACGGGAAAGTCCTTCCAGAGCGACCCGTAGTAGAGGACGACATCGATCTCGGCCGGATCGAGGTCCTGCTCGCCGAGCAGGCGCGACGCGGCCTCGACGGACATGTCGCTGGCGTGCTCATCCGCCGCGGCGATGTGCTTGCCGCGCAGGCCGAACTTGTCCAGGATCACCCGCTCCGGAATCGAGCTCGCCTCGGCGATCTCTGCCGCGGTCAGCCACTGATCCGGGAGATACGCGGCGGTGGCCGCCAGACCAATCACACCTGCCCGATCACGGGTCGAGGTCCTTGGCGCCGATGGCCCGCACGATGATTCGCGAGAGCTCGTCGAAGACCTCGTCCGGCATCCCGCGCTCGCCGTTCCAGAGGATCCAGCGCATGCCGACGAGCTCGCCGATCCCCATCAGGCTCCAGGCGAGCACCTCCGGGTCGCCCTCGGCGATCTCCCCCGCCTCCATCGCCTGGCGCAACCCGGCAACGTAGCCGTCGGTCAGCCGCTCGTAGTGCGTCACGAGCGTCTCCGGCGAGACGAACTCGGCCTGGCGGATGATCCGGTATAGGGCTGGGTGCTCGGCCGTGAAGCGGAAGAAGGCGCCGAAGCCGAGCAGCTCGCGCTCGGCGCGCGTCGTTCCCGCTGCGGAGGCCTCGGTCATCGCGTGGCGGACCCGCGTGTTCAGATCAAGCACGACCTCGTCGAACACCTGCTGCTTGCCCGAGAAGTAGAGATAGAAAGTGCCCTGGCCGACCCCAGCCGCCTCGGTGATCTTGACGATCGAGGCGTTGTGGTAGCCGAGCTCGGCGAAGATCCGCTCGGCGGCGACGAGCAGCTTCTGGCGGGTGCGCTCGCCGCGTGCGGTCAGCTGCTTCATCGCACGAGCTCCAGCAGCTCCGACTTGACGACCTTGTCGAGCGCGTTCCTCGGCAACGAGTCGACGAAGTGGACGCCGCGCGGCACCTTGTAGCGGGCGAGGCGGCTCCGGCAGAGCTCGAGCAGCTCCTCCTCGGTGGCCGCCGAGCTGAGGACGACGAAGGCGAGACACGCCTCGCCCCAGCGCTCGTCCGGCACGCCGACGACGGCAGCCTCCGCGACGGCGTCGTGCCCGTGGAGGACGTTCTCGATCTCGGCCGGGTAGACGTTCTCGCCGCCGGAGATGACCATGTCCTTCGTCCGGCCGACGATCCGGTAGTAGCCCTCCTCATCGCGCGCAGCGACGTCGCCGGTCAGGAGCCAGCCGTCTGCGAAGGCTGCGGCGGTGGCCTCTGCGTTCCGCCAGTAGCCGGCGAAGACGTTCGGGCCCTTGACGACGAGCTCTCCCGCGGTCGCGCCTTCGAGCAGCTCACCCGACTCGGGATCGCGAAGGGCGACGTCGACGTGCGGATAGGGCTTGCCGGCGTAGCCGCGCTTGCGTGCCGCGTCCTCGGGCGGGAGGCAGAGGACGTTCGGTGCGGCCTCGGTGAGGCCGTAGCCCTGGACGATCTCGACGCCGCGCTCGTGCCAGGTCTCGAGGAGCGCCTCCGGCATGGGGGCGCCGCCGACAACCGCGTGCCGCAGTGTCCAGAGGTCTGCGCTCGCGAAGCCGGGCTCCTGCGACATGAAGAGGTAGTTCGCGGGGACGCCCATCATCGTCGTCACGTGCTTCTCGGTGATCAGCGCCAGCGTCCTCGCCGGCTCGAAGGACGGTTCGAGGATGACCGTGGCTCCCTTCCACCAGGCGAGCAGCGCCTGCACGTTCCAGCCGCCGACGTGGAACTGCGGCAGCACCTGCAGCACCGTGTCCTCGCCCGAGACCCCCACGACCCGGTCGAACGAGAGGTTCGTCCAGAAGCAGTTCGCGTGCGTGAGCAGGGCGCCCTTCGGCTTGCCGGTCGTGCCCGAGGTGTAGACGAGCAGGAGGCCGTCGTCGTCGGCGGGCGGCGAGAACGGCTTGTGTCTATCAGACACGAGCTCCTCCAGTCCGGCGGTGCGCGGGTGGAGCGCGGCGGCTGTCTCGGCGTGCTCGTCGGAGCAGAGCAGCACGGCCGGTTCCGCGTCTGCCAGCTGGTATGCGAGCTCCGGCGGGGCGAGCCGCGTGTTCAGCGGCATCAGGATCAGGCCCGCCTTCGCGCAGGCGAAGAAGACGACGACGTGCTCCGGGCTCGTGCCGGTGAGCGTGGCAACACGATCGCCGGGAACGAGACCCGCCTCGAGGAAGCCGGTGGCGAGGCGTTCCGAGCGCCCATCCAGCTCGGCGTAGGTCGTCTCCGCCCCGCGACAGTCGATCGCGACGCGGGCTGGCGTACTACGCGCTCGGTCGCGGATCCAGCGGTCGAGCGTCAGCACAGGAACCCCTCCAACTCGGCCACGAAGCGCTCCGGCCGCTGCCACATGAAGACGTGGCCGGCACCGGCAAAGATGGAGAGTCGCGCGTCCGGGATCGCCTCGACGAGCAGATCGCTGTTGCGTGGATCGACCACCAGATCGCCGTCTCCCGTCTGCACGAGCGTCGACATCCCGAGCGAGCCGAGCCGGGAATGCGCATCGAAGGTTGCACCTGCGGCGGCCTGCGAAGCCCAGTGCTCGAACGGCTGCGCCGTCCGCTCGCGATGGACCAGGATCCGGTCGACGAGCTCCGGCTGCGGGTCGGGCTCGAGCGCGTTCTCCGTGAACTCGCGCAGCGTGGCGCGAGCCTGCATCAGCTCGACCGTTCGCTGCGGCATCGGGAAGGCCCTCTGGCCGCCCGGGGTCGTGCAGGCCAGGACGAGCTTGTCGACCCGGCCGGGGTGAGCGAGCGCGAGCTCCTGCGCGACCATGCCGCCGAGGCTCGTCCCCACCACGTGCGCGCGGTCGACACCGGCTTCGTCTAGCACCTGCGCTGCGTCGCCGGCCATCTCCGCAGCCGTGTACGGCCCTGCCGGCGCATCGCTCTCACCGACGCCGCGGTTGTCGAAGAGGATGACGTCGAACGAGCGAGAGAGCGGCTCGACGACCGGTTCCCAGCCCCAACGCGCGTAGCCGAGGCCGTGGATCAGGAGTACCGCCGGCCCCTTTCCACGACGTTCCCAGGCGATCTTCATCGCGTCCCCTCCAGCCCGGCAGATCGGCGCAGGAGGCGCACGCGGCGGCCGAGACCGGCGAGCCCACCGGGCACGAAGAAGACGAGCAGGATGAAGAGCGTGCCGAGGATGAAGAGGGGCTCCGAGAGCGGCTTTCGAATGATCGTCGGGAGATCCTGCACCTGTGAGGAGCCGGCGAGCGAGCCGAGCCGCTGGTCGAGCAGCGTGTAGAGGAAGCCGCCGAGGAGCGCGCCGTACCTCGTGCCGGCACCGCCGATCACGACCATCACGAGCAGCGTCAGGGTGAAGTTCGCCGTCGTCACCTGTGGGCTTGCCCCCGTGCCGAGCACGAGCAGCCAGACGATCCCGCCGACCGTGCAGAGGAACGAGGCGAGCACGAACGCGATCAGCTTGAAGCCGAACGGCCGCAGGCCGATCACCTCCACCCGGCGCTCGTTCTCGCGGATCGCCTGCCAGACGTGACCCGGCGACGACGACACGGCGAAGCGGACGATGAGGAAGACGACGATCGCATAGCCGAGCGCCAGCCAGTACAGATTCTTCGCATTGAGGACGCCGACGAAGAAGTCGGGCAGCGGATCGGAGTTGAGGCCGAGCCCTTCCTCGCCGCCGGTCAGCTGATTGGGGTTTTTCTGCACGAGCACCTGGCCGGCCTGCGCGAACGCCAGCGTCACCATCGCGAAGGCGATCCCGCCGACCCGGAGGCTGATCGCGCCGAGCAGCAGTGGCACGAGGATCCCGGCGATCGCCGTCACCGCGACGGCCTGCCAGAGCGACCACTCCCACTT
>JANMJY010000051.1:0-11640 GCA_031371615.1 Actinomycetes bacterium | reverse complement strand
GGACTGCAATGGAGTATCCGGACGTCAAGAGTGCGCACGTCGTCCCGAGCACCTACCTGCGCAATTGGGCAGTCGATGGCAAGATCGGAGTCCGCCAGATACGGGAGCAGCTCGACCTTGTCCGCAAGGTCGGCGCGCTCGCGCCAGACGTCCTCGAAGCTGTCCGCCACCTCCGTGAGCAGCCGGTCGACAAGCTGGCGCTTGTAGCCGCGCAGGCTGCGGCCGAGCTGGACGTGGCGGATCTCGACGGGCGTCATTGCCAACGGAGCTCTCCTAGAGGCGATTGAGTAGCGAGACGAGGACAGTCTGGACGACGAACAGGACGATTAACGCGACCATCGGGGACAGGTCGAGCGGGCCAAGGGGCGGCAGAAACCGGCGGAAGAGCCGCAGATAGGGATCGCACACGTCGTAGAGGAAGCGCTGGACGCGATTCAGCCACGGCCTGTACGGCAGCCGCACCCACGACGTCAGGATGTACGCGAAGAGCAGCAGGATGTAGACCCAGATGAACACGTAGACGAAGCTCGCAAGCTGCGAGCCGACGTCTGCGAGCAAGGTCATGCTGGCGAAAAGGCCGCCCATAGGCGCTCCTTCTCCTTTCTCGGCGCGTTTCCTACGCTTGGTTGAAAAAGCCGCCGCGCTCGAGCATCCTCGCGCGTTCCTCCGCCGACACCTCGACGTTGCGAGGCGTCAGGAGGAAGACCTTGTCCGCGACTCGCTGCATGCCGCCGTCCAGCGCATACGTGAGGCCGCTGGCGAAGTCGATCAGCCGTTTGGAGAGATCCTGGTCGGCGCTCTGCAGGTTGAGGATCACCGGCACGCCGTCCTTGAAGCGGTCGGCGATCTGCTGCGCGTCGTTGAAGCTGCGCGGGATGACGAGGTGCACCTTCACATTGGCCGGGTTGGGAACGGCCTCGACCCCCCGGAGACGGGTCGCCGGCCGCATCACCGCCGTGCTGCCCGCGTCGGGCTCCGGATCGGTCCAGTCGTCGAAGTCGCGGCCGCGGCGCGGCTGCAGGCGGCGCACGTTGGCCCGCTCACGGGCGCCGTAGGTGCGCTGGAGCTCCTCGTTCGTCGCGTAGCCGTCCTCGTCCCAGTCGTCCTCCTCGGCGATGCCGAAGTAGACGAGCGTGCGGTTCCAGACGTCTGCAAATCCCATATCTGCAGGAGATTATTGCCGATAGAGGACGGAACCGACACGCACGAGCGTGGCTCCCTCCTCGGCCGCGACCCGATAGTCCTGCGAGGTGCCCATCGAGAGCTCGTGCAGCCCGTGCTCCGCGGCGAGCTCGCGCAGCCGGCGGAAGAAAGGCCGGGACGCCTCCGGGTCGGCGGCGGCCGGCGGCATCGTCATCAACCCGCGAACGTTCCCGTACGCCCGCAGGAGCTCGCCGATGCGCTCGGGCGGCACGCCTGACTTCGACTCCTCGCCGGAGAGATTGACCTCGAGCAGCGCCGGCACGGTGAGGCGGCTCGCGGCCGACTCGGACCCGAGCGAGTGAACGAGTTCGCAGATCCCGTTGACGACCTTCGCCTTGTTCGACTGCAGGTGGCCGATGAAGTGCCACCGGAATGCATCCCCGTAGACCGCGTGCTTGCGCTCGAGATCCTGCGCGCGGTTCTCCCCCACCACCTCGACTCCGGCCTCGGCGAGCATCGCCAGGTCCTCGACCGAGACGTACTTCGTCGCGGCGACGACCGTCACCCCGTCACCGACCTCGGCACGGATGCGCTCGTACGCCGCGCGCACGGCCTCAGGCGACACGGGCGATCACTCCCTGGACGCCACGCGGCTTCCCGGTCCGGCGGTGTGAGAAGAAGAGCTCCGGATTGCACGACGTGCAGAGGTCGAGCCGCTCGACCTCCTCGACCCCGGCGGCGAGCAGCGCCCGCTCGGCCGAAGCCCAGAGATCGAGGTTCCGGCCTTTAAGCACGTCGGTCCCGAACGCTGCCGCGAAGGGCTCCGCCACCTCCCGGCCGACCTCGTAGCAGCACGGCCCGATCGCGGGTCCGACCGCCGCGTGCACCGTCCCGCCGAGCGTCCGAACTCCGGCTCCGACGATCCCCGCCAGGAGACCGCGCCAGCCGGCATGCAGGACTGCGACCGCCGGCCGGCCGTCCCCGACGCGGGCGAGCGCGATCGGCAGGCAGTCGGCGCTCATCGCGAGCACGGGCAGATCGGGCTCCTCCGTCCAGAGCCCGTCACCCGGCTCGCCCCGCGCCCCGGGCTCCGCGCGGTGGACGGTGGTCGAGTGGATCTGCCGGTTGAGCGCGAGCCGCTCGGGCTTGGCGCCGATCTCCGCGCAGAGGCGCCGCCGGTTCTCGTCCACCCGCTCGACGTCGTCGCCGGTCATCCGGCCCAGGTTCAACGACTCGTAGTGCCCCTCGCTGACGCCGCCGGCGCGCGTCGAGAAGGCGACCTCGTAGGGCCCGGGCGGAACCCAGCGGATCATGCGAGCTCCCCGGCCCGGCTCAGCAGCTGCTCACGGTGGTTGCGCTCCGGGTCCTCGACCACCTCGTCGAGCAGAGTCTGCAGCACCCGGCCGAGCTGCGGACCCTCGGAGAACCCGGCGGCGATCAGGTCGCCACCATCGATGTCCAGGTCGGCAAGCCGGTGTGGCTGCGCGCGCTCCTGCTCGACGAGCGCCCGGAAGCGATCGAGCCACTCCCATTCGCTGGCGGGGACGGTCTTGCCTGACAGGTCGGCGGCGCGATGGGCGAGCAGGTCGAGCGCGAGTCGCTCGCCGTGGCGCGCGAGGAAGCGGCGCGCGTTGACAGGCGAGGGCTCGCCTTCGGGAGCGAACGGGTGCTCCCGCACGAGCCTGACCACGTAGGCCCGGAGCCTCGTCGGATAGCGAAGCCGGGAGAGCACCCGCGAGGCGATGGCGGCGCCGAGCTCGGCATGGTCGCCTCCATTCTGCTCGGCCTCGGGCTTGCCGAGATCGTGCAGCAGCGTCGCCAGGCGCACCTCGAGCGATGCACCCGCGTCGGCGGCCGCTTGCACGACGGCGAACACGTGCTCGTCGAGCGGCAGGTGCTGCCGCTTGCTGTGCTGGCGATAGCCGATCGCGGGCTCGAACTCCGGGAGCAGGTGTAGGAGCACGCCTGCGTCGCGGGCCAGCGTGAGTGCCTTGGCCGGGTGCGGGCCGAGCAGGAGCTTCGACAGCTCGCCGAGACCGTCGGCCGTGAGCCCGCCCCCGATCCGCTCACCGGAGACGTGCTCCAGCTGCGGTCCCCATTCGCGCATCTGGCGGAGAGTGTCCTCGTCCGGGTCGAACCCGAGCTGCGAGACGAAGCGCAGGCCGCGGACGATCCGCAGCGGATCGTCCCGGAAGCTCGTCCGGCTCGTCGTCCGCAGGACGCCGAGATCGAGGTCGGCCCGGCCGCCGAGCGGATCGAGCACCTCGCCGGTCTCGAGCCGTCGTGCGATCGCGTTGATCGTGAAGTCGCGGCGCTCCATGTCCTGCTCGAGCGAGATCCCCGCGTCCGCGACGATCTCGAAGTCGTGACGGCCGGGACCGGTCGAGCGCTCGACGCGCGGCGGCGCGAATTCGATCCCCGCGGGCTGCAGCTCTCGGGCGTTCCTGTCACTCGGCAGCAGGCGCGCGCCGACGCGCTGGTCGGCGACGATCAGGTCCTCGACGCGGCCGTGCGGCTCGAGCGCGGTGCGCAGCTCGGCGTGGCCCACGCCGGGAACGACGAAGTCGAGCTCCCGGACCGGCCTGCCGAGGAGCTCGTCGCGCACGGCGCCGCCAACAACGTACGCGTCGAGGCCGAGCGAGTGCACGTAGTCGGCGACCGAGGTCCACACGGCGCCCATTGTGACTAGAGAAGCGCGATCGCCTCGATCTCCACGAGCGCGCCGGAGGGGAGCTTCGCCACCTGGACCGTCGAACGGGCAGGCGGGCTATCGCCTACGTGAGTCGCATACACCTCGTTCATGGCCGCGAAGTCGTCGAGGTTCTGGAGGAAGACCGTCGTCTTGACGATCCTGTCAAGGCTGCTGCCGGCCTCCTCGAGGATCGCCCGCAGGTTCTGCATCACCTGCTCGGTCTGCTCGGCCACGCCGGCGCCGGCCATCTTTCCGCCGGGCTGCAGGCCGACCTGTCCGGCCGTGAAGACAAACCCGGCGGCGTTGATCGCCTGGTTGTACGGCGCGCCCTGAAACGGGGCCGGCGCGCGTTCGGTCCGAACGATCTCCTTCTCGGGCATCGCTTCCTCCTTGAGTTCGTGAACGGGTCGGGCCGCGAAGCGGCGCCTTCATCTTGTGCAAGCTTGAGCCAGCGCTGCGCCGAGCGCCTTGAAGATTGCCTCGAGGACGTGGCGAGAGTCCTCACCGTCGATCAGTCGTACGTGCAGCGTCAGTCCGGCCGCGTGCGCGAATGCCTCGAGGAAGCGCGCCGCCAGGTCGCTCCCCAGCCCACCAGCCCGGGCATCGGTCAGATCGACGTTGCTGGCCACGAGCGGGCGAGGCGACGTCTCGAGCGCCACCTGCGCCAGCGCCTCGTCGGCCGGCATGAACGCCGAGCCGTGCCCGGCCGCGCCGTCGGCCCGGAGCAGCGGCGCGAACGCCTCGCCCAGCGCTCGACCCGCAGCCGCCACCTCGGCCTCGGCGTCGCCCGGCGGGAGCTCGAGCGCGAGCTCGAACCTGCCGCTGCGTGCGAGCAGTGCCAGCAGGTGATCGAGGACGGGGATCCCGGTCGCGACGTTCGCCGGACCGGATCCGACGGTGATTCTGACGCTCATGCGCCCCGAGCGTAATCAAAGTTCGGGGGGTTACATTTTGTAGAAGTTTCGACCATGCTCTGACAGGATCATTTGCGGTGATCCTCTGCGGCGAAATGCGGCTTCTCCAGGCAATCAGTGGTGCCATTGCGGCTGCGTTCATCGTGGCCGGGCCGGCCCTGCCCGCGATCGACCAGGGATCTCAGGCAGCGGCCTGGCCCCGGGGAAGCGCGGTCGTCTCCTATACGGGCGAGAGGGCGCTCGAGCGCGCGCTGGCACGGCATCCCGCAACCGTGATCCGCCGGGTCCCGGCACTCCATGTCGTCGAGGTGCGGCCACGTGGTGACATCGCGCGCTACGCGGTTCAACTCGGCGCCGAGCCAGGCATCGTCGACGTCGAACGCACGGCGCCGCGGCGTTCGCTCGTGGAGCCTGCGCTCCTCACGACTCCCACCGGCGAGCCGTTCCAGTGGCAGTACGCGGCCGTGCACGCCGATCAGGTCTCCGCCCAGGTCGAACAGGATGCCGCCAAGTTGACGATTGCCGTCATCGACACGGGCGCCGACCTGAGCGCGCCGGATCTCGCGGCCAAGTCGCCGCTCGCGCACAGCGTCCTCGCTCGCAGCGCCGACGTGACCGACCGAAACGGGCACGGGACGTTCGTGGCGGCGCTCGCAGCCGGGTCGGGCTCGAACGGCGAGGGAGTGTCGGGCGTCGCCGGCGGCGCACAGCTGTTGATCGTCCAGGCGGGCGGCCCGTCGGGGTCGTTCTCCGACGTCGAGGAGGCGACCGCGATCGTCTACGCGGTCGATCACGGTGCACGGATCATCAACCTCAGCCTCGGCGGGCCGTCCACGTCGACGACCGAGCGTCGCGCGATCGACTACGCCGTCGGCAAGGGAGTGCTCCTGGTCGCGGCGGTCGGAAACAGCCATGCGGACGGGAACCCCGTCGAGTATCCGGCAGCCCTGCTGCAGCCACCCGGCTCCCGGGGTGTCGGCGGACAAGGCCTCGCGGTTGCCGCGTCGACCCGCTCCGGTGCGCGCGCGTCGTTCTCGAGCACGGGCACGCATCTCTCGCTTGCAGCACCCGGCGAGGCCGTGTTCAGCGCCGTCTCCGCCTTCTCGCCTGCATCCCGGTATCCCCGCGTGGCGGTTCCCGGCTCCGGGGGCCTCTACGGGTACGGCAGCGGCACCTCGTTTGCGGCACCACAGGTCGCGGGAGCGGCAGCGCTCGTGTGGGCCGCCAATCCGCAGCTGAGCGCCGAGGAGGTCGCCTCGATCCTCGAGCAGACGGCATCCGGACAGGGAACGTGGAACGAGGAGCTCGGCTACGGAGTCCTGGACGTCGCGGCGGCGGTTGCGCGTGCGCAGGACCCGGCCCGCTCGACAGGCGAGCCACTCGCCGTCTCGCCACCGCGGAGCGTTTCGCTGCAGAAGTCCGCCGCGCGGCTCAGCCTCACGGCCCATCTGCCTCGCGGGGCGGCCTCGCGCCGAGTCCAGCTCGACACCCGGCTCAGCGTCGCCGGCCGGCCCGGAGCAGAGGCCGCGCGGACCGTTCTGCTCGAGTCCTTCGACGGAACGCGCTGGCTGCGAGCCGCGGCCGCGATCACCGACGCCAGCGGCCGCGCGGTCTGGAGCTACGCCGTGACGCCGGGCTCGTACCGGATCAGAGCGCGCTACCTCGGGACCGACGAGGTCGCCCCGGCCGCGAGCGCCGCGGTCAAGCTGACCCTGAGGTAGTCCTGCTAGGTCTCGGTGCGCTCGATGCGGGCGCCGAGGTGGCGCAACCGCTCGTCGATGCGCTCGTAGCCGCGGTCGATCTCGCCGACGTTCCCGATCGTGGAGACGCCCTCGGCGCACAGCGCTGCGATCAGCATCGCCATACCGGCTCGGATGTCCGGGCTCGTGAGCCGCTCGCCGTACAGCTGGGCCGGGCCGGTCACGACCGCCCGGTGCGGGTCGCAGAGGATGATCCGAGCGCCCATCCCGACGAGCTTGTCCACGAAGAAGAGCCTGCTCTCGAACATCTTCTCGAAGACGAGCACGGTCCCGTGCGCCTGCGTCGCCGTGACCACCGCGATCGAGGTGAGGTCGGCCGGGAACGCCGGCCAAGGCCCGTCCTCGATCTTCGGGATCTGTCCGCCGAGGTCGTCCTGGATCTCCAGGCGCTGTCCGGGCGGCACGCGCACGGTCGTCTCCTCGACCTCCACGTGCACGCCGAGCCGGGCGAACGCGGGCAGGATCGAGATCAGGTCGCGCGGCTCGACGCCCTCGATCGTCAGGTCGCCGCCGGTCGCCGCTGCCAGGCCGATGAAGCTGCCGACCTCGATGTGCTCCGGGGCGACGCGCCATTCGCCGCCCGTCAGCTGGTCGACTCCCTGGATGCGCAGGACGTTCGACTCGATCCCTTCGATCTGCGCCCCCATCGAGACGAGGAAGCGGCAGAGATCCTGGACGTGCGGCTCGCAGGCCGCGTTGCCCAGAACGGTCTGGCCCTCGGCGAGCACCGCGGCCATGACGACGTTCTCCGTTGCCATGACGCTCGCCTCGTCGAGGAAGACCGACTTGCCGCGGAGCGCCGATGCCTTCATCTCGTAGCGGCCGTCGATCGCGATCTCGACTCCGAGCTCGGCGAGGCCGTGGATATGCGGATCGAGACGGCGGCGACCGATCACGTCCCCTCCTGGCGGGGGGACGCTGACGCGGCCGAAGCGGGCGAGCAAGGGACCGGCGAGCAGGAACGAGGCGCGGATGCGCCGGCAGAGCTCCTCGTCGAGCTCGGTCTTGTGCACGCCGGTCGCGTCGACCGCAACCTCGTTCTCGCCCGTCCACTCGACTTCGGCTCCGATGTCAACGAGCAGTTCCATCATCGTCTGCACGTCGCGGATCCTGGGGACGTTCGTGAGCTGTACCGGTTCGGTCGCGAGCACGCACGCGGCCAGAATCGGCAGGGCACCGTTCTTGTTGCCCGCGGCGCGGATCGTCCCGTCGAGGGGGCGACCCCCTTCGATTACGAAGGCCTGCATTCCGGTTGAGAGCGTAGTTGCCATGGCGAGGCGGGGTATCGTAGTCGGCCCGTGGATGTAACGCGCGACAGGGCCTGGGAGACGCTGACCCGCTACACGAAGAGCGAGTCGCTACTCAGGCACGCGCTCGCCGTCGAGGCGTCGACGCGCTCGTATGCGCGCCGCCTCGGCGAGGACGAGGAGCTGTGGGGCGTCACCGCGCTCCTGCACGACTTCGACTACGAGATCCACCCCACGCTCGACAAGCATCCCCAGGACGGCGCGCCGATCCTGCGCGAGGAGGGTTTTCCCGAGGAGGTGATCGAAGCGGTCCTCTCGCACGCAGAGCACCTCGCGATGCCGCGGGACACGCCGCTGAAGAAGACGCTCTTCGCCTGCGACGAGCTCTCGGGCTTCGTGCACGCGTGTGGCCTCGTCCGCCCGACCGGCCTCGAAGGGCTGGAGCCGAAGTCCGTCAAGAAGAAGCTGAAGCAGCCGTCGTTCGCGGCCGGAGTCCACCGCAACGAGGTGTACGCCGGCGCTGAGCTGATCGGGGTCGAGCTCGACGAGCACATCGCGAACGTCGTCGAGGCGCTGCAGCCGATCGCGAAGGAGCTCGGCCTGCGCACGGCGGCGGACGCCAAGTAACAGACTGTTACAAGGCAGCGACGAGGCGGCCGATGTCCTCGTCGGCCGTCCACCAGCCGCAGGAGACGCGGACGAGGCCGGTGCCGGGCAGATCGCGGACGATGACGCCGGCCGCGAAGAGCTTCTCCACGAGAGCTGGCGGGTCCTCGGTGCGGAAGGAGACGAGGGTCGCGTCACCGGGAACGACCTCGACGAGCGGCTCCAGTAGGCGTCGGCAGCGCGCGGCCTGCTCCGCGGCGCGCTCGAAGCGCCACTCCGGGGGCAGGTCGAGCGCCGCCAAAAGCCCGGCGAGGCTCGCGGTCGCGATCCAGCCGGGATCGAACCGGGCGGCTCCGACGGCGGGCTCGAAGCTGCCCGTCTCCTCATAGGCGGTCTGCGAGAAGTAGCTCGGCCTGGCGACGCGCAGCCGCTCCGGCTCGGCCACGACGAGCCCGCCCGTCGCGTCGGGGCCGCAGAGCCACTTCTGCCCGGAGATGGTCAGGAAGTCGATCCCCTCCACATCGACGGGAATCGCGCCGACGGACTGGGCCGCGTCGACGAGGACGGGCACGCCCGTCTGCGCGCGGAGCTCCCGCACTGGGAGCGCGCGCCCGGTCGTCCAGAGCACTTGCGAGAGCGCCAGCAGGCGTGTTCGCGGCGTCACGGCCGCGAGGATCGCATCCGGTTCGGCATCGACGGCGACGACCCGGGCTCCGCTGGCGTGCACGGGCCCGAGCAGGCCGAAGTGCTCTTCCCGGGTCGTCACAATCTCGTCCTCCGGGCGGAGATCGAGCCCGCCGAGGACGATGTTGCAACCGTCCGTCGTCGAGCTCGTCAGGGAGACGAGCTCCGGCGGAGCGCCGACGAGCGCGCCGAGCGCCGCCCGCGCCTCCGCTCGCAACCCGAGCACGCGCTCGAAGTACTCCTTGCCGAAGCGACCCTGCTCCAGCTCCGCATCGAGCTGGGCGCGGACTGCGTCGGCCGTCGGACCGGCGAGGGGGCCGAACGTGCCCGCATTCAGATACGCGAGCCGCTCCAGCACCGGGAAGAGCGCCCTGCCTTCCTCCGGCGTCATCCGACCGTCACCTCCACCGGGGCGTGATCCGAGAGCACCCGGCCGTCGGGGCTTCTTCGCTCGACGGACCAGACGACGAGCGGCGAGGCCGAGAGCCCGCGCACGACCACGTGGTCGATCCCGGGTCCGACCGCCGACCACCCCGGCAGCTCGGGCATGTGGTCGGCCCGCAGGTTGAAGTCGCCGCTGAGGACGCAGGGGACCGCGCCCGCGATCCCCGTCGTGAACGCCTCGGCGCGGAGAATCTCCGCTGCGGCGATCTCCGGATGGCTGAAAGCCCCGGTGGCGTGCAGATTCCCGATCACGAGGCTTTGCAGCCGGACGACGTGGCAGAACCGCGGCTCCTCTCGGTGCTGGTCGATCCGAAGCTTGTGATGGGCGAGCACGTCGAGCCCGGGCGCGACCAGGATCGCGTTCGCCTGGCCGGCCAGCCCGGAGCGGAAGAGGCCGTTGTTGAGCCGCGTGATCACGCCGCCGAGCCAGGTGCCGAGCAGCGCGCGCCGCGTCACCACGTGCTGGACGGTCATGCCGCTCCAGTGGGAGAGGCGTGCGAGCGCCCAGAGCGGCACCTCCTGCAGGCAGAGCACGTCGGGTCGGTCTGCGGCCGCGAGGCGGACCATCTGCTCCAGGTGGCTGCGGCGGCCGGGCGGGAGGGTGTTGCCGTGGAAGAGGTTCCAGCTGCGGACGAGCACGAGCACTAGCCTACGACCGATGCGTGTCGTCGTCGCCGATCCACCAGCCTTCACGCCGCCCTACGACCATGCGCTCGCGACGGCGCTCGCGCGCGCGGGCGCGGACGTCGAGCTCGTCACCTCCCGGTTCCGGTTCGGCGACGTGCCGCCGCCCGACGGCTATCGCCGGCGCGAGCTCTTCTATCCGCTCTCATCGCGGCTCTTCCGCCGCTCGCGACTGCGCCTGCCGCTGAAGGCGCTCGAGCACCCACTGGGGTTGGCTCGGCTTGCGCGGGTGCGTGCGGACGTCGTGCACCTGCAGTGGGTGGCGGCGCCCGAGCTCGACGCGCGGCTCCTGCGCCACGACGCTCCACTCGTCTTCACGGCACACGACCTGCTGCCGCGGCGCACAGCGTCCAAGCAGGCCCTCTGGCGTCGTGTCTTCGACCGCTTCGAGCGCGTCGTCGTGCACAGCGAGCGGGGGCGCGACGCGCTGGCCGAGCTCGGAGTCGCCGAAGGCAAGCTCCGCGTGATTCCCCACCCCGTCTTCCCCGGCTCGACCGAGCGCCGCGACGACGGCTCGACCGTGCTCGCCCTCGGTCTCGTCCGCCCCTACAAGCAGCTCGAGCACGCCAGGGAGGCGGTGTCGCGCGTGGACGGAGCGCGGTTACGTGTTGCCGGCGACGCGACGGCGTACCTCCCCGAGACGGAGATCGACCGGGCGCTCGCCGAATCGACTGTTGCCGTCTTCCCCTATCGCGCGGAGCTCGACCAAAGCGGCGCGCTCCTGCGTGCGCTCGGGGCCGGCGTGCCGGCCGTCGTGTACGACGTCGGCGGGCTGGCCGAGCCGGTGCGCGCTTTCGGCGCGGGCCGTGTCGTCGCCCCCGACGACGTCGACGGCCTGACGGCCGCGATCCACGAGCTCCTCGACGACGGCGACGCGCTCGCGGCGGCCCGGGCCGGCGCGCTCCGCGCCCGGGACGAGCTGACCTGGGACGCCGCCGCTACAGCGCACCTCGACCTCTACGGCGAGCTGTGAGGCTTCGCCGCGATCGCTTCGGCGACCTGATCCGCCGGCAGCTCGATCTCTTCGTCGAGGACGAGCAGGCGCTGCTACGGGAGGCCGAGGCGGCGGAGCAGGCCTACGACGCGGCCGACCGCGAGAACGCCGAGGAGGCGTACGGCGACCTGCAGCTTGTGCTCGAGACGATCGCCGACCGGCTCGAGGAGCTGTGCGACAGGTACTCCACGACGCTGGGCTCCGATGCCGACATCGCCTACGCGGAGGCTTTCGTGCGCGCCGCCCGAAAGCGCTTTCCGAAGCTGCGGCTCGAGTTCTAGGAGACACGATGCGGATCGAGAACTACGGGTTGATCGGCGACCTGCAGACTGCTGCGCTCGTCGGCCTGGACGGGTCGATCGACTGGCTCTGCTTCCCCCGCTTCGACTCGGGCGCCTGCTTCGCCGCGCTGCTCGGAGACGAATGGGACGGACGCTGGCTGCTCGCCCCCGACTGCCCGGTCGAGCGCGTC
>JANMJY010000035.1:0-38224 GCA_031371615.1 Actinomycetes bacterium | reverse complement strand
GCCCGAGGCCGACCTGGTACGCGTGACGATCTCCCCGGACAACCTCGCGTCGCTGCGTGTGGCAGGGAAGTCCGGCTTCAGCGCCACCGGCGAGTTCGAGCACGATGACGAGCACGGCGAACTGATCGTGCTCGAACGGCGTCGCTAGCCCCGCTCAGGAGGTCTGCGTCTGGACCTGGGGCGCGAGGCCGGCGGCGGGCGCGACGTCGGCGGTGCCGAAGTCGAAGGTGCTTCCGTCGCTCGTCGTAGCCGCTGCCGGCTGCACGACCGCGCTCGTGTCGTCCGAGGCGGACGAGGCGCCGCCGTGGCTCTCAGCCGCGAGGCCGAACAGGGCGACGAAGCCCGCGACCGCGACCACGCGCAGCCTGCGCTTGACAACCGTCGCCCGCTGCCGCGCCGCCTCGATCCGGCCGGTCATCGGACCCGTCCGAGCTCGGCTGGACCGGCGACGAGTGCCGTTATCCGCTCTCTCAGGTGCGCCTCGATCGCGCGCCGGTGGGCCGCCGTCAGCTCGTATCCGCCCACCTCTTCCTCGAAGAGCTCGACGGCTCCCCTGGTGAGGACGTCGACGAGCGGCGCGGCCGGTCTGGCGGCAGCGGCACAGAGCTCGTCGAGCGTCTTGCCGTCACGAAGCTCGGTCAGCAGGTAGCCGACAGGAAAGTCGAGGTACCACGCCGCGGTTTCCGCGCTGAAGAACGGATCGAGGGTCGGGGCGTAAGCGAGGGTCTGCATGATTGCTCCTTTCGTTCGTCCCATTCGACCAGCCGCGCCTAAGCCGGGGCTAAGGCGTCCGCAAGAGTTTGGTAAGAGTCATCGCGGCCACACCGGGCCGAGGACGAGTGCGCTGACGAGCTCGGCGCCGACGACTCCCGCCGTTCCCGTCCAGAGCCCGAGCGCCCAGGCGGGAAGCGGTCTGGCCCTCAGCGCGCGCCAGACGGTTGCGGCCGCGACGGCGCCCCCGCAGCCGGCATAGAGCGCGAGCGCCCAGGCAGTATCGCGGTCGGCGCCGGCCGTGACCCCGTGCGCGAGCGAGAGTGCCCACACGGCGAAGTTGAGGTAGTGGGCACGCCGCCAGAACAGGTGGGAAAGCCGAGTGCGAAACCGGTTGGTCAGCGCGAGCGCGAGCAGGAGCTCCGCACCGACGATGCCGAGCGCCGTCGGCAACGGCCGGTAGGTGGAGATCCCGGGGATGGCGAGCTGGGCGAGCGAGAACGGCAGATACGAGTCGAGGAGCAGCACGAGCACGTGCAGCCAGATGAAGATCCCGGTCAGGAGACCGAGGTAGCGGTGCACGTCCTCGATCGCGAACCGCGGCCAGCGCTTGTTCTGCGCGCGGCCGGCGAGGAGCAGCCCGGCAAGCGTGGCGAGTGTAAGAAGGATGAAGGCGACGAAGCCCCCGGCACGGGCCGCGTACCAGGCAACGTTGGCGCCGGCAATCACGCTGCAGCCTCGGTCCCGAGCGTCCGCTGCCACGATCGGTTCTCCGTGAGCGAGCCGTCGGGAGCACGGAAGAGGCCCGGAAGGCCGCGTGCGTCGAGCCAGTCGGGGCCACCCGCCGAGAGCAGGAACGCTGCCTTGGCGGCGATGTCGGCAGCGATGCAGCTTCCGGCCGCGACGCTCACCTCGGCCCAGCACGAGTCGGAAGGTCGTCCGGTCCGAGGGTCGATCAGATGGTGCTGCGACTCGCCGCCGCGAAGCCAGCGTCGCGTGGTCGAGCCGCTGGTGGCGATCCCACCCGAGCGGAGCAACAGCGAGCGGTGACCTGGGAGATCGACGACGGCGCCGCCGCGGACGGCAACGTCTCCGCCCGCCGAGACGAAGCCGTCGCCGGGCAGAAGCGCAACCGCTGCGTCCACAGCGAGTCCCTTGACGACGCCGTTCAGGTCGAGTCGGAGCCCGGCCGGACGGAAGAGCATCCGGTCGACGAGCTTCACCTCGGGCCAGCGGCCGGGCCGCGGCGGGCCGGGGGGCGGCAAGTCGTCCACGAGCTCGGCGAAATCGCGGTCGTAGCCGGCGGCTTCGACGGCCTCGCCGAGGGTCGGGTCGACGAGGCCGCCGGTCGCCTCCGCCGCCTGAAGTGCGATTTCGCACGCCCGGGCGAAGAGTGTCGAGACTTCGAGGATCCGTTCGGTTCTGCGGTTGACGGCCGAGAGCTCGCTCTCGCTGCGAAAGCGGCTGAAGACCCGATCCCACTCTTCGTAGAGGTCGCGGATCGCCTTCAGCTCGGCACGGCCCGCGCCGCCCACCACGACCTCGACGCCCATTGCGTCGAAGCTCGCTCGTGCGGCGCGGGCCGGCATGGCGTGGTCGCTAGGCCGCCGGAGGCGCGGGAGTGCGCCTCCCACCGAAGCGGTATCCGGCGTCGTCGTCAGCGCCGGGCGGGCCACCGCGGAAGCCGAAGCCGTCGTGCCCGCGGAGGGAGCCGGGGGCGGGCGCCTTGCCGTCGACGAGGTCCTGGAGCCGCTGCTTTGCGTTCGTGACGAGCGCATCGCGTTGGGCCTTCGTCAGCTTTCCCGCCGTGACCGCCGCATCGAGCTCCTTGGTCTCGTCCGCGACGAGCGCGTCGACAAGGCCGGAGGCGGACTTGCCCTTCTCCTTCGCGACGTCCGCGAGGGTCTTGCCGCCTTCGAGGCTCGTGCGGAGGGTTGCCTCGGTGACGCCGAGATACGTGGCTGCGACAGAGAGGTGCGCGCCGAAGCCGCCGCGATGCTCGCCCCGCTCATGACCGCCCCGGACACCGAAGAGGGGGAAGTCGCCGGAGGCGATCTGGGCCTTCAGCTCGTCCGCTTGAGCCTTCGTCATCGTCCCGGCCGCCACGGCCGCGTCGACTCGGTTCGTGAGCGCCTGCTTGAGCGCGTCGTTCAGCTTGGTCGGCGTCACTCCGAGTTGCTGCGCAGCGTCGTTGACGACCGCGTCGCTCTCGGCCTTGGGTGAGAGCTGCGTCGCGGCGATCGCCGCTCCGCCGCCCGCGACCGCGAGCGCCGCTCCGGCGCCTGCTGCAAGTCTGTACTTCATCTTCCGAGCCATCGTGTGCTCCTTTCGTGGGGTTCTCCGCGGCGGGCGGGGGGATGTGTCCACCCGCCGCGGAGCCGGTGGTGCAACTACGCCGCAGGCCGGCTCGCGAGCGTCACGTCGACGCTCGTCGTCTTGCCGTTGCGGAGGACAGTGAGCGTGATCTTCTCGCCGGGCTTCTTCGCGTCGATCGCGCCGCGGAGCTCGTCGGCTCCGGCGACCGCCTTGCCGTCGACCGCGGTGATCACGTCGCCGCCGGTCGGGTAGGCCTGGCCGTCGACGGACTTCGTGCCGGTGGAGCCCTTCAGTCCGGCCGCCGCTGCGGGCGAACCGCTGCGGACCTCGGTCACGGCCGCGCCGGCCTTGGTGCCGAGCGTGTTCGCCGCCGCTGCGGGAATCGACTCGATCGCGACTCCGAGGTAGGCGTGCTCGACCTTGCCGCTCGAAAGCAGCTGTGACGCGATCGCGGCGACCGTCTGCGACGGGACGGCGAAGCCGACGCCGTCGTTGCCGCCCGAGTCGCTCTGGATCTGCGAGTTGACGCCGATCACGCGACCCTGGAGATCGAGCAGCGGACCGCCCGAGTTGCCGTGGTTGATCGCGGCGTCGGTCTGGATCGCGTCCGGGATCGCGTAGTTGTTCGGGGCCGTGATCTCGCGGTGGACGGCGCTGACGATGCCCGTCGTGACCGTCTGGGCGAGCCCGAAGGGGCTGCCGATTGCGACCACTCCGTCCCCGACTTGAACCTTGGTCGAGTCGCCGAGCTGGAGCGGGACGAGGACGGACGCAGGCGCGTTCACCTTGATCACCGCGAGGTCGGTGGACGGGTCACTGCCGACGACGGTCGCGTCGTAGGTGGAGCTGTCCGAGAACTTGACTGAGACGGACTGCGCGCCGTCGACGACGTGCTGGTTCGTGACGATGTGGCCCTGCTTGTCGAAGACGAAGCCGGAGCCCTGGGCCTGCTGTGCCTGGCTGCTGCCGCCGAAGGGCGACGCCTGGCCGGCGGAGGTGACGGTGATCTCGACGACGCCCTTCGCCGTGCGCTTGACGATGTCGGCGACGGACAACCCTGTCGTCACCGCGGTGGGCTGCGCGGTGGAGCCGACGGTCACCTGGCGCACGGTCGCGCCGCCGGAGCCGAGCGCGGCGTACGTGGCTGCGCCGCCGCCGGCGCCGACGAGAGCCGCTGCAGCGATTGCTGCGGCGACGAAGCGGGATCCTTTCGTGTTCGTGGTCATGGCGTGAACCTCTTTCGTTTCGGGCCTGCGTGTGTGCTCATAGGAGAGCAACGCTCCCTAAGGCGACCCTGAGACGCGTCTAAGAAGTGCCTAAGAGGTTGAGTGGCCGTTTTGCGCGGGCAGCGAGAGCCGCATCCGCGTGCCGCCACCGTCTGCAGCCTCGGCGGTGACGGTGCCGCCGTGCGCCTCCGCCACCTGACGGACGATCGCGAGCCCGAGCCCCGACCCGGGCATCCCGCGTGCCGAGGGCGCACGATAGAAGCGGTCGAAGACGAAGGGGAGGTCCTCAGGGTCGATCCCGGGGCCGTGGTCGCGCACCGTCAGCTCGCCGTCCCGGACGCTCACCTCGATCTGGCCGTCCGGCGGGCTCCACTTCGCGGCGTTGTCGAGGAGGTTCGAGATCGCCCGCTCGATCGTCGACGGCACGCCGCGCACCATCGACTCCTGCAGGTCGGGCTTGAACGAGATGCCCGGCCGGTTCCGGCGCGTGCGCTCGATCGCGTCTGCGGTGGCGAGGTCGAGGCGCACGTCCTCCGGATCGACCGGCGCCTGGTCGCCGCGGGCCAGCTCGACGAGCTCGGCGATCAGGGCTGTCATCTCCGTCAACTGCTCGGTGACGTCGCGGAGGAGCTGCTCGCGATCGTTCGGCGGCAGCGCCTGGTCGCGCGCGAGGACCTCGATGTTCGTGCGCAGGCTGGTCAGCGGCGTACGCAGCTCGTGCGAGGCGTCGGAGACGAGCTGCCGCTGCGCGCGCGCCGATTCCTCGAGCGCCGCCAGCATCGTGTTGAACGTTGCGGCCAGGCGCGAGAGCTCGTCTTTGCCTCCCGCCTCGATTCGCTGCGAGAGGTCACGCGTCTCTGAGACGTCCTCGGCCGCCCGGGTCAGCCGCCGCACCGGCGCCAGCACAGCGCGGGCGACAAGCAGCCCAAGTCCGGCTGCGAGAGCGATCCCCGCGAGCGCCAGAGCGATGAGCCAGCGCTGGATCTTCCCGAGGATGCTGTCGACCTCCTCGAGCGAGCGGGCGATCTGGACCGCGTAACCGCCGCCGAGCGGCAGCGTCAGCACCCGAACGTGGGTGCCCTCGACGTGCGCGTCCTCGTAGAACGGCTCGTCGACCTTCCCGTTGGCAGCCGCGAGCGCCCGCTTCGACACCGGTAGCTCATCGGACCCCTGCGGGGCGATCGCCTGGCCGTCCTGGCGCACGAGCTGAGTGAAGACGGTGACTCCGCCGAATCGATCAGGGTGCAGCCCGAGGAACTGTTTCCCGCCCGGGTCCCCGATCACGTCGAAGCGCGGCGGCAGGTCCTGTGCGCGCGACTGCAGGGTGTCGTCGACCTGGCTGCGAAGCTCGTTGCGCACGAGTGCGTAGGTGATCGCGGACGCGCCGACGACCGCGACGGCGACGGCTGCCGCAGACGCCAGCGTCAGGCGGGCGCGGAAGCTCATGTTGTTTCGCGCAGGGCGTAGCCGACGCCCCGGATCGTCTGGATCAGCCGCGGCTTGTCGCCCTGCTCCGTCTTGCGCCGGAGGTAGCCGATGTAGACGTCGAGCGAGTTGGAGCCGAACCCGAAGTCGTAGCCCCAGACGCGCTCGAAGATCACCGAACGGGTCAGCACCTGCCGCGGATTGAGCAGGAAGAGCTCCAGGAGCGCGAACTCCGTGCGCGTCAGCTCGATCGGATCGCCGCCGCGGTGCACCAGGCGGGTCGACGGGTCGAGCGTGACGTCCGCGAACTGGAGCACCTCGCCCTCCTGGGGGCCGAGGCGGCGAAGCAGTGCGCGCAACCGCGCCAGCAGCTCGTCGAGCGCGAAGGGCTTGACAACGTAGTCGTCGGCGCCGGCGTCGAGGCCGGCAACCCGGTCGGCGACCTCGTCGCGCGCGGTCAGCATCAGGACGGGCAGCGAGTTGCCGGTGCTGCGCAGGCGCCGGCAGGCTGCCAGCCCGTCGAGCCTCGGCATGGAGACATCGAGCACGACCGCGTCGACGCCTTCGCTGTCGAGCCGCTCCAGGGCTTCTTGGCCGTCGCCGGCGAGCTCGACGTCGTAGCCCTCGAGCTGGAGAGCGCGGCGAAGCGAGTCCCGGACGGCCGGTTCGTCGTCGACGACGAGAATCTTCATACCGCCATTGTGCGTACGCGGCTAAGACGGGCCTAAGAACTGGTTCTGGCGCCAATCACTCGTTCGAGGGATTGTCCCTCGAACGAGGGGCTTACCTCGATCAAGGGATGGACGGAAACGGCAAAGCAAATTACAACGTGATGCGTAAGGGGGAGAGGGGTTGCGGGTAGCTGCGGCGCCCGTCCGACGAGGCCACATCTCGGACGGGCGCGCCACCCACACTGTTGGCGCAAGGGCACGGGCAGAGCCCGCGCCCGCGCGAAGACCCCTGAAGCTGCGTGGGTCGTTCTGGGGGCTCGCTGAGAGGTCCTTAGGGATTCCAGTCCTCGCCGTGCGTGTCCCAGCCGACGAGGGCGTACGGGGAGACGAGGAGCGCGACGCGTTCCAGCAGCGCGCGATCTTCCTCCGCCAGCTCGCCTCCCGCCTCGAGGTCGGCCACACGTCTGCCCTGGAAGGCGATCGGGAACGCCGTCGCCTCGGTCTCGTCGCCGGCGGCCGGGCCAGGGACGAGGCTGTCGGTCTCGACGAAGCTGATCCGGACGAAGCGGCCCAGGCGGTCGTGCAGGATCGCGACGACCTGCCGCAGCACGTCGTCGGCCTCACCGCCCCGGTTCAGGACCCGCTCCACCGCTTCGAGCGCGCCGGAGTGAGCGCTCACGCCTCGAGGTCCTCGCCCTCGAAGCCGCCGATCAGCTCGCGGTACTGCTGCGGGATCTCGCTCGGGCGGCGCCCCACGAGATCGACGAGCACGAGGGTCTGGGTCGCCGTCACCATCAGCTCGTCGTCGTCCATCCGGTAGGCGGCGCACTCGTAGGTCGTGCTCGTCCTGCCGATCCGCGCGGCGCGGACGAAGATTTCGAGCAGGTCGTCGAAGCGCGCGGGGGCGTGGTACTCGACGGTCGACGCTCGCATGACGAAATCGCTGCCGTCGATCCAGCTTCCCGACTTGCCGAGATGGCGGTGGTATTCCGTCCGAGCGTGGTCGAAGTAGGGGAGGTAGCGGCCGTAGTAGACGATCCCCTGCGCATCGGTGTCGGAGAACCAGACGCGCGCGACCGCCGAGTACTTGAAGGGCGGCTTCCGATCGGTGACCCGGCCGAGCTCGATCCCGCTCACGACCGGATCAGCCCGAGCACCTCGTCCCGCTTCTCCTCCATCAATTGCTCCGACATCGCCTCGAGGTTGAGCCGCAGCAACGGCTCCGTGTTCGAGGGGCGGACGTTGAAGTGCCAGTCGTCGTAGTCGACGGAGATCCCGTCCAGGTGCGTGACGCGACCGTCCGCGTAGTGCTCCTTGAGCTCCTGCAGCTTGAGCGCGACGTCGCGGACCGGCGTGTTGATCTCGCCGGTGAGGAAGAACCGCTCGCGGTAGGGGGCGAGGATCTCGGAGAGCTTCTGCCCGCGCAGCGAGATCAGCTCGAGCAGCAGCAGGAACGGAACGACGCCCGAGTCCGCCTGGCTGAAGTCCCTGAAGTAGTAGTGGGCCGAGACCTCGCCGCCGAAGACGGCGTCGTCCTTGCGCATGCGGTGCTTGATGTAGGCGTGACCGACGCGGTTCATCAGCGCGACCCCGCCGGCCCGCTCGATCGTCTCGGGGACGGCGCGGCTCGCCCGCACGTCGTAGATGACCTTGCCGCCGCCCTCTTTCTGGAGGATCGACTCCGCGAGCAGTGCGGTGACGAAGTCGCCGGGGACGAAGTCGCCCGTGTCGTCGACGAAGAAGCAGCGGTCGGCGTCTCCGTCGTAGGCGACGCCGAGGTCTGCGTGCTCCTCCAACGTCTTCCCGATGATGAACTCGCGGTTCTCGGGCAGGAGCGGGTTCGGTTCGTGGTTCGGGAACGTCCCGTCCGGCTCGAAGAAGCAGGTGACGGCGTCGATCGGCAGCCGCTCCAGCACCGGCGGCAGCATCACGCCCGCCATCCCGTTGGCCGCGTCGAGTACCACCTTCAGGGGCTTGATCGCCTCGACGTCGACGAAGGAGAGCACCTTCTCCACGAACCCTGGCCAGATGTCCTTCGGCTGCACCTCGCCTCGCCGAGCCGGCGGGTTAAACGGCTTCAGCGCGCGGTCGCGGACGTCGAGCAGGCCCGACTCGCCGCCCACCGGGAGGGCGCCGCGCCGGACGATCTTCATCCCCGTGTACTGCTTGGGGTTGTGCGACGCGGTCACGCACACACCGCCCTCGAGCCCGAGCTCGCCGACCGCGTAATAGACCATCTCGGTGCCGACGAGGCCGAGATCGAGCACGTCGGCGCCTCCGTCTGCCGCCCCTTCGATCAAGGCGGCGGACATCGACGGCGACGAGACGCGCGTGTCGCGACCGACTGCGATCCTGCGCGGCTCGAACTGCTCGACATAGGCGCGGCCGATCGCGTACGCGCCCTCCTCGTCCAGCTCGTCCGGATAGACGCCGCGCACGTCGTACGCCTTGAAGGCCTTGGGATCGAGCATCGGGACGATGCTATGGGAACGGTCCCGCGGACGCCCAGCGTCAACGCTCGTACCTACAATCACAGAGTGGAACGCAAGCTCGCGACCGTCCTTTTCGTCGACCTCGTCGGCTCGACGGAGTTGGTCGCTGCGCGCGATCCCGAGATCGTCAGGCGCCGCGTCAATTCGTTCTTCGAGCACGTCTCGCACTGCATCGCGACGCACGGTGGGATCGTCGAGAAATTCGCCGGCGACGCCGTCATGGCCGCTTTCGGCGTCCCGCAGGCCCACGAGGACGACGCGGAGCGCGCGATTCGGGCCGCCGCCGCCATCCTCGACTCTGTGCACGGTCTCGGCCTCGAGGCCCGAATCGGCGTCGAAGCCGGGGAGATCGTCGCCGACGAGTCCGACTCGACCTTCGCCACAGGCGAGGCCGTCAACCTCGCGGCGCGCCTGCAGCAACTGGCGCAGCCGGGTCAGATCCTGATCGGGCCGTTCGCGCGTCGGCTCACGATCGGCGCCGCCGAGACCGAGGAGATCGGGCCGGTCGAGCTCAAGGGCTTCGGGGAGCCCGTGATCGCGTGGCGGCTGGTTCAGCTTCTGGAGACCGACGGCCGCGTCCTGTCGGTGGCCGCGCCGTTCATCGGCCGCGAGTACGAGCTCGAACTGCTGGAGAACACGGTCGCACGCGTGATCCAGAGCAACCGTGCGCATTTGTTCACGATCTACGGCGAACCGGGGGTCGGCAAAAGCCGCCTCGCGCGTGAGTTCATCGAAGGCGTCGAGAACGCCTCGATCCTCGTCGGCCGCTCCTTGCCGTACGGCGAGGGCGTCACGTACTGGCCGCTCGCCGAAATGGTCAAGGTGGCGGCGGGAATCACGGACGACGACCCCGTCCAGGAGGCGATCTCGAAGCTCCGGGCTGCCTGCGGCGACGACGCCGTCGCCGACCTGCTCGCGCTTGCCGTCGGCGTGCTCGAGGGCATCGAGGCCGAGCGGAGCCAGCAGGAGATCGCCTGGGCCGCGCGCGAATGGGCGGCGGAGCTCGCCGACGCCCGTCCGTTGGTCCTCGTCTTCGAGGACGTCCATTGGGCTGAAGAGCCGCTGCTGGAGCTGATCGAGCACCTCGCCGAGCGCGTCAAGGAGTCGCCGCTGATGATCCTCTGCCTCGCGCGCCCCGAGTTGCTCGACATCCGCCCGGGGTGGGGTGGTGGCCGCCTCCGTGCATCCGCGATCGAGCTCGAGCCGCTCGGCCTGGACGAGAGCGAGGAGCTGCTCGACGCGTTGCTGGCCGACCGTGAGCTCTCGACCTCGGAGCGGAAGACCCTGCTCGAGAAGACTGAGGGCAACCCGCTCTTCGTCGAGGAGACGACGCGAATGCTCCTCGAGGGCGGGACCGCGGCGAAGCGGATCCCCGACACGCTCCAGGCGATGATCGCCGCCCGCATCGATCGCCTGCCCCGGAGCGAGAAGCGGCTCCTCCAGCGAGCGGCCGTGATCGGCCGGATCTTTTGGGAGGGGGCCGTCGCTCAGCTGCTGCCCGACGTCGATGACCTCGAGCCCGTGCTCGACGATCTGCTGCTGCGCGACTTCGTCACCCGCGAGAGCCGTTCGTCGATCTCCGGCCAGCGCGCCTACAGGTTCAAGCACGTGCTGATACGCGATGTCGCCTATGCGGGTCTGGCCAAGGCTGCGCGGGCCGAGCTCCACCAGCAGGTCGCGGACTGGCTCACAGAAATCGCCGGCGAGGAGCTCGTCGAGATTCGTGCGTATCACCTCGACCAGGCGGCGACTCTCCACGAGGAGCTGGACGGCGCCGTCCCGCCCGAGCTGGCGGCGCGCGCCGCTGTCGCCCTCGAGAAGGCCGGCAGGCGCGCGCTCGCCCGGGAGGCGAACAACTCGGCGAGGCGGCTGCTCGTGCGTACGGTCGAGCTCGAGCCCACCCTGCAGCGCCGCTTCCTGGCCGCCCGCGCCGCACGGAGGATCGCCGACCTGCCCGCGCAGGCGGTGGAGATGGAACGCGTCTTCGCCGATGCGACCGAGGCGGGCGACAAGCGGCTCCAGGGTCTCGCGCTCACGGCGCTCGCCGACAACGCCCTCATGCGCGATGCCGATCTGCCGCGCGGGCGGGAGCTCGTCGAGCAGGCGCTCGTCCTGCTCGAGGGCGGCAAGCCGGAGGATCGCTACGAGGCGCTGACCATGCGCGCTCGGATCGGCTGGTGGCTCGGCGACCTGGACGACGACGAGCGCTGGATCGGCAAGGCGCTCGAGGTGGCGCGCGAGATCGGCCGCAAGGACCTCGAGGCGAGCGCCGCCGACGACCTCGCGAGCGCGGCGATTGCGCGGCTCGATCTCGACCGTGCGATTCGTCTCGTCACCGAGGCGCTCGAGCTGGCGGAGGAGAGCGGGAACATCACGGCGCTCGGCTGGGCCCTGGTCTCCCAGGCGCGCATCGACGCGCTGCGCGGCCGGCTCGATGAGGCCGCCGCAGGGCTCGACCGGGCCGAGGAGCTCTTTTCCCAGTCGGGCAACGCCTGGGCGCTCGCGCGGCTCAGCAACCACTACGGCTGGGTCGAGCGCCGGCGTGGAGATCTTCACGCCGCCGATCGCCGCTTCCGGGACGCGATCCGCATCCTCAAGCCGCTGGAGGACCGGGGGACGCTCTGCGAGAGCCAGCGTGGTCTCGCCCAGATCCTCGTCGGCCTCAAGAAGATCGACGAGGCCGAGCGGTACGCGCTCGAAGCCCGCGAGACCGTCGGCCCGCACGACACGATCTCCCGAGCGACGACTCGGATGGCGCTCGGAATCGTTCGCGCCGTCCAGGGGCGTGACGAGGAGGCCGAGCCGCTGTTGCGCGAAGCAGTCGCGGTCGTCGACGGGAAGGATCTGCTGCTGATCCGGCGCGAGCTGGTGACTGCGCTCGCCTCGTTCCTGCGCGAGCGCGGCCGGGTCGACGAGGCCGAGGAGTACGAAGCCGAGCTGGCGGGCTACGACGCCGCGCTGACGCCCGCCTAGGCGCCCAGCACGGCCCTGATGGCTTGTGTCGAGGCCTCGTCGGGCGACTCCGAGATCACCGTCGCGGGCCGGTCGAAGCGCGCGAGCGCGTCGCGGAGCGGCTCGGCTCGGAGCGTGCCGTCCCCGTAGGGCAGGTGCTTCGTCTCGTTCCGGTTGGCGTACGCGATGTCCGAGAAGTGGATGTGGAACGGGGCTCCGGGATCGAGCACGGCGTTCGCGCCCTCGAGCGCCGTCGCGAACGCCTCCGCGTCCGTGAAGGCTCCGTCCGAGGTCGCGTGCATGTGTGCGAAGTCGATCACCGGCCGCACCCAGGACACCCGCTGGGCGATCTCGAAGACGTCGTGGATCGAGCCGAGCTCCGTCACGCGTCCCATCACCTCGACGCCGAACGGGACCGCTCGATCCTTCTGCTCGAGGCGCTCGCGCAGCGTCTCGAGCCAGCGGACGACATCGTCCAGTGTCTGCGCCCGGTCGCGGCCGAGCCAGAAGCCGGGATGGACGACGACCACCTCTGCGCCGGCCGCGGCGGCGATCCCGGCGCTCCGGTCGAGCGCTCCGAGCGCCATCTTCGCTTTCTTCTCGTTGGGGTGGCCGGGAAATGCGAAGAGCGGCGCGTGCACCGACAGGGCGATGTCGTTGTCGGTCGCGACCTCTCGCAACCGCTCCGCCCACGGGTAGTCCATCCAGAATCCCGTCTCGAAGTCCAGCTCGCAGGCGGAGTAGCCGCGCTCGAGCAGGATCTCGACGGCGGCCTCGGGCGACTCCCGGGAGGGGCAGCGCGCAGGGCCGAGTCGAAGCGCTCCCATGCGCTGACGGTAACGGACGGTGGTATGTCGTCCGACGGGGGTCCTACGCTTTTCGATATGGCGAAGTCACCCACCCGTATCGACCTGCTCGAGCTCGACATCGATCTCCGGCTCACCGACCTCTGGCGCGAGGCGGGCGAGGTGGCCGAGTGGAACCTTGAGGTCGTGTCCGCGTTCATGCGCGCCGCCTACGGCAAGGGGTATTGCGACGCGCTGACCGAGGACGCGCCGGGCTCGCTCTGCCTCGACCACGGGTACCGGATTCCCGGCCGCCGCGAAGTCGCTCCCCGCTCCGCCTAGGCGAGCTAGGATCAGAGCGTGGCACGGAAGCGCAACCCGGCGCGGCTGGTGATCGCGCTCTCGGTGGCGGCGGTCCTCGCGGTTTTCCTGCTCTACACCTCGATCGCCGGCGGCGGCACTCCCTCGGTGGCGCCGAGCGAGCTCGCCGGAAAGACGGGAGTGGTCACACTTGTCGGCAAGGTCACCGCGTACAAGGGCGATTCCTACGGCGACGGGTTGCGGTTCAGAGTGCGGGACCGAAAGGGGAGCTCGGCGACCCGAGTCACCGTGCTCTACAAGGGCTCGCTGTCGGATCAGTTCCGCGTCGACCGCGAGGTGTCCGTCAAGGGGGAGTTCCGCAACGGCACGTTCGTCGCGGTGAAGGACTCGCTCGTGACGAAGTGCCCGTCGAAGTACACGGCCAAGAAGAGCTCTTAAGTTGCCGGAGCTCGGCCGCGCAGCGCTCGTCGCCACGCTCGGGCTGGCGCTGTACGCCGTCGTCGCGGGCGCCGTCGCAGCGTGGTCGCGCCGCCGCCGCCTCGCGGCTTCGGCGCAGAACGCGCTGATCGGCTCCTTCGCGACGACGCTCATCGCGGCCGGAGTCCTCGTCGCCGCGCTAGTCCGGAACGACTTCTCGTTCGTCTACGTCGCGGAGCACACCAGCCGGGAGCTGCCCACCGGGTACACCATCTCGGCGTTCTGGGGCGGGCAGGAGGGCTCGCTGCTGCTCTGGCTGCTGATCCTGACCGGCTACGCCGCCGCGGCCGTGCTCCTGAACCGGCGGAGAACGCGCGATCTGATCGCGTGGGTCGTGCCGGTGCTCGGCGCGGTTGCGCTCTTCTTTGCGCTCCTGCTCGTCGCAGTCGCGACGCCATTCGCGGTGCAGACGGCGCCCGCCGACGGGGCGGGCCTGAACCCGAGCCTGCAGAACCCGTACATGATGGCCCATCCGCCGATGCTCTACCTCGGCTACGTCGGGCTGACGGTGCCGTTCGCGTTCGCGCTGGGCGCGCTGCTTGCCCGGCGCACGGACGAGCGCTGGATCGTCGCCACCCGGCGCTGGACGCTCGTCGCCTGGACCGCGCTCGGCATCGGCCAGCTGCTCGGCGCCCACTGGGCCTACCAGGAGGTCGGCTGGGGCGGCTACTACGCCTGGGACCCGGTCGAGAACGCCGCGTTGATGCCCTGGCTCGCGGCAACCGCATTCCTGCACTCGGTGATGATCCAGGAGAAGCGCGGCATGCTCCGCGTCTGGAACGTCCTGCTCGTGGTGCTCGCGTTCTCGCTCTCGCTCTTCGGGACGTTCCTCACCCGTTCGGGCGTCCTCAGCTCGATCCACTCCTTCACCGAGAGCTCGATCGGCCCCTGGTTCCTCGGCTTCATCTGCATCGTCGTGCTCGGCTCACTCGCACTCGTCTTCGCGCGGCTGCCGCTGCTCAGGTCGCGCACGCGGCTCGAGTCGCTCGTCTCCCGAGAGGCGACCTTCCTCTACAACAACCTGCTGCTCGTCGCGCTGACGTTGACGATCCTCTGGGGCGTCGCCTACCCGCTCCTGCACGAGGCGGTGCTCGGGGACTCCAGGATCGTCGGGGCCGGCTACTACAACTTCTTCCTGCGCGTCTTCGGGCTGCCGCTGCTGCTGTTGATGGGGATCGGGCCGCTCGTCGCGTGGCGGCGCGCATCGCTGCGGAGCCTCGGCGCCAGCTTCGCCTTGCCTGCGGGGCTCGCGCTGCTGATCGGAGCCGTCCTACTTGCACTCGGGGCGGGCTCGTCGATCCCGGGCCTGATCGCCTACACGTTCTCGGCCTTCGTCCTCGGCTCGATCGTGCTCGAGTTCGTGCGCGGGACGCGCGCGCGACGGGCACTCTCGGGCGGTTCGTGGCCGCTTGCCTTCGCTGCGCTCGTCGCGCGCAACCGGCGCCGCTACGGCGGCTATGTGGTGCACGCGGCGATCGTCATGCTCGCGATCGGCATCGCCGGGTCGAGCGCGTACGACACCGTCAGCGAGGGCAAGCTGGTCCGCGGACAGACACTGGCCGTCGGCGACTACCGGCTCACCTACCGCGCGCTCGACGAGCATGACGCCGTCAATGCGACCGAGATCAGGGCGGTGCTCGACGTCCAGCGCGGCGGCAAGGCGCTCGGCACGGTCGCGGCGGGCAAGAACGCGTACACCGCGGAGCGACAGGTGTCCAACGAGGTCGGCATCCGCAGCGACCTCGTCACCGGCGAGGACCTGTTCGTGATCGCGGAGCAGGTGAACGCCGACGGGACCGTCTACATCCGTGCCTTCGTGAAGCCGCTCGTGAACATGATCTGGCTCGCCGGCCTGATCTTCGTGCTCGGGGCGCTGATCACGCTCTGGCCGGACGCCCGCGAGCAACGGCGTCTTGCCCTGCGCTACGGCGACGCCCGCGCTCGCGTCGGTCCGTGATGCTGGCGTTGATTCTCGGAGCGTTTCTGGCCGCAGCCTGCGTGGTGCTCGTGGCGCTGCCCTACCTGCGCGAGCCGGCGGCGGAGAGGGATGCGCTCGACGACCGCGGCGAGCTCGAGCAGCGGCAGCTGGAGCTGGCGGAGGTGCGCGACCGGGCGCTCGGAGCGCTGAAGGAGCTCGAGTTCGATCACCGCACCGGGAAGGTGTCCGACGAGGACTATCGCGCCCTGGTCGGGCCCCTGCGCCGCGAGGCGGCCGAAGCGCTCCGCGCGCTCGAGCCGCGTGCGGGCTCGGCTGCACGTGTGAAGGTGGAGCGACCAGGGTAGGACACGGCCATGGAGCCGCTCGAGCCACAGGTGCCGACACCGGTGCCGGAGCCGTACCCGCCTCCGGACGAGGGCAATCCGCCGGAGCCCGCGGTGATCCCGGAGCCGTATCCGCCGCCCGACGAGGGCGACTTCCCCGGCCCGGCGATCGTGCCCGAGCCCGCGCCGCAGTAGATTTCGGCAGGAATCCGGCTAGACTGGCCGGCGTCGCCGATCCCGGGAGGGACGGCCGACCGCCCGCCGAAACTACCCTCGAATGCGCTTGCGTCCTGTCGCCACCGGCTTTCTGCTGGCCTTCGTCCTCCTGGTGGTCTCACCCGCGTCCGGGCAGGACGGGATCGGAGCGAAGAAGCGGGTCATCGACGCCCGTATCGACGTGCTCGCGAAGAAGGTCGAGGCGGCCCGCGCGAGAGAAGGCGTCCTCAGCTCGCAGATCGCGGTCGTCACCTCCAAGATCCGCGCGCTTCAGAGCGACGTCGACACCGCCTCGGCGCGGCTCGGCCGCCTCGAGGTCGTGCTGGCGCTCCACCAGCGCAAGCTCGAGCGGCTGAACCAGCTCTATCGCGTCCAGACGCACAAGCTCGTCTTCCTCCAGCGTCAGCACAAGGCGGCGATGGAACGCCTGAACAAGCGGCTCGTCGACATCTACACCTCGGACCCGACCTCCGCGCTGACGGTGGTGCTCGAGGCAGGCAGCTTCTCCGATCTCCTCGACCAGCTCGAGTTCCTGAACGACATCGGCACGCAAGACCACCGGATCGCCAGCGAGGTCAAGGAAGCGAAGCTGCAGATGCAGGAGACCCGGAATGCGACCCGCAGGACGCGCAAGCAAGTTGCGACGACGACGCAGATCGTGGCGGATCGAACCGAAGAGCAGCGCACCGTCCGCGATCGGCTCGCCTGGAAGCAGCGCGAGCTCGCCACCGCGCGCCGTGACGAGCGCTCGACGCTCGCGACCGTCCACGAGGACAAGGCGGACGCCCTCGAGCACATGCAGTCGCTCCAGGCGCAGAGCGCGGAGCTCGCAGCGCGGATTCGCTCGGCCGAGAGCTCGGGGATCGTGCCCGCACCGACCGGCGCTGCCTCGGCCGCGGGCTTCGTCTGGCCCGTGCACGGTGTCCTCACGAGCCCCTTCGGGTGGCGCTGGGGACGGATGCACGAGGGCATCGACCTGGCGGTGCCGAGCGGGACGCCGGTCGTTGCGGCCGCGGCGGGGACCGTGATCGTCGCCGGCTGGCTCGGTGGCTACGGCAACCTGGTCGTAGTCGACCACGGCAATGGGATCTCGACCGCGTACGGCCACAACACGAGCGTGGCCGTCAGCGTCGGCCAGTCGGTCGCGCAGGGACAGCTGGTCTCCTACTCGGGGAACACGGGCCATTCGACCGGCCCGCACGTGCACTTCGAGGTGCGGGTCAACGGCTCGCCTGTGGATCCCCTCGGCTATCTGTAGCCGGGCGTATCTCTCTCCGCCGTTACACCGTTATAGATTGCAAGTAGGAAACGACTCTCTCCGAGGATGTCGTTCCTTGTTTCCCGGCGCGCGCAGCGGCCGCCCTCAGGGGGGCGGCCGTGTGCGTTACGCCGCGGCGGCGTCGGGCCGGTCGCTGCGATACGAGTCGCCGGTGAGATGCACGGGCAGCTCCTCACTCATGACCACGTGCAGGTCGGGCAGGGCGCGCCAGCGCTCGTCGAGCCCGAGCCCGTAGCCCGCGAAGAGCTCATCGGGAACGGTGAAACCGACGTAGTCGAGCGGCACATCGTCCACGAGCCGCCGATACGGACGGTCGAGGAGCGTCACGGCGGACAGGCTCGCGGGGCTCCGCAATGAGAGCGTGCGTGCCAGGAAGTTCAGGGTCAAGCCCGTGTCGACGACGTCCTCGACCACGAGCACGTGGCGGCCGACGACCGGTGTATCCAGGTCTTTCAGGAGCCGGACCGCGCCCGCGACCCCGCCGGAGTACGGCGCGAGCTCGAGGAAGTCGACCCCGTGCGGAATCGGCAGGGCCCGAGACAGGTCGGCGAGAAAGACAGTGCTGGACTTGAGCGGCGCGACGAGCAGCGGCTCGCAGCCGTCGTAGGCGTCGGCCAGCTCCGCGCCCAGCTCCCCGACGCGGCGGCTGATCTCGTCGCGGGTCAGATAGACCTCCCCGATGGGGTGGCCTTCGGCCACGAGGCGGCCGGCTAGGATCGGCTTTCCCTCATCTATGACGCGAGTTTCAGCCGTAATCGCTGAGCCAGGCGCTCGATGTCGCGCCGATAGAAGAGCTTGATCTTGACCTCCGGATAGAGCCGCTTCAGCTCGCGCAGCTTCCGGTTCTTGCGCGTCACGAGCGATTGGCGCATCACTGTCACCTCGACGTAGAGCTCCTGCTCGGGCAGGTAGAAGTCGGGCGTAAACGCGCTCGTCACGCGTCCGTCCTCGTCCTGCTCGAGCACGAACGTGCGCGGCTCGTACTCCCACGGAACACCGTAGAAGTCCAGCATCTTGGCGCATTCCAGCTCGACCTCGTTGACGAACCGGGGCGGGGTCGTGCCGGTGAAGGCGCGGAACGCGGGCTGCTGCCGGGGCACGACCTTCAAGGTAGCGCTAGCCCCGGACGACCTATGCTGGCCCCTTTTGCGCAAGGTCAGAATTCGCGGATGTAGATTCTGACCGCGCTCAGACCCCTGAAGGGTCGCTTCGCTCCCAAAATCACGCCACTACCTATGCTTGCCGCATGTCCGGGCTTGCCGAGGGTACGACGTTCACGATCGCGCATCTCTCCGACCTCCACTGCGGCGGCCAGTACTTCGTCCCTGGCCTGCTCGAGCGCGCGATCAGCGAGATCAACGACCTCGACCCGGACATCGTCGTCTGCTCAGGCGACCTGACCACGTTCGGCTTCAAGCACGAGTACGAAGAGGCCAGGCGGTACCTCGACAAGGTCGCTTGCGAGTCGATGGTCGTCATCCCGGGCAACCACGACTCGCGCAACGTCGGCTACGTCCACTTCGAGGAGCTCTTCGGCGAGCGCAACTCGGTGCTCCGCGTCGGCCCCGTCACGGTCGTCGCGGTCGACTCGACCGAGCCGGACCTCGATCACGGCCAGATCGGGCGAGGCCGCTACCGGTGGATCGAGGAGCAGTTCGCGCCCGAGGCGCGCCTGCGCATCTTCGTCTGCCACCACCACCTGTTGCCCGTGCCCGGCACCGGCCGCGAGCGGAACGTGATCTACGACGCGGGCGACACGATCGAGTGCCTGCAACGGGCGGGCGCGCAGCTCGTCCTCTCCGGTCACAAGCACGTTCCCTACGCCTGGAAGCTCGAGAACCTGTTCGTGGTCAACACGGGGACGGTCTCGTCCCTGCGTCTCCGGGGCAACACGCGTCCCTGTTACAACGTCGTCGAGGTGTCGGGCAGCCACGTCGCCGTCTGGCGCAAGCATCCGTTCCACGGACAGGAGCGGATCATCCAGTTCTCGCTCGACACGTTCGAGTACGAGAAGTACACGGGCCGGATCGAAGACGAAGTGACGACTCGCTCGTGATGCAGCGCGCCCTTGCGTTGATCGACGGAGAGCATTACGCGCCCGTCGTGAAGTCCGCGCTCGAGGAGCTCCCGTACGACTTCGTCGCCGCTCATCTCGTCGGGGGCACCGAGAAGCTTCGTGACGGCGCCGACTACGGCGTGGCGGTCGTCGACGACCTCGACGCTGCGCTCGCAGAGCACAGGCCCGCACTCGTCGTCGATCTCTCGGACGAGCCCGTGCTCGGCCCGCGCGAGCGCTTCCGCTACGCGAGCCGCGTGCTCGCGGCCGGGCTGCCGTACGTCGGCGCCGACTTCCGTTTCGATCCGCCCGAGCTGGAGCCGTTCCCGCTGCCGTCGATCGGGATCGTCGGGACCGGGAAGCGGGTCGGCAAGACCGCGATCACCGCGCACGCCGCGCGGCTGTACGCGCGCGACCGGAAGGTGGTCGTCGTCGCGATGGGGCGGGGCGGGCCGGCCGAGCCCGAGGTCGCCAGCATCCCGCCGGACCTCGACGCACTGCTCGAGCTCTCGCGCGCCGGTCGCCACGCCGCGTCGGACTACCTGGAGACGGCAGCGCTCGCCGGTGTGGCGACGATCGGCTGCCGCCGCTGTGGCGGCGGGCTCGCGGGCTCCGTCTCGAGCTCGAATGTGCACGCCGGGGCGCGGCTCGCGGTCGAGCTCGATCCCGACCTCGTCGTGTTCGACGGCAGCGGTGCGGCTCTTCCGCCCGTCCGGACGAGCCGCCGGATTCTCGTCGTCAACGGACAGCAGGACCCGGACGTCGTCACGGGCTACCTGAACGAGTACCGGCACCTCGTCTCGGACCTCGTGATCCTGACGATGGCCGAGGCCGGCAGCGGCTGGGAGGAGTTGCACGGCCGGGCGCTCGCGCTGGCGCCGAAGGTGATCGCGACGACGCTGCGCCCGAAGCCGGCCCAGCCGATCGACGGCAGGAAGGTCGCGTTCTTCTCGACGGCGCCGGAGTCCGCGCTCGCGGGCTTCGCAGCGCACCTCCGCGAGGAGTGCGGCGCCGAGGTCGTCCATGTCTCCGGCAGCCTTGCCGACCGCGGGAAGCTGCGCACGGAGCTGGCGAGCGTCCACGCGGAGGTCTTCCTGGTCGAGCTCAAGGCCGCGGCGATCGATGTCGTCGCCGAGGCTGCCAGCGAGCGCGGGGTCGAGGTCGTCCTCGCGGGCAGTGACGTCTCGACCGTCGACGGTCAGGATCTCGACGTGGAGCTTCTCCGGCTCGCGGCGGAGGCCTCGGCGTGAGCGAGCGAAGGAAGGGCGAGCGCAACTTCCTCGGCAGCCGCGAGACGCCATACTCGAAGGGCCTGATGGCCCGGGCGCTCACGGCCGTCGGCGTGCGCGAGGACGACGCCTACGAGCTGGCGCGCCGCACGGAGCTCGACCTCGAGGAGCGCGGCGCGGTCTCCGTCGACCTCGACCGGCTGAGCGAGCTGGCCGGTGAGGTGCTGGGCGAGGACCGCGGTACTCGCGCCGTCCGGCAGCTGCGCCGGTTCCGCGATCTCCAGGAGCTCGACCTGCCGCTGATCATCCTCGTCGGCGGGGGCACGGGCACCGGCAAGTCGACCGTAGCGACCGAGCTCGCCTACCGGCTCGGCATCACGCGTGTCACCTCGACCGACTTCGTGCGCCAGACGATGCGGGCGTTCTTCTCCAAGGAGTTCATGCCCTCGATCCACTACTCGAGCTTCGAGGCCGGTCTCGGCCTGACCAAGGCCGAAGAGGAGGAGTCCGGCGACGCGGCCCTGCTCGGCTTTCTCGACCAGACGCGTAACGTCCTGACCGGAGTCGAAGCGGCCTTGCAACGGGCGCTCGACGAGGGCTGGTCGATGGTGCTGGAAGGCGTCCACCTCGTGCCCGGGATGATCACCACCGAGTTGCGCGGCGCGGTCGTCGTCCATTGCGTGCTCGGGATTCACGACGAGGAGATCCACAAGACGCACTTCTGGATCCGCGATGCCACGTCCGAGGGCATCAGGCCTGTCGACCGCTACATTGCGGGGCTGCCGGAGATCCGAATGATCCAGGAGTACCTGCTCGACCGTGCGGCCCGCTGCGACGTGCCGGTGATCGAGAACAACTCGCAGTTGGACGCGGTCGACGCCGTCATGGGGCTCGTTCTCGAACGGGCGCAGCGAGTCGCGCAGGGTGCTCGATGAGCGACACGACGTTGCCGACCTGCCCGTGCGTGCTCTTTGCCCGGGCCACCGAGTGGGCTGCACTGGCCGGCGCGCGCTGGCTCGGCCGAGACGACGAGGCCGCGGCTGCGGAAGCCGCGGAAGGGGCGATGATGGCCGGGCTCGCGCAACTCCCGATCTCGGGAACGGTCGTGATCGGACCGGACGGTGGGGCGACGCTCCCGGCTGGCACCGACATCGGAGCGGGGGGCGAGGCGTTCGATCTCGCAGTCGACCCACTCGAGGGCAGCGGCGTGGTCGCGCGCGGCGGCACCGGGGCGATGGCGATGCTCGCCGTCGGGCCGACCGGATCGCTGCTGCGGCTGCCGGACATGTACATGCGACGGATGGCGGTCGGCCCGCGTGCGAAGGGGCGAATCGACCTGATGCGCCCGATGGCGGAGAACATCGCTGCGGTTGCGGAGGCATTCGGCCGGAACGCGAACGACATCACCACGCTCGTGCTCGACCGGCCGCGCCATCACGACCTGATCGAGGAGATCCGCGCTGCGGGAGCGCGGATCAAGCTGATCCAGGATGGCGACGTGACGGCGTCGATCTCGGCGGCGATCCGCGGCACGAACGATCACTTCGCGGTCGGGATCGGGGGTACGCGCCAGGCGGTTCTCTCTGCCGCCGCGCTGCGCTGTCTCGGAGGCGATCTCCAGGCGCAGCTCTGGCCGACGACGCGCGGAGAGATCGAGGAGGCCTCCGCCCACGGGATCGACGACATCAACCGGGTCTTCTCAGCCGACGATCTCGCGCCGGGCGAGGTGATTGTCGTCGCCACCGGCGTCTCGAGCGGCGATCTGCTGCGCGGTGTTCGCTTCCTCGCAGACAGTGCCCGCACCCATTCGCTCGTGATGTGCATGCGCTGCAACTGGGTGCGGTTCGCCGAGAGTATTCATTTCTTCGCTCGGGAGCGAAGGGAGGAAGTGCGCCTCCTCGGGTAACTCCCTCGGCTAGCCTAGGGGCATGGCTACACGCGAAGAGATCGTCGAAGCGCTGCACACGGTCGAGGACCCGGAGCTCGGGATGGATATCGTCGAGCTCGGGCTGTTCTACGACGTCGAGATCGAAGGCCCCAAGGTGAAGGTGATCCACACTCTCACGTCGATGGGCTGTCCGGCCGGGCAGATGATCCAAGAGTCGATCCACGAGGCGGCCTCGTCCGTCGAGGGCGTCGACGAGGTCGAGGTCGAACTGACCTTCGACCCGCCGTGGTCGCCGGACAAGATGTCGGACGACGCCAAGTTCATCCTCGGCTTCGGCTAGTACCGCTTAGTTCGCGGACCCGTTCGCGCTAAGGACGACGGAGACGGTGCCGGCCGCGAGCGCTTGCGGCTTGCCGTTGACTGTCACGTCGAGGTTTCCGGAGGCGCCGACGGTGAGCCAGACGGTCTTGCTCTTGAGGCTGATCGACTCGCCCTGACTCAGGACGCGCTCGTCGAGCACCTTGCCTTGCGCGGAGCCGGCACGCGCCTGGAACCAGCAGTCCCCGCGCGTCGCGGTCAGAACGACCGTGGTCGCCTGAGCGGGCTTCTGCGCGGGGGTGGGTGTTGGCTGCGTGGCAGTCTCCTGCGTCGCGGTTTCCGGCGTCGCCTTCGGGGCCGCGGCGGCTTTCGGCTTGGCCTTCTTAGCCGTCGGGCTCGTCGGAGCTGCAGCGGTCGTCTTCGTCGTCCCGGCGGTCTGGCTCGCGGTTGTGGCGGAGTCGATCGCGACGGCACCGGAGAGCACGAGCATGAACAGGACAACCGACGCCAGCGCCAGCAGCGCCAGCAGCCAGAAGAGCACGTCGGATGGTCGTACCTTGGCCATAGCCGCAATCGTATTCACGTTTCGACCGGCAATTCCCGCTTCGCCGGAGTATCCGGCCCGAACGCTCGGCCGTTTCACACGAGGGTGAGCGCATGTTCAGACTGATCCGGGCCCTGACGGCCCTAGCTGCTACAGCCCTCCTCGCCGTGGGGATCGTTGCCGCGCAGGCGCTCGGCGCGACGAGTCCTGCGCTCGACCCGCCTGTCAGTGTCCCCTCCAGCGTGTCGGTGCCGACTGTCTCCACTCCGGTCACGACAGTGGCCGTGACGGTGCCGGGCCCGCCACCCGCGCCGACCGTGTCGGTTCCGGCTGTGTCCACTCCGAGCGCGCCCGCACCTCGCGTGCCTGCGCCGGCCCTGCCCGTGCCCACCGCCTCACCTTCGGCGGCGTCGCCGAAGAGCTCCTCATCGTTCCTCGGCTCGAGCTCGGCGTCGCCTGCCCGGTCTCGCGCGACCAAGGGTGGCACGGGAAAGCTCGCCCAGGCCGGGCCACGCGCCAGAACCACGCGGGCGGGCGGGCGAGTCCAGGTGCGAATCAGGTTCACGTTGCGGCGGCAACAGAGGCTCTTGCTGACTCTGCGTGGCCCCGCACCCTCGTGCCGGCCTGCAGGCACGTCGCGGATCCGCGGCGTGCGCGGCCTCAACCGCCTCGACTTCCGCGGCCGCATCGGGCACAGGCCGATCCTGCCCGGCGTCTACATCCTGTCGCTCACCCGTGCTTCGTCACGCGCGCAGGTCGGAGAGCCGCTGCTCGTGAAGGTCGTGTCGCCGCGGCGCACGATCCTCCTCGGAGACGCGCAGGCCCGCCGGGCAGCGTGTGACGCCGGTGGGGGGCTGGCCTCCCGGAGTCGGATCGAAGCGCTCGCGCCGGGCCGCGCGGTTTTCTCGCGCCAAACCCAGCCGGCGCCGGCCAGCGCGACCCCGAAAGCCAAGGCGTCGGGCAGGAAGTCGGCTCCGCCGACTCCGGATCGCGGCAACGTCCTCGGCGCCAACGTGGATCTTCCGGCGCTTCCGAGCCTTGACAGCGGGTCGCCGTGGGCATTCGCAGGCCTGGTGCTGCTGGTCGGTCTGCCGCTGCTGCTGATGTCGGTGCTCGTCGTGCGCTTCCTGCGCGGCAGCTGGAATCCGTAAGCAGCTCAGCCCGGGATCGAGAGGACGATCTTGCCGAGCTGCTCGCCACGCTCCATCCGCTCGTGGGCGGCCCGGGCCTGCGCAAGCGGGAAGACCGAGTCGACGTGTACACGCGCTCGGCCGCTGCGCACCAGCTCGTAGGCGCCGAGAAAGTCGTCGCGCGTCCCCATCGTCGAGCCGTAGATCGTCAACTGCTTCCACCAGAACCGGTGCAGCTGGGCCGGTGGGTTGGGGCCGCTCGTCGCTCCGCACACCGTCACCCGGCCGCCGGGCTTGACTGCCGCGAGCGAGTCCTTCCACGTCGCCTCGCCGACCGTCTCGACGACCACGTCGACGCCGCCGATCTCCTTGGCTGCGGCCGCGGCGTCGCCGTGGCCGACCGCCAGATCGGCGCCCCAGTCGCGAGCGGTCTCGAGCTTCTTCTCCGACGAGGAGGTGACGAGCGTCTTCGCGCCGACGGCACGGGCGATCTCGAACGCAGCGGTCGCAACGCCGCCACCGATTCCCCAGATCAGCACCCACTCGCCTTCCCGGAGCTGGGCTTTCGCGACGAGCATCCGGTAAGCGGTCTCGTAGACGAGCGGGAACGCGGCGGCGGTCTCGAAGTCGATCGAGTCGTCGAGCGGAAACACGTTGCCCTCCGGCACCGCGATCAGCTCGCAGTGCGTTCCGTCCGTGTGCTCCCCGATCACGCTGATCACTGCGCCGTGCTCGAGCCCGGGATTGATCACCACCCGTTCGCCGTTGTCGACCCTGACGCCGGCGCCGTCAGCCCCCAGGATCCGCGGCTTCGGCACCGACGGGAGCCCCTTCCGGACCCAGAGGTCCAGGTGGTTGAGTGACGCCGCACGCAGCGAGATCAGAACCTCGCCCGGCGCGGCCACAGGATCGGGGGCGTCCTCGTACTGCAGCACCTCCGGCCCGCCATCCGCGTGGATTCGAATTGCCTTCACGGGCACAATCCTGTCATGACCGCCGCTGAGCTGGCCCGGGTCGGTGCGGAGCTCGGCCTCGATGCGGTCGGCGCTGCGCCCGCGGCCCCGTACGAGGACACGGAGCGCCACATCCGCGACCGGAGGGCGCGTGGCCTCTTCGCCGGGATGGGCTTCACGATGCGCCGGCCTGAGGTCTCCTGCCACCCGGAGTCGTTGCTGCCGGGAGCGCGGACGGTGATCTCGGCGGCTCTCTGCTACTACGGGCCTGCCGCTGAGCCGGGGATGGGAGAAGGGCGGCTGGCGCGCTACACGTGGGCCGACCGCTACGCGGAGCTGCGCGAGAAGCTCGACGAGCTCGGTGGCCGGCTCGGCGGCGAGTACCGGGTGCTCGTCGACGCGAACGACCACGTCGATCGCGAGGGCGGCGCGAGGGCCGGCGTCGGCTTCTACGGCAAGAACACTCTCCTGATCACGAGGCGGCACGGATCGTGGGTCGTGCTCGGCACGCTCGTCAGCGATCAGGAGGTGGAGGCTTCCGCTCCTCTCGACGCCGGCTGCGGCTCGTGCACGCTCTGCATCGACGCCTGCCCGACGGGCGCGCTGGACGAGCCCGGCACGCTCGACTCGACACGGTGCCTCTCCTACTGGACGCAGGCGCCCGCGGCCATCCCGGAGCCCTACCGGGCGGCGCTCGGCTCGCTCGTCTACGGCTGCGACATCTGCCAGGACGTCTGCCCCTGGAACCGCGGCGTCGAGAAGCGCCGCGCCGCCGAGCCGCCTGCCCTCGCGGCCGAGCCGACGGTCTCGCTGCTCGACTGGCTCGAAGCGGAAGGTGAGGAGCTGATCGAACGGTACGACCGTCTCTACGTGCCCCGGAACGATCCGCGCTGGCTGCGCCGGAACGCGCTCGTTGCCGCGGGCAACGTCGGCGGCGCCGCCGAGCGGGCAAAGGTGGCGCAGTACGCGGAGGGCGAGGACACGCTGCTCCGCGAGCACGCCGAATGGGCGCTCGCGCGGATCGACGAGCGGAGCCGTGCGTGAAGCTGATCCGGATCCTCTCCGTCGCCCGAGTCGCGATCGTCCCGCTCGCGCTCGCAAAACTGCTGATGGACCGGTCGAACTTCCCACCGGGCTACGAGGCTGCCGCCTGGTGGTTGCTTGCCCTGCAGACACTCGTGGCCGCGGCCCTCCTTGCGCTGACGCTCGGCTGGCGAGGTCGCCTCCGGCGGCTCGCGATCCTGAACGTCGCCGCCGACTTTGGCCTCATCGCCGCTCTGCTGCTCGTCTACACCTGGGAGCCCGGCCAGCCGCTTCGCACTCTGCTCTACCTTGTGGTGCTCGAGGCGGCGCTCTTCTTCCGCCTGCGCGGCGGCCTGCTCGTTGCGGTGCTGGCGGTGCCGATCTTCGCGGCGGTGGAGCTGTGGCGCCACTCCGAGTTCGGCCACCCGGCGGAGATCGATTCGATCGTACTCCGGGGGCTGATCGCCCTGGCACTTGGCGCCATCGTCGGGCGTCTCGTCGACATGGAGCGCGGCCAGGCGCGCGCCGCCGAGGAGCGTGCCGCGGAAGCCGAGCGGCTCCGCGACGAGCTCGGACGGCGCATCGACGTGCGCGAGGCCACGAGCCGCGCCGCCCGCGCGCTCGGCTCCTCGCTCGATCTCGACGTGGCTTTCGCGGCTTTCGTCCAGGAGTTGCGTGGCCTCCTACCCTTCGATCGCGCCGCGATCCTCCTCGTCGAGGGAAGCGGCGCGGTGGTGATGGCGACCGCCGGAATCGCGGAGGGGGAATTCCTCGGTCCTGCAGCTCGGGACCCGGGCGATCGGGGCCCTCGCGATCTCGCGCAGCGAGCCCGCGTCCTTCCGGGCCGAGGAGATCGAGCTCGTGACACTGCTCGGCCGGCTCGTCGCGACCGCGGTCCAGAACCTGCGGGCCTACGAGGCCGAGCGCGCGACCGTGGAGGAACTCCGCCGCCTGTCTTCGCTGCGCGCCGATTTCGTCTCGCTGGTCTCGCACGAGCTGCGCAGCCCGATGGCGGCGGTGATCGGCTCCGCCCGGACGCTGCAGCAACGCTGGCGCCAGCTTCGGCCCGAGCAGCGCGAGGCATTCCTCGCCGTGATCGCGGACGAGACGACCCGGCTCTCCACGCTCATCGGCGACGTCCTCGACACCTCCAGGATCGAGGCCGGAACTTTCGGCTACACCTTCTCGGACGTCGATCTCGCGGCGGTCGTACGCGACTCGGTCGCCGCCGCGGAGCTCGGTCAGGACGAGGTGCGGCTCTCGAGCGAGCTGCCGTCGATACTGCCGCACGTCCGCGGCGATGCCGACCGGCTGCGGCAGCTGATCGACAACCTGGTCGCGAACGCCGTCAAATACTCGGTGTCGGGCGCCGAGGTCAGCGTCGAGGCCGAGGCGGTGGACGGTCACGTGTTCCTGCGCGTCCGGGACTCGGGCCCGGGGATCGCGCTCGAGGACCAGGGTCAGATCTTCGAGAAGTTCGGGCGAGCCGGCGGCGGCTCGAAGCCAGGCTCGGGCCTCGGGCTCTTCCTCGCACGCTCGTTCGCGGAGGCGCACGGCGGCTCGGTCACCGTCGAGTCGCGGCCCGGGCAGGGCGCCACGTTCACGTTGGCGCTCCCGGTCGGCTGAGTGAGCTATCCGGGCAGCTTGACGCGGGTCAGCCGCAGCTCACGCAGCAGCTGAGCGGCTCGCTCCGCGATCGCCGGCCGGATCTCGGCGGGCTCGAGCACGACCGCCTCGCCGCGGTCCGCGAGGATCTCGCCGGTCAGCCAGTCGCTCGTGCCGACGCGGAGCGTCGCGAGCGCCGATCCGTCCGTGAGCCGCACGGCGCCGCGCTCCACGCGGTAGCGCGCCACCGGCTTCCCGTAGCGAACGCGCACCTGGCGCGTGTCCTCGAGGAAGTGCGGATCGAAGCCCTCGCGCGGCTCGAACGTCTCGTCCGTCAACCGTGCGGACCGCATCCGGTCGAGTCGGAACGAGCGCCCGGCGTCGGCAGAGCGGTCCCATGTGTGGATGAGCCAGTTCGGCAGCGCACGCTCGAGCGTGTACGGCTCGACGAGCCGCTCGGACGGGGCCTCGTCGTTGTCCTTCAGATAGTCGATCGCCACCACGCGCCGCTGCTCGATCGCGTCCGAGAAGGTGGCGACGAGCCCTTCCTCGTCGCTCTCCGTGCCCGATTGCGGCGTCTGGTGATCCTCGAACTGCCCGAAGGTCTCCTCGAGCTTCTTGCGGACCCGGTCGAGCGGCGTGTGCACCTGCGCCGCGATCGACGGCCCGACGATGTCGAGCGCGAGATGGATCGCCCGGGCTTCGAGCGGTGTCAGGCGAGGCGCGAGCCGGAAGACGTCGCCGTAGAGCTCCTTGTCGACACGAACCGCGTTACCGTCGAGCTCGGCGTAGACCGTGTAGCAGCCGCCGCCGAAGTTGACGAGGTTGAGGAGCGACAGGTGCTCCTGGAGCTCGTCGCGGGGGATCGAGAAGCGCTCGGCCAGCTCGTCCGCGTCGAGCCGCGCGTCGCGGCCCTCGCCGCAGGCGGCGAGCAGGTGGGCAAGCAGCGCCTGCAACACCGCGAAGCGCTCGGGCGCCACCGGCGGCGCGGGGCGCTCGACGGCATCCGTCGGGACGGGAACCGTCTTCACGCGTGCGAGCTTCGGCGGTTCCGCCTCGTGCGCCTCGCGGACGCGCCGGAGACCTTCGGCGCAGGCGATCCGCAGCTCCTCCGGCTCGAGCGGCACGGCACGGCCGTTCTGCCGCAGCACCCAGCCCGCGAGCGGCTCGACGGCCGCGTAGTCCGTCTCGAAGACGCCGTCGGCGAGCGTGCCGGCTTCGCGCAGGGTGCGATGCACCCACCAGGCGGTGTCACCGTTCACCTCGATGCGCGCCGTGCCGGCGACCGGGCCGTGCTGCCAGTCTTCGCCGACGCGGTAGGCATCGACGTCGAAGTCCGAGGGCAGCCGGAAGTCGCGCTCGCGCCGGGTTGCGAAGCGGATGTCGCTGCGGATCCGCGAGACCCGGAACGTGCGTACGTCGCTCGAGTCGAGATCCTCGCCGACGACGTACCAGGTGCCGCGGTCGCGCCGGAGCGCGTAGGGGTTCAGCGAGCGCTCGCGGACGGCGTCGCGGCGCGGCGACCAGTAGCTGAACTTGATCGTGCGCTGCTTCGAGATCGCGGACTCGAGCTTCGAGAGCCGGCCGGCCATCTCGGGCGAGTAGTCGGCGTCCCGCACCTGGACGCGGGAGGCTGTGTCGGTCGGCGCATCGTCGAAGCCGGGCCGGCCGAGCGCCAGGTTCTGCAACGCCAGCCGCAGCGGCTCGGCGTACGCAAACGTCCCTTCGAGCATGTACAGCGCCGTCTGGAGCGCCGCCAGCTCGTCGTCGTCGAGCTCGAGCTTGTCGAGGAAGTAGTTCTCGGAGCGGAGCGTGTAGAGCTCCTCGCCCGTGAACTCATCGCGCTGCGAGTGGAGCGGCACGCCAAGCCCGATCAGCTCCGCGCGGTCCGAGTAGAAGCGCCGCGCGAAGGCCTCGTCGGACATCTCCGAGTAGCCCTCGACGTTGCCCTTGACGTCGCGCGCCGTCAGCGGCCGGCGCTCCGCCATCAGGAACGCGACGAGGGAGAGCTGACGGATCAGCTTGTCGGTGTCGTGTGACACAGAGGCGAGCTTAGCCGCTCGCCCGAAAATCTAGGCCGCGGCCAGGGATCGCTCGAGGTGCTGGTGGGACGGGCAGTAGTCGCGCTCCGGCAGCGGCGTGCGCTGACAGGGCTTGCCCTTGCGGGTCGTGGCGCGGCAGCGGGCGATGCCGCCGTCGAGCGCGCCGGCCTCGAGCTGCTCCTCGATGAAGGCGACCGCGGCGCCGACGCCTTCCTTCACGGCCCAAGCGACCTGTGCCTGTGCAGTGATCGGGAAGAAACGGCGAATATCCTGGAAAAGCGCCCGATCCGGCTTCGCGAAATAGTGCGGGTCGGCCGCGAGCCGCTCCATCGTCTGCTGGCACTGATCGAGTACGGCACGACGGGACTCGAGTTGCGCGTCAGGCTCAGAATAGGGGTCGATCAAGTCCTTGATCGACCGGTAAATCGCTCTCGAATACTGATACATACACGTTTGAAGTTGCATGAGTTGGGCTTCCATCTGAGGGGTCATCGCTCCCTGTTCTGTCCCGTAAGCAGGCCGAAAGTTGGCATTCGGCGGGATTGTCGAAACTGAGTATACGGACAACCCGGGCTGTTACAAAGTCGTTTACTTTAGTGTCCGGCGTGTAAACGGTTCCCGCCCGCCTCGGCACCGTTCGAGCGCAAATGCCCGTTCGAGGTGATCTCTACACCTGTCGGTTACGGCACGATCTCGCGCTGGTAGGCGTTCGGGAAGACCGCCTTGGCGCGCTGCAAGGCGCTCGACGCCTCTGCCTCGGTGTCGTAGATCCCGGCGAAAACGACGTAGTAGCCGGGGTGGAGGCTCGCATAGTGGGACGAGTCGAGGACCCCCACGCGCCGCAGTCCGCCCTGACGAGCCTCCGTCGCCTTGGCGGCAGCGGCGCTCCGGCCGTTGGTCTGGGGGAGTGAGAGGAGAACGATCGTCCAGCCGCGCTGTTTCCGCGGCCAGGTGACCGAGGCGGGGTTCGGCGGCGTCGCCGGTGCGGTCGTCGTGGCCGCCGGGGCGGTCGTGGTCGCGGCCGTCGTCGCGGCTGTGGTCGTCGGCTCCGGCGCAGTCAGCGTCGAGCCGGTGTTGGTGACGGTGAGGCTGCCTCCGGTCGCGGTCGAGACGGCGCTCGTCTCCTCTCCGTTGTCGGAGATCGCGATCGCAGCGCCTGTGCCAAGGACCGCGATGACCAGTCCGAGCAGCGCCGGCAGAAGCCACGCCCCAGCCCAGGGGTGGCGCTCCGCCACGCCGACCGATGCCCGTTCGACGGCGCCCGGACGGGCGTGCCCCAGCCGTCCGCCGCAGTCGAGGCAGTACTCCTGACCCGGCTGCACGACCGCATTACAGCGCGGGCAGTGGAGCGCAGTCGAATCGGTCACCGGCCTCCTCCTGCCGACCCTGCGGCGCCGGCCGTGACCGGACGGCCGCACGAAGCGCAGAAGCGCGAGCCCCAGAGCAGGGGCGCGCCACAGTCGCAGCGGGCGGTGCGGGGCGCGGCGCGGGAGGGACGAACGACGCCGAGCAGGATGTCGAGCTCATGAATGCGCGCCTCGAGGCCGATCAGCTCGGCGCAGCGCTCGAGCAGAAGGTCCTCCCGAAAGCGGTCGCGGCGGTACATCTCCAGAGAGAGCCCGCCGAGGTCGCGCAGCTTCTGCTCCCGGAGGCGCAGGAGCGCCCGTCGCTCGCGCCGGAGCTCGCCCGGCGGCGGAGCCGGACGCCGCCTGCGTGGCGGGGCCGCCGGGACGCCGGCGTCGGACACGGGCGCCTGCCGCAGCAGTCGTCGCAGGAGCGGGAAGCGCACGCGCCGAGTCTACTAACCGCTCCGGAGCGTCCCTTGCGGCTAGAGCTGCAGCACGACGAGGCGGTCCTCGGTTAGCTCGCGCACCGCGTAGGCGGGGCCTTCGCGCGTGTTGCCGGAGTCCTTGACGCCGCCATAGGGCATCTGGTCGGCCCGGAAGGTGGGCGCCTCGTTCACGGTGACGCCGCCGAACTCGAGCCGCTGCGCCGCGGCGAGCGCGGACTTGATCGAGCCCGTGAAGATGCCCGCCTGCAGCCCGTAGCGTGTCCCGTTCGCGAGCTCGATCGCCTCGTCGAGCGTGTCGTAGGCGTTGACGGTGCAGACCGGCCCGAAGACCTCCTCGCAGGAGACCTTCAGCTCGGGACCCGCGTCCGCGATCACGGTCGGGCGGAGCAGTTCGCCCTCCGTTTGCCCGCCGGTCAGGATCTGCGCGCCTCCGGCTCGCGCCTCCTCGATCCACGCGAGCACGCGGTCGCGCGCACCGGCGTCGATCAGCGGGCCGACGTCGGTCGTCTCGTCAGCGGGGTCGCCGACCACGAGCGCCTCGACCTTGGGCAGGAGGCGCGAGAGGAGCTCGTCGTAGGCCTCTCGCTGGACGTAGACGCGCTGCACCGAGATGCAGCTCTGGCCGGCGAACGAGAACGCGTTCGCGGCCAGCCGGGTCGCCGCGTCCTCGAGGTCCGCGTCGGACTCGACGATCACCGGAGTGGCGTTCCCGAGCTCCAGGTTGACGCGCTTGCGCGGCGCGCGCTCCGCGATTTTCCAACCCACCTCGCCCGAGCCGGTGAAGGTGATCGCGCGCACGCGCTCGTCGTCGATCAGCACGTCCCCGATCTCCGACGCAGGCCCGACGAGCACGTTCAGCCAGCCGGCCGGCAAGCCCGCTTCCTGCTCGAGCTCGGCGAGCAACAGCGCCGAGAATGGCGTCTGCGAGGCAGGCTTGAGGACAACAGCGCAGCCGGCCGCGAGGGCGGGCGCGACCTTGTGCGCGACGAGGTTGAGCGGGAAGTTGAAGGGCGAGATCGCCCCGACGATTCCGATCGGCTGCCGCAGAGTGAACGCGAGCTTCCCGGCTCCGGCCTGCGAAGCATCCATCGGCACCATCTCTCCGGTCAGCTTCCGCGCCTCGACGGCGGCCATCGTGAAGGTCGACATTGCCCGCGAAGCCTCGACCCGGGCCGCCTTGAGCGGCTTCCCGGCTTCGGCGGAGATCGTCTGCGCGACCTCTTCGTGGCGGCGGCCGAGGTAGCCGGCGACCTTGACCAGGATCTCGGCGCGCTTGTGCGCGGGCAGTGGGTCGCGCATCGCCGCCTCCGCGGCGTCGATCGCCCGCCGAGCCTCCGCGACACCCGCCTTGGCCACCCGCCCGATCAACTCGCCGGAGTACGGCGAGCGCACCTCTACCCAGCTGCCCGTCTCGACCCATTCGCCGGCGATCAGGAGCTTCTGTTCGGATGCCGTCGTTGCCACGCGCTGAGTCTATGCTCCGCCTATGGCCTCGGAAGCGCTGATCGTCGACGCGGTTCGCAGCCCGATCGGGCGCCGCAACGGCTCTCTGGCCGGGACGCGTGGCGACGAGCTCGCGGCCCAGGTCCTGAACGGCCTGGTTGCCCGCCACGATCTCGATCCGGCGGAGGTCGAGGACGTGCAGATGGGTTGCGTGACGCAGATCGGCGAGCAGGGCTGGAACATCGGCCGGATGGCGCCGATGGTTGCCGGCTGGCCGGAGACCGTCTGTGGGACGACGGTCGACCGCCAGTGCGGCTCCTCGATGCAGACGAACTTCAACGCGGCCGCCGCGATTTGGGCCGGGCAGCTCGACGTCGTCGTCTCGGCAGGCGTCGAGATGATGTCGCGCGTGCCGATGGGCTCGAACGGCGGCGACCTCTCCGACAAGCTGCACGAGCGCTGGCAGATCGTGCCGCAGGGAATCTCAGCCGAGGCGCTCGCGTCGGAGTGGAACCTCTCGCGGGAGTCCCTCGACGCGTACTCGCTCGAGTCGCACCGCCGCGCGCTCGCGGCGATCGACGCCGGCAACTTTGAGAACGAGATCGTGCCGGTCGAGGTGTCGGCCGCGGGGGCTGCCGTCCTCTTCGCGGTGGACGAGGCGCCACGCGCTGACACCTCCGCCGAGAAGCTCGCCTCTCTCCAGCCGGCGTTCCTCCCGGACGGCGTCGTCACTGCGGGAAACTCGAGCCAGATCGTCGACGGAGCCGCCGCCGTGCTCGTGACGAGCGAAGCGGCTGCGGCCCGGCTCGGACTCGCGCCGCGCGCTCGCTTCGTCTCCTTCGGCCTTGCCGGGGTCGACCCGTACCGCATGCTCCACGGCAATCCCGAGGCGTGCCGCAGCGCACTCGAGAAGGCCGGGCTCGGGTGGGACGACATCTCGGTGATCGAGGTGAACGAGGCGTTCGCATCGGTCGTGCTCCAGTTTGCGCACGACGCGGGGCTCGAGGACCGCTTCGACGACATCAACCCGAACGGCGGCGGCATCTCGCTCGGCCATCCGCTCGGGGCGACGGGTGCGCGTGTGACGGCGACGCTCCTGAACGAGCTCGAGCGCCGCGAGGCGCGGCACGGGATCGCCTGCATGTGCATCGGTTTCGGCCAGGCGATTGCCGCGGTCGTCGAGCGCGTCTAGCCGAGGGAGGATCGACGTGACGAACAGTGAGAGAGGCTCCGCGTGGCCGAAGGGCGTCAGTGCGATCACGCTGTTCGTCGAGGACGTGGCGGAAGCGAAGGGGTTCTACCAGGAGGTCTTCGGCCTGCCGGTGGTGTTCGAGGACGACGACTCCGCCGTTTTCAACTTCGGGAACACGCTCATCAACCTCCTGAAGACGACAGCGGCGCGGGAGCTCATCGACCCTGCGACCGTGGCTGGCAGCGAAGCGGGTGCCGGCCTTCAGCTCACCATCGAGGTCGACGATGTGGATGCGACGTGCACCGAGCTGACTGCCCGGGGCGTCGAACTGCTGAACGGCCCGCTGGATCGCCCTTGGGGCGTGCGGACCGCCAGCTTCAAGGATCCAGGCGGCCACATCTGGGAGATCGCGCGGTAACCGGTTTCCGGTACCTCGCCGGCGACGGGCTATCGTCGCTCCGGCATGTGGTCCGAGAGCACTCCGCTTCGTCGACAGCTGCGCGAGCCTGCTCGTGCTGCTGCTCGCCAACTTCTTTCTCCTGGAGCTCGTCGACGATCGTCGCGTGCGTGCTGCTCGCACCACTCGTGTCTGTTTGTTAAGTCTCCCTCTCTGGTCGGGCTCACCTACCTGCTGCAGGTAGCCCTGCTGGTCACGCTCTGGCGGTCGCTGTAGGATCGGCCGCCGATGGGGGAGATCCGGAAGGTCGGGGTGGTCGGGCTCGGGGCGATGGGCGCCGGGATCGCGCAGCTGTGCGTCGAAGCCGGCGTCGACACGATCGGGCGTGAGGTCACGGCCGAACTGGGCGAGAAGGCGCGCGACACGATCGGCCACTTTCTCACCCGCAAGGTCGAGAAGGGCCAGCTGGAGCAGACGGCATGCGACGAGGCGGTCGCGCGGCTGACGCTGACGACCGAGCTCGACGCCTTCGCCGACTGCGACCTCGTGATCGAGGCGATCGTCGAAGAGCTCGAGCCGAAACGCGAGCTCTTCGCCGAGCTCGACCGGATCTGCAGGCCCGCTGCGGTGCTCGCGACGAACACGTCGGCGCTCTCCGTTACCGAGATCGCGGCGGCGGCAACCAGGCCCGAGCGCGTGGTCGGCATGCACTTCTTCAATCCCGCGCCGCTGATGCCGCTGGTCGAGATCGTCCGGGCCGAGCTCACCGCCGACGATCCGTGCGAGACGGCGTACGCGTTCGGCGAGCGGATTGGCAAGACGCCGATCCGCTGCCACGACACGCCGGGATTCGTCGTCAACCGCGTTCTCATCCCGCTGCTGAACGACTGCATCCGCGTGCTCGACGAGGCGCGCGTGTCACCCGAGGACCTCGACACGGGACTGAAGAACGGCGCCGGCTGGCCCATGGGGCCGTGTGCGCTCGTCGACCTGGTCGGCATCGACGTCCACGTTCACGCGTCCGAGGCGCTGTACGAGAAGACGCGCGAGCAGCGGATGGCACCGCCGCCGCGCCTGGTCGCGATGCGAAACGCGGGCCTGCTCGGACGCAAGTCCGGCCGCGGCTTTTACGAGTATTAACCCAGGGCGGAATTGGGTAGGACGAGGTATGGCCTACAACCCCAGCGGCGCTTACACTTTCCTTACATGACCATGACCCTCGGCACACGCGGCGTGCCGATACTGCAAGCCTGATGCGGAAGACCCTGGTCCTACTCGGCTTGCTCGCGTTCGCGCTCCCGGTTGCGGGGGTCGCTGCCCTGAGCGGCGGCGAGGGAACGCTCTCGGTCGAGGACGGCGTCGGCAAGGTGACGCTGCAAGCCCGCGGCGGCGTGATCGGCCGAATCGAGCGCGGCTCGGTCACCATCTACGACCTCTCCCCGGAAGATGCATACGAGCCGTACGTCGTCGGCGACGACCAGCCCGTGCGCTTCGTCGGCGAGAACGGGATCCGCTACGGCGGCATCGGCCTTCGCTTCCGCCTGATCGGCGGCAACTACCGGATCGTCATCGAGGGACGCGGCATCGATCTCTCGGTCGTGGCCAAGGGCTCCGGCTCGATCACCGCCGGCGTAGCCGCCGACCCCGGCGTTTACGCGCTCGACGGCGCCGATTGCCGCAGCGACCGCGCGAGCTGCAAGCCGCTCCCGGAGTTCACCAAACGCTTCCAGCTCGGCAACGAGCGCGGCAAGAAGAACCTCGTCGGCGCCGCAGCTGCCGGATGACCGCTGGGGCTCAGACGATCTTGGTCGTCGAGGACGAGGCGTCGATCGCATCGTTCGTGTCGCTCTATCTCAAGAACGCCGGCTATGACGTGCGCGCGGTCACGACCGGCAGCGCCGCGCTGGCGCAGGTCGCGTCCGAGGCGCCGGCCCTCATCATCCTCGACCTGATGCTCCCCGACATCGACGGGATCGAGATCTGCCGGCGTGTGCGCAAGACGTCGGACGTGCCGATCCTGATGCTGACCGCCCGCGACGAGGACGTCGACAAGATCATCGGGCTCGAGGTCGGCGCGGACGACTACCTGACCAAACCTTTTAACCCCCGCGAATTGGTCGCCCGCGTGAAGAGCGTGCTCCGCCGCGCGGCGCCCGAGCGGCGGCGTGACGTCGAGGAGGAGCTGCACCACGGCGATCTCTCGATCAATGCCGGCCGGCGCGAGGTGAAGGTCGGCGAGGAGGAGATCCAGCTCGCGCCCAAGGAATTCGATCTGCTCTGGGAGCTGCTCGACCACAAGGGCCTCGTGCTCACGCGCGACCAACTGCTCGAGCGGGTCTGGGGGTATACGTTCGCCGGCGACACGCGCACAGTCGACGTGCACGTGCGGCAGCTGCGCCGCAAGCTCGGCGAGGCGTCGCCGATCGTGACCGTTTGGGGTGTCGGCTACAAGGTCGGCCCCGACCGGGCTCCCGCTCCTGCTGCTTAAGTAGCCCCATGCTCAAGTCCCTGCGCTTTCGCCTGCCGGCGCTCTTCCTGGCGGGGATCGCGCTCGCCGGGCTCGTCACGAGCCTGATCGCGCTGCGGCTCTTCCAGGATTACACGCGCAATGCCACGCTGAACGATCTTCGCCGCAACGCGAGCGGGCTGGCCCAGCTGTATGCCGAGTCGGCCGTGCGGGCCGTGGACGAGCAGAAAGCCGCACCTGCGTTCGCTGCGGCCAAGCTCGAGGCAGCGACCGGTGACCGCCTGTTCTACGTCGGACAGTCGCTCTCGCCCGGGGAGGACAGCGGCCTGACCCGGATCGCGCGCTCGGACGTCGGCGTCGACCTGTCGGGAAACCGGATCGTCACGTTCGAGTTCGAGCCGCCGGGCGAGCATCTGCCTTTTCTTGCCGCTGCGCACCCGATCCAGCCGGGCGGCGGCGCTGTCTTCGGCTACCTGATCGTGGCGAAGCCGAAAGCCGAGCTGCGTGAGACCTGGCTTACCCTCCTGTCTCGCCTGGCAATTGCGTTCCTCGTTGCCCTCGTAGTCGTCGGCGGGCTCGCGCTGTACCTCTCGCGGCGGATCACGATGCCCGTGCTCGCGCTCTCCCGGGCGATGGACGAGGTGGCAAAGGGCCAGTACGAGGTTCAGGTGCCCGAAGTCCGGGGTGGCGGCGAGATCGGTCACCTCGCCGACCGGTTCCACGAGATGACCGCGCGACTCGCAGAGTCCGAGGAGCTCGAGCGCAACTTCCTCATGTCCGTCTCCCACGAGTTGCGGACGCCGTTGACTGCGATCCGCGGCCACGTGGCCGCGCTCCGTGAGGGCGTCGTCACCGATCCGCAGGCGGAGGAGGAGTCGCTCGCGATCGTCGCGGATGCAGCGGACCGGCTCGGCCGCCTCGTCAACGACGTCCTCGATCTGGCAAAGCTCGACGCGCACCGGTTCACCGTCCTCGCCGAGGAGGTCGACATGGGCCGGCTCTGCGACCGTGC
>JANMJY010000303.1:0-5922 GCA_031371615.1 Actinomycetes bacterium | reverse complement strand
TTCGAGGGCGTCGACCTCGACCCGACGAAGGAAGCGCTCGCAGCCTCCCTGCCGCCCGGAGTCGACGGTTATGTCACGGGCATCGACGCCCTGTACGCCGAGGCCAGCAAGACGGCGGATGCCAGCAACGGGCCGAGTGTGCTCGTCGAGGCGCTGATCGGCGGCGCGGGCGCGCTCGTGATCCTGCTCTTCACCTTCGGCACGCTGCCGGCCGTCGCGATGCCGCTGCTGATCGCGATCGCGTCGATCCTCAACACCTTCTCGTTGATCTGGCTGCTGACTTACATCACGGACGTGTCGATCATCGTGCAGTTCCTCGTCGCGCTGGTCGGACTCGGTGTTGCCATCGACTACGCGCTGCTGATGATCTTCCGCTTCCGGGAGGAGCTCCGACACGGCGCCGACCGCGATGTTGCGATCGCCCAGACGATGAAGCACGCGGGCCGGTCCGTGATCGTCTCCGGCTCGACCGTGGCGGTGGGTCTGCTCAGCATGATCATTCTGCCGCTGCCCTTCATTCGCTCGATCGGGATCGGCGGGATGCTGATCCCGGCCGTCTCCGTGCTGGCCGCGATCACGCTCCTGCCGGCGCTGCTCTTCACGCTGGGCCCCCGGATCAACAGCGTCCGCGTCTTGCCACGGCGCCTCGTCGAGGGCAGCGACGATCCGGACAAGGGGTTCTGGAACCGGTGGGCGCACCTCGTCGTGCGCAGGCCGCTCCCGATCGCAGCGACGGGGCTCGCGATCGTGGCGGTGCTGCTCTACTTCGGCGTCCAGCTCAACCCGGCCGACGCTCAGGCCAAGGATCTGCCCGGCGCCGGACCCGCACACCAAGGCGCTCAGGTGCTCCGCGACGCCGGCATCACCGAAGGCGTGCACAAGCCGTTCCAGATCGCGGTCGAGGGCGACGCGACGCCGGCGCAGCTCGACCAGCTGGCCGCGCGGCTCGACGAGACCGAAGGGATCGCAGGTGCGTCGGCACCCCCGCAGGCACGCGCGGACGGCTTCGCGCTCGTCGAGGCGTTCTCCGCCACCGACGGTTCGAGCCGCAAGACGAGGCCGACGATCACTCGGCTGAAGGACGACGTCCTGCCCGCAGCCGAGAGCGAGCTCCCCGGGGCGAAGGTGACCCTGGCCGGGCTGCCGACGACGGAGCGCGAGTTCGTGGACGCCGTCTACGGCAACTTCCCCTACGTGCTCCTGTTCGTCATCCTGCTCACGTACGTGCTGCTGATGCGTGCGTTCAAGTCGATCTTGCTGCCGCTCAAGGCTGTGGTTCTGAACCTCGTCTCGCTCGGCGCCGCCTACGGGATCATCGTCTTCATCTTCCAGAAGGGGCACGGTTCGGTGGCGATCTGGAACGTCCCGGCGACCGACTCGATCATCTCCTGGATCCCGCTGATGATCTTCGCGTTCCTCTACGGCCTCTCGATGGACTACGAGGTCTTCATGCTGACGCGGATGCGGGAGGCCTACGACGAGACCGGCGACACCGCTCAGGCGATCTCGCTCGGGCTGGCGCGGACCGGCAAGCTCGTGACGAGCGCGGCGCTCGTGCTCATGTTCGCGTTCTTCGTGCTCTCGACGGGTCCCGGCACCGACATCAAGCAGTTCGGGATCGGCCTCGCGGCCGGGATCGTCTTCGATGCGACCGTGATCAGGGCGCTGCTCGTGCCGTCGATCATGCGGCTGATGGGCGAGTGGAACTGGTGGTTCCCGTCGTGGGCCGCGCGGATCCTCCGCGTCAAGACGAGCTCGGCCTGATCGAGAGCTTCGACGCCGCCGATTTCGAGCGCGCGGTCGCGCTCGTCAGCGTGGAACCTTCGCCGCGGGTGCTCGTCGAACGGCTCGGGCTCGACTGGGAGTACCTCGAGTGGCTCGCGGTCGACGCTTCGTCGACGGTTCTCGGCAAGCAGGAGGAGGGCCGGGGCGCCGTCGTCTCGTACGGCGGCGAGGCGTTCACGGCCGGATTTCTGATCGGGGTGCACCTGAACGACGAGCCCAGGCTGGAGGCAACTCTCCTTGGCGTTGCCGTGGATGCCGTCCAGGAGCGCGGTCGCCACGCCGTGATCGCGGACCACTGCGACCTGGCCAGCGTCGCCCGGCTGGAGACGGTCTACTCGGATGCGCTCGTCCAGTCGATGGCGGTCGCCGAGGAGGAGCGTGAGGCCCTGCGCTCGCCGGTGACGCGCATCTTCGAGGCGGGACTCGCTGTGGGCATCGAGCTCGGATCAGACAGCCAGGGCGAGCTCGACCCGAAGCAGCCCTAGCCGCCCGAGCACCCGCTCGAGCTCGTCGGCGACGGGCTCGAACGCCGCAGCGGGCCAGATGAACATGTCGTCCAGATCGAGCAGGCCGACGAGGTGGCCTTGCAGCCAGGGATCGCGTGAACGCGTCAACACGGTCTGCGCGTAGCTGCGGGCCCAGACCTCCTTCGCGGAATCGAAGTAGCGCCGCCGCGACCGGCTCGATCCGACCGGCAGGCGCGAGGGCAGCTCGGCCGAGGCGGCGCGCCAGTCCGCGAAGAAGTCGTGGTGGCCGGACGCCCAGGACGGCCCGAGCTCAGAGCCCAGCTGGTGGTCGAGGAAGTGAGCGAGCTCGTGCAGGAAGCTGAGCGCCACGCGTCCATGCCGGCGCGAGACGCGCAGGTCGACCGGATCGCCCTTGCGCAGCCGGTAGCAGCCTGCCTGGCTGATCGTCGCAGTCGGGCGGACCGGGACGGGTTCGAGGTCGGAGTGCAGGACGTGGAGCGCATCTGCGGCCCAGAGAGCGCGGGCGAGCTCGGGATAGAGCGGGCTGCGGCGTGGCAGGTGGACGAGCTCCGGCAGCCGGCGCAGTCGCGGCTCACCGGAGCGGGTCACGGTCGCGGGAGACTTGCGTCGGCGGCGCATGGACTGACGCTACGCCTCCGGCCGGACAAAGCCGATATCCCTCTCATGCGGCTCCTGCTCATCCTGACGATCCCGGTCATCCTCTTCTCCGCCTGGCAATTCGTGCGCCGCGCGGAGAACGAGAACCGGCTGGCGCTCGTGGCGAGCGAGATCGCCCTCCACGAGGTCGACGTCAGCTGCCCCGGCTTCTGGACGCGGATCGTCGAGATCACGCCGAACGCCGGCTGGGTCGACTTCGACGCGCACGGGCGGCCCGCCAAGAAAGCCAGCCTCTCGGCGACGACATGTCGCGGCCTCGAGCGGGTCTGGCGCCGCGACCAGACGTCGTTCGCCTGCCTGATCGGCGGCGGCTGCGACCAGAACACCGTCCGCGCCGTCTACGGCATCGTCACGCTGGCGCACGAGTCATGGCACCTCCGCGGGATCCTCGACGAGGGCCGCACGCAGTGCTATGCCATCCAGACGACCGAGCGCGTCGCTCTTCGCCTCGGCGTCGCGCCCGCAGCAGCCCGGCTGATCGCGCTCCGCGTCGCCGCCGACGACGCGGCGTCACTCTCCGGCGAATACCACTCGCCCGAGTGCCGTCCCGGCGGCGCGTATGACCTGCATCCGGGCACACCGGACTGGCCGAGCAGCTAGCGGCCGAGTTTCTTCGGCTCGACGACCCACGCACCGCTACCAGAGCCTCTCCCTCGGGCTAGTCGATGCGATGGTCGCCTCGTGCGCCCATCGACGCGGAGGTCGTGTGCTGACGCTCGACCGGCGGCATTTCGACGTCGTCGGCCGCGAGCTTGGCCTCGAGATCCTTCCCTGACAAGTGGGCGGCTTACGTCCCGAGCGGCGTGTAGACCGACAGCTGCTTTTGTGCCCTCGCGATCGCGCGGAACGCCTCGCGGAGATCGTTGCGCAGCAGCGGCGGCAGCTCCGTCGGATCCACGAAGTCGTCCGGAGGCGTACCGGCGGCGATCTGTGCCGCGTGGTGCTCCAGCCGCACCTTCCAGGCGATCGCGAGTGCTTCGCGCAGCGCGGTCGCGTCCTCGCGCGGAAGAGCCCCGAGCTGTTCGGCGGCAACGAGCCGATCGAGGGTCGCGGAGATCGTGACCTGGTTCACGATCGCGTGGAATCGTGCGAGATTGACGATCGGGAGCATCCCGCCGCGCTTGACGTCGACCTTCCCCGCGGGCGAGCCGTCGCCGCGGCCGGTCGCGAGTGCGCCGCGGAAGCCGAGGGGAGGCTTGTAGTCGGTCGCAGTGCGTGCGAGGCGGCGCACGAAGTCGGGGTGCTGCCTGGCGGAGCGGATCAGCTCCACGAGTGGCGGCGTGATCTCGAGGCCACCGGCGACGAGGCGGAAGTCGAACGCGACGGTGGCGCGGATCAGGTGTGAGCGGTCAGGCTTTGCCAGGCAATCCGCGAACGTCTGCGCCCAGGCGCTCGCCGGCATGCGCCAGAGGCTTTCCGCTGCCAGCACGGCGTTGGCGTCGCGCTTGAAGCCACAGCGCTCGAGCCCGGCCGTCACGGACGCGGCGATGCGCTCGAGTAGAGCGTCGACCTCAGGGTCGGCGGGATCCGCGTACGCGAAGCCGTGCTCCTGATCAGAGCCGAGCGTCAGCTCGCGGCGGGCGGCGCTCCCAAACGCGAGCCATGCCCACGCCACCGGCGGTGTGCCCTCGCTTGCCAGTGCGAAGTCGAGCAGGCGACCGGTGATCGTGTCGAACTGGAGTGTGAGGACTCTCCCGATCTGCGGCGCCGCGAGGCCGGCGTCGAGGAGCGCGGCGAGTAGCGCTCCGAGCCCGCCGGCGGCCGCGACCAGCTCGTCCTCGCCCTGCGCCTGCAGCAACCGGTGGCGGAGCGCGAACGGGCTGCGGCTTTCGATTCCCATCAGGTCGATCGAGGAGACGACGCCGAGCACGGTCCGGCCGTCGACGATCGCCACATGGTCGGCCCCGCGGTCGAGCATGTCGATCACGACGTCGACCGCGAGCCGCGTCGGCTCGGCCACGACTGCCGGGCGCGCGATCCGGATCACCGGGTTCTCGGGCGAGAGCCGTTCCGCGACGACGCGTGCGCGGATGTCCGCGTCGGTGACGATCAGCAGCTCGCCGTCCCGGACGATTAGCGCCGAGGAGTCATGCTCCGTCATCAGCGTGGCTGCCCTGCTGATCGTCGCCGACCCCTCGCAGAACAACGCCGGCCCACTGATGAGGTCGGCGACGGGAATCGTGGCGAGCGCCGGAAGCCCGTGCACGGTGTGGCCGGTTCGCGTCAGCCGCTCGCGCAGTGTCCGAGCGACGAAGCCCACTCCTTCCGGCCGGGTCAGCGTCGCGAGCCCCAACTCCCCGGGGATGCGCACGATGACTGAGGCCTCGTGCGCGCGTACCGTGAACGACGGAGCGAGCCCGGTCAGCAGGGAAGGGTGGCCGAACACCTCACCGACACCGAGCACGTCGACGGACTCGCCATCGTGGACCAGCGCGACCGACCCGGAGCGGACGACGTAGAGATTGCGCGCAGGCGGCCCGTCCTCGACGAGGATCGTCTCGTCAGCATCGACCGTCAGCAGGTCGGTGGCCGAGACGAGCTCGCGCAACTCCTCCTCGGACAGTGCGTCAAAGGGCGAAAAGCGGCCGAGGAAGATGTAGAGAGGCTCCACATCTTCTGCCGGGTCGGTGTTATGCCTTGCGTTCGGTGTCACGATCGTGTGAGGTTCGGTACCTCTCAGGGCTCCCCAAGGAGGTCGGATGTCGTCTGCTGATCAAGAGCTCGACTACGCGGGTGGCGGGCTACCCCAGGAAACCAACTGGTGGGGTGCCTTTGTAATCGGCCTCGCCGGCACGATCCTCGTCACGGGCATCGCCCCGGTCATGGTGACGACGCTCGGTGCGGCTTCGATTCCCATCATCGTTGTCATCACCATCACGGGCTACCTGCTCTGCCTCCTGCTCGCCGAGCTCTCCGCCATGATGCCGGAACGTACGGGTGGCTCTCCGTCGTACGCATACCCTGCCTACAGGGAGAAGTGGCCTCGCCTCGC
>JANMJY010000300.1:0-12475 GCA_031371615.1 Actinomycetes bacterium | reverse complement strand
CCTGGACGAGCGCGCGGCGGCGCTCGAGTCGCTGACGGCGATAAATCGGGCCGGCGCCGACCAAGTCTTATCGTACTGGACGAAGGACCAGGCGACGTGGCTCTGAGGCAGCGCTCCGAGCTCGCGCGGCGGGCCGAGCGGCTGATCCCCGGGGGCGTCAACTCGCCGGTCCGCGCGATGCGCGCGGTCGGGCTCGATGAGCCCGTCTTCATTCGCAGCGGCAGCGGCTCGGAGGTCGAGGACGTCGACGGCAAGCGCTACGTCGACTGGGTGCTGAGCTGGGGGCCGCTCGTCTTCGGGCACGCCGACCCCGAGACGCTCGACGCGATCCGTGACGCCGCGGCGCGCGGGACGACGTTCGGCGCCCCGACGGAGGCCGAGGTCGAGCTCGCCGAGGAGATCGTCGACGCGGTGCCTTCGATCGAGATGGTGCGCCTCGTCTCCTCCGGCACCGAGGCCGCGATGAGCGCGGTCCGGCTCGCGCGCGGCTCCACGCGGCGCGACCGCATCCTCAAGTTCTCGGGCTGCTACCACGGGCATTCCGACGGCTTGCTCGCGAGTGCCGGCTCCGGCCTCGCCACGCTTGGGATCCCGTCCAGCCCCGGCGTCCCGACCGGTACGACCGCGGACACGGTCGTCACGACCTACAACGATCTCGACGCGACCGCGGCCGCGGTAGAGCGCTACGGGGAAGGCCTCGCGGCGATCATCGTCGAGCCGGTCGCCGGAAACATGGGCGTCGTGCCGCCGGCGCCCGGCTTCCTCGAGGCGCTCCGTGCTCTCTGCGACGCCTCGGGCGCGCTGCTCATCTTCGACGAGGTGATCACCGGTTTCCGCGTCGCCCGCGGCGGCGCCCAGGAGCGCTACGGCGTCTACCCCGACCTGACGATCCTGGGGAAGATCGTGGGCGGCGGCCTGCCGGCGGCGGCATTCGGCGGCCGCGCTGACGTGATGGAGCGGCTTGCGCCCGCAGGGGACGTCTATCAGGCCGGCACGTTGTCGGGGAACCCGCTCGCCACGGCGGCAGGCATCTCGGTGCTGCGCCGCCTGCGCGACCCGAGTCTCTACGACCGGCTCGAACAGAAGGGCTCCCGCCTGGAGGCGGGCCTGTCGCCCTTCGGCCGCGTGCAGCGCGTCGGTGCGATGGCGACGCTGTTTCCGCCCGGCCCGGAGATCCGCAACTTCGCCGACGCGCAGAGCAGCGACACGGAGCGGTATGGCGCCCTCTTCCGCCACCTGCTCGAGCGCGGCATCTACGTCGCGCCGTCGCAGTTCGAGTGCCTCTTCGTCTCGCTCGCCCACTCGGACGCCGATATCGACCGGACGGTGGCGGCTGTTGCCGACTTCTTCGACGCTTGACCTCTGGGACACGCTCGCCGCCGAGGCGGCGGCGGAGAGCCCGCTCTGGGGCGAGCAGCTGCGCGTCGCGCCGGAGCGACTCGGGATCTTCGGGCCGCTGGCGCCCGAGCGGTTCGCGCTCGGGCTCGAGACGATCTACGAGGGCTATCTCGTCCACTACGGCCGCCCACGCCTCTTCGAGCCCGTCGACGACGAGACGGCGCTGCTGCTCGGCGACTATCTCTATGCGCACGGCCTCGTCCGGATCGCGGGCACCGGCGAGCTCGATGCCGTCGTCGCCCTCGCCGAGCTGATCTCGACCTGCGCGCACCTCCGGGCCGAGCAGGCTCCCGGGGACGGTGAGGCCTGGGTCGGCGCTGCGCGCCGGCTCGGCGGCGATCCCGCGCCAGGTGCGGTCGAGCAGGCGCTCGGCGCGCATGCGAGCCGGTTGGTAAGCTCGCGCCCGTGATCGCCTGGCTGCTCGCCAACCCCGCCGACGAGGGACGCCGCGTCATCACCGGGATGCTCCTGGTCGGCCTGGTCTTCGTTTTCGTGATCGCGTTCGGCGAAGTCACCCACTCGCTCCGCCACCGCCGCAAGCCCTAGCCGTAGACTGATTGCCGTGGCCCCTCCCGGCGACCTGCGCGAGTGGATTCGCCTGCTCGAGGACGAGCGGGAGCTCGTTCGCGTCTCGGCCGAGGTCGATCCCGACCTCGAGATCACCGAGATCGTCGACCGGACGGTGAAGTCGGGCGGTCCGGCGCTCCTGTTCGAGCGCGCGAAGGGATCGCGCCTACCGCTCCTGATCAACCAGTTCGGGACCGAGCGGCGGATGTGCCTCGCGTTCGGCGTCGACCGGCTCGACGACGTCGCGGGCAAGCTCGAGGACGTGCTGGAGATGCAGCCGCCCCAGGGCCTCGTCGACAAGGTGCGGGGCCTGAAGAAGCTGAAGTCGATCGCCGACTCGCTGCCGAAGACCGTTTCGCGCGGCGCCTGTCAGGAGGTCGTCCTCACCGGTGACGAGATCGACCTCGACCTGCTCCCGATCCAGCGCTGCTGGCCCGGCGACCCGGCGCCGTTCATCACGCTGCCGGCCGTGATCACGAAGGACCCGCACACGGGCGTCCGCAACGTCGGCATGTACCGGATGCAGAAGATCGACTCCCGCTCCACGTACATGCACTGGCAGATCCACAAGGACGGGCGGGCCGACTACCTTGCGACCGACGGCAAGATCCCCGTCGCCGTCGCGCTCGGCCTCGATCCGGTCACGACCTACTCGGCGAGCGCGCCGCTGCCGAAGCACCTCGACGAGTTCATGCTCGCGGGCTTCCTGCGGGGCGACCCGGTCGAGGTCGTCCGGGCGAAGACGGTCGACCTCGAGGTGCCCGCGAACGCCGAGATCGTGCTCGAAGGAACGATCGAGAAGGGCGAGGTCGGGATGGAAGGACCCTTCGGCGACCACACCGGCTACTACACGGCGGCCGAGCCGTTCCCCGTCTTCCGGCTCTCGGCGATCACGATGCGCCGCGATGCCGTCTACCCGTCGATCGTGGTCGGCAAGCCCGTGCAGGAGGATGCCTGGCTCGGCAAGGCGACCGAGCGGATCTTCCTTCCCGCGATCAAGCTGACCGTGCCGGAGATCGTCGACTACGACCTGCCCGTCGCCGGCGCCTTCCACAACTGCGTGATCGTCTCGATCAACAAGGCGTTCCCGGGTCACGCGCACAAGGTGATGCACGCGATCTGGGGGCTCGGGATGCTCAGCCTCTCGAAGGCGGTCGTCGTCGTCGACGCGCACGTGAACGTCCACGACTACGCGGAGGTGTTCTTCCGCGTCGGGGCGAACGTCGACCCGAAACGGGACGTGGTGATCGCGGAGGGGCCGCTCGACCACCTCGACCACGCGCCGACGCTGCAGTTCTTCGGGGGCAAGATCGGGATCGACGCGACGGCGAAGAGCCCCGCGGAAGGCGCCCGCGAGTGGCCGGAGGAGATCGCGATGTCCAACGAGATCCGCGAGCTCGTCGACCGCCGCTGGGCCGAGTACGGGATACCGGCGCACGACCCGGACGATTCGGTAGAGAATGGCGCTAGTAGTCGAACCGGATTGGGCCGCGGGTTGCGGCAGCTGATACGTCGTTGACAGCGCGCGGTGCGCGCGGATTGAATTCAGAGACTTGACCGATCACGACCAGCCGCATCTGCCCTCGCCGACCCTCTGGCCGATCGGGTTTGCTGTCGGGATCGCGTGCGTCCTCACCGGGCTCGTGCTCAGCTGGGTGGTCGCCGCCATCGGGGTGGCGATCGCCGTCGTCTTCGGGTTCCTCTGGATCCGCGACGTCACGACACCGGTGCGCGCGGCTGCGCCGACCGTCGAGCCGGAGGCCCGGGCGCCGCGCACGACGTCTCCGGCGCCGGTGGAGGACGAGCCCGCCGCGTATCCGCGCAGCACCTTCCTCTCGGCCGCCACGCTCGGCCTCGGCGGCGTCATCGGCGGGATCATCACCGTGCCGGTGCTCGGATTCGCAGTGCTCCCCTCCTTCACGAACCAGCACGACCAAAACGTCGACCTCGGGCCGATCGAGAACTTCCCCGAGAACGAGTTCGTGATCGCCACCTACCTGGTGGATCCGAAGGTGGGCGAGGTGACGCGCCGCACCATGTACATCCGCAACAACGGCCAGCTCGAGGGCAAGCCGAGCTTCACCGCGATCTACTCGCGCTGCGCCCACCTGGGCTGCCCCGTGCAGCCGAACGGGCCGATCGAGGAGGACAAGAAGAAGACCTACGGCGACCACGTCGACCTGATTCCCGTGCTCGCAATCGGCTTCGGCTGCCCTTGCCACGGCGGCCAGTACGACACCGAGGGCAACCGCAGGTCGGGGCCGCCCGTGCGGGCGCTCGACCGCGCCGAGTTCTCGATTCGCAACGGCAATCTCTTCGTCGGCACGTTCTTCAGCGTCTCCCATGTCGAGGGCACGGGCGCCCGCGCGCGGATCAAGCGGTACGGCCGCGCAGTGCCCGGCGTGCACGTCGACGGCGCCGAGGCCTGGCTCTACCCGATCGAGGTGCCCAAGTAGTGGCCGGCAAGTCCGCACGCCGCGCGCAGCTCGAGTCGGCGGCGCTCTACCCGCTCGACTGGGTCGAGGAGCGCACGGGGCTCGTCGGCGGCATGAAGTACTTCCTCTTCCGCAAGGTCCCGCGCGACTCCGGCTGGTTCCACACGCTCGGGTCGGCGACCCTGACCGCGTTCCTCATCCAGGCGATCACCGGCGTCGTGCTCGCGATGTATTACAAGCCCGATCCGGACAAGGCTTACCAGTCGATCCAGTTCATCACGAACGACCTGACGCTCGGCTGGCTCGTCCGCGGCATGCACCGCGGGGGCGCCAGCGTCTTCATCATCCTGATGTTCCTCCACATGGCTCGCGTCTTCCTCTTCGGCGCGTACAAGTACCCGCGCGAGCTCAACTGGATCATCGGCGTGATCCTGCTCGCGCTCGGCATGCTCGAGGGCTTCACCGGCTACCTCCTGCCCTGGGATCAGACGGCCTACTGGGCGACCGTCGTCGGCATCAACCTGAACGGGACGATGCCCATCGCGGGGCCCTTCCTGGCGCAGTTCTTATCCGGCGGGGCAGAGATCGGCGCGGACACGCTCAGCAAGTTCTACGCCCTGCACATGCTGGCCATCCCCGGTGGGATCTTCGCGCTGATCGGCCTGCACCTGTATCTCGTCATGCGCCTCGGCGTCACCTCGCCGCCCTGGTCGCCCGAGGCAGCCGGGCGCGAGCGCACCGAGGAGCCCGCGCCGGTGGGCGGACGTGAGGGGCTCGTCCGGCCTGTCCGCCGGGGAGCGTCCGAGTAATGGCCAGCCGCCGGATCGAGGAACGGCGCGCGTACCACAAGCGCTACAAGGAGGATGTCGAGCGCAGCGGGAAATCGTTCTTCCCGCACGCGATGTACCACGACACGGTGATGAGCCTCATCGTCGTCGGGACGATCGTCACGCTCGCCTGCGTCTGGTACTTCACCGCCTCCGGCTCCGACGACCCGGGGCTGCTCGGTCCGTACTACACCGAGAAGGCCGACCCGGGCACGACGGACTTCGTGCCCCGGCCCGACTGGTACTTCTACTTCCTCTTCTACCTGCTGCGGATCTTCAAGTGGCCGAACACGGTCGTGCTCGGCACCGTCGGCGTCCCGAACATCCTGCTCGGGCTTGCGATCGCCCTCCCGTTCCTCGACCTCCGCCGCGAGCGGCGGCTGACGCGCCGGCCCGTGGCGGTCATCACCGCGATCATCGTCGTACTCGCGATGGGAACGCTGACCTACAAGGGCGCGACCGCCAAGGAGGCGCTCGCCTCCGAGACCAAGCAGGCGGTTCCGACCTGGGCGAAGCGGCAGGGCTTCGAGGGGAACCAGCAAGTGACCGCGGGCGCCAACCTCTTCGCCGTTTCGGGCTGCCTCCAGTGCCACACCTACCTCGGCACCGGCGGCGGGCTGCTCGGCGCGCCGGAGCTGACAGCGATCGGCGCGACCGGCAAGGGCAAGGCCTACTTCAAGCGTTACGTGACGAACCCGGCCGCGTTCGGCAACAACATCATGCAGCCGTACGCCGGCCTCGGCGATGAGAACCTGACGAAGCTCGCTGCGTTTCTCGACGCCTCCAAGGGCCCGAAGGACAAGTAGTTGAACGTCTTCCTCGGCGTGACGGGCGCCTCGGGCGCGCCGTACGCCGCCCGGCTGCTGCGTGCGCTCACGGACGCCGGCTGTGAGGTCGGCCTCGCCGCGTCCGCGGCGGGCGTCGAGGTGATCGCGACCGAGCTCTACGGCGACGGCACCCTCCCGCGCGACGAGGTGCTCGAACGCTTCATCGGCGATACCCAGGGCGTAACCGTGTACGGCGTCAGCGACTACAAGAGCCCGTATGCGTCTGGCTCCGCCAAGGTGGACGCCTACGTCATCTGTCCCTGCTCGATGTCGACCGTCGGCACGCTCGCCACGGGGGGCGATGGCGAACCTGATCCACCGCGCCGCCTCTGTCGCGCTCAAGGAGAGCCGCAAGCTCGTCCTCGTCCCGCGTGAGACGCCGTTGTCGCTCATCCACCTGAACGGGCTCGCGACACTGCAGCAGGCAGGTGCCGTGATCCTCTTCGCGGCGCCGGGCTTCTACCACGGCGCGCAGACGATCGACGATCTCGTCGACTTTGTCGTCGCGAGGATCCTCGATCAGCTCGGGCTGGACAACACGCTCACGGCGCGGTGGGGCCAGTGAGCCACAAGTCGGGGACCCTGCCGGCGGAAGGCGTCCGCTCGATGTTCGACCGGATCGCCCCCGTCTACGACGTGATGAACCGCGTCATGACTGCAGGGCTCGACCAGCGCTGGCGCCGGCTCACGGTCGATCTGGTCGTGTCGCAGGGAGACCGCGTGCTCGACGGCTGCTGCGGCACGGGCGATCTCGCGATCGCGGCGCGTGCGGCCGGCGCCGACGTCGTCGGGCTCGACTTCTCCGGCGCGATGCTCGAGCAGGCCCGCCGGAAGGATGGGTCGATCGAGTGGATCCAGGGCGATCTACTCGAGCTTCCTTTCGAGGACGAGTCCTTCGATGCCGCCACGGTGGGCTTCGGCGTCCGCAACGTCGCCGACCTCGAGCGCGGGCTTGCCGAGCTGCGCCGCGTCCTGAAGAGCGGTGGTCGCGTGGGCATTCTCGAGATCACGAGACCTCGCGGGCCGCTGCGTGTCTTCTACAAGCTCTGGTTCGACGCCCTGATCCCGCTGGCCGGGAAGATTCTCCCCGGCGGGAAGGCCTACACCTATCTCCCGGCGAGCGTCCGCCGCTTTCCCGGGCCTGACGAGCTCGCCGAGCTGATGAGGCGGCAGGGCTTCGGCGAGGTCTCCTTCCGGCGGCTCGGCGGCGGGATCGTCGCGCTGCATACTGGGAGCAAGGCATGACGACACTCGAGGAAGTCCGCCAGCTGCCCGGTCTCGACTCCTACCTGGAGCAGGTCGAGAGCCGCCTCGCTGCAGCCGTGGGCTCGTACTCGGGCCGGGTCGCCAGGGTCGGCTCCGACGCGCTCGCGTCCGGCGGCAAGCGGCTGCGCCCGCTGCTCGCCTTCCTCTCCGCGCCCCCGGACGGTCCGCCACCGGTCGCAGCCGGCGTCGCTGTCGAGCTCGTGCACATGGCGACGCTCGTGCACGACGACCTGATCGACGGCGCCACCGTGCGGCGCGGCAAGCAGGCGGCCTGGGCTGCACACGGCCCCGACGCAGCCCGCGCGACCGGCGACTACCTCTTCTCCCGGGCGTTCGCGGAGCTGGCCGCGGACGGCGACATCCGCCCTGTGGCCGTGCTCGCAGAGGCTTCGCTCTGCCTCGCTCGCGGCGAGGCAATGCAGCGCCGCCAGCGCAACGACCCGGATACGCCGGTGGAGGCGTACCTCGAGCGCTGCTCGCTGAAGACCGGCAAGCTCTTCGAGGCTGCGTGCTCCCTCGGGTCCGGCGGCACGCTCGGGCGCTTCGGCCTCAATCTCGGCATCGCCTTCCAGATCGCGGACGACATTCTCGACTGCTCGGGCGACACGATCGAGACCGGCAAGGTGGCCGGCACCGACCTGCGCGAGGGGACGCCGACGCTGCCGCTGCTCCTGGCAGCGCGCGAGGACGGGGCCGTTCGGGAAGCGCTCGCGGGCGGGCCGATCGAGGGCGCGCTGCTGCGCGTCGCGGCGACCGGCGCGCTCGAGCGTTCCAGGGAGGTTGCCCTCGACTACGCTAGAGAGGCGCGCGAGAGCCTGAACGGCGGGCTCCATCGGGAGCAGCTCGAGTCGCTCGCGGACGCTGTCGTCAACAGAAAGCGCTAATGGCCACTCTCGCCCGCACATCCACGCTCGAGCCGATCTGGGAGAAGGTCGAGGCCGGCGAGCGGCTCGACTTCGAGGACGGCCTCGCGCTCTTGGAGACGGACGACCTGCTCGGCCTCGGTGAGCTCGCCGACAAGGCCCGCCGGCAGCGTGGCGGCACCGATGAGGTCTACTTCGTCCAGAACCTCTACTTGAACCAGACGAACGTCTGCCGCGTGAAGTGCAAGTTCTGCGCCTTCGCCGCGACGCAGAAGCAGGAGCAGGCCTACACGATCTCGACCAAGGAGATGGTCGAGGATGCGGTGCGCCAGCGCGAGCTGACCGGATTCACCGAGATCCACATGGTCAACGGCGAGAACCCGCACGTCGACTTCGAGTTCTACGTCGACGCCGTTCGCTCGCTCAAGCAGGCGCTCCCCGACGTGCACCTGAAGATGTACACCGCGTCCGAGATCCACCACATGACCGTGCTCTCCGGGCTCACGCACGAAGAGGTGCTGCGGGAGCTCCAAGCGGCCGGGCTCGGCTCGCTCCCGGGCGGTGGCGCCGAGGTGTTCGCCGACCGCGTGCGTAAGCTGATCGCGCCGGGCAAGGAGCACCCCGACTACTGGTTTCGCACCCACGACGCCGCGCACCGGCTGGGCATGCCGACGCATTGCACGATGCTCTACGGCCACGTCGAGACCTACGAGGAGCGGGTCGACCACCTGCTGCGGCTCCGCGCCCAGCAGGACGAGACCGGCGGCTTCCTCGCGTTCATCCCGCTCGCCTTCCACCCCGAGAACACGGTCTTCGAGCGGCGCGGCTGGCGCCATACGACGGGCTCGGACGACCTGAAGATGCTGGCCGTCTCGCGGCTGATGCTCGACAACGTCGCGAACATCAAGGCCTACTGGATCATGATGGGCATGCCACTGGCCGCGGTCGCGCTCCACTTCGGCGCCAACGACGTCCAGGGCACCGTCGTCCGCGAGCAGATCTTCCACGCCGCGGGAGCCGTCACAGAGACCGAGCAAAAGATCGATCAGCTCGTCCGCTTCGTCCGCGACGCCGGCCGGATCCCGGTCCAGCGCGACACGCTCTACAACGAGCTGAGGCGCTGGTGACCGTCCGCCAGGTACTCGAGAGCGGCGACCTGAAGGCCTTCCGTAAGCTCCTCGAGCCGGACGTGGTCTGGATCGGCGTCTACCCGCGCCAGGTCTGCCGGAACCGAACAGACGTCTTCTCGATGCTCGACGCGCCGCCGACGGTGGGCCGCTCCGTCGCGCCCGAGGTGCTCGCCGAGCGCGACGGGATGTTCGCTCTGGCCGTTCACCCCGACCCGCCGCCCGAGTGGGTCCAGGATCTCCACCAGGTGATCGTGACGAGAGGGGAGCGCATCGTCGAGATGCGTGACTACGGCAGCCGCGAAGAAGCGCTGGCGGCCATGGAGGCGACGCCGTGAGCATCCGGCTCGGCCGCATCTCGTACGTGAACATGGCGCCCGTGTTCCACCGGCTGAACGCCGAGGTGGAGGAGATCCAGGGCGTCCCGACGGAGCTGAACGCGATGCTCCTCGACGGCCAGCTCGACCTGGCGCCGATCTCGTCCATCGAGTACGCGCGCAACGCCGCGTCGCTGCGGATCCTGCCGCGGATGTGCGTCTCCTCCGAGGGCGCCGTCGACTCGATCCAGCTCGTCTCGTCGACGCCGTTCCCGCAGATCCGCTCGATCGCCGTCACACCCGAGAGCGCCACCTCGGTCGTGCTCGCGAAGGTGTTGCTGCCGCGCGCGACGCAGGTGCCGCTCGGGGAAGAGGCGGACGCGAAGCTCCTGATCGGCGACGCCGCGCTCAGGAGCGCGTTCGAGGATCCCACCCCCCACTACGACCTCGGCAGGCTCTGGCTGGAGAAGACGGGCCTGCCGATGGTGTTCGCGGTCTGGGCTGCACCGGAGCCGGTCGCAGCCGGCGTCGCCGAGCTGGAGCACTCACTGGTGGCTTCCGTCCGGCTCGCCCGCGCGGAGCCGGGAGTGCTCGCGCACGAGGCGAGCGAGCGCTACGGCTATCCGGCCGGCTACCTCGCGCGCTACTTCGAGAAGCTCCGCTACTCGTTCGGGCCGCGGGAGCGCGCCGGCTTCTACACCTTCCTCGAGATGGCGCGCGACGTGGGCGAGCTCGAGCACGTGCCCGAGCTCCGCTTCGTCACGCGCGGGCAGACGGTGGAAGCGTGACCGCCGTCGAGACCCGCACGGTGGAGGACATCCTCGGCAAGGCCCTCGACGGCGAGCGGATCTCGGGCGACGAGGCCGTGGCGCTCCTGAGCTCGCGCGAGCTCGTCGCCGTCGGCCGCGTCGCCGACGAGCTCCGTGGCCGCAAGACCGATCCGGACAAGGTCACGTTCATCGTCGACCGCAACCTGAACTACACGAACATCTGCGTCACCGACTGCGACTTCTGCGCCTTCTACCGCAGCCCCGGCGACCGCAACGAGGGCTACCTGCTGCCGAAGCCGGTCATCTTCAAGAAGATCGAGGAGACGCTCGCGATCGGCGGCACCGGCGTCCTGATGCAGGGCGGCCACCACCCGGACCTCGGGGTGGACTACTACGAGGACCTCTTCAGCTCGATCAAGCAGCGCTACAAGATCCACCTGCACGCGCTCTCGCCGCCCGAGATCCAGCACATCGCGCGGCGCTCCAGGCTGACCGTCTGGGAAACACTTTCGCGACTCCGTGACTCGGGGCTCGACTCGATCCCGGGCGGGGGCGGCGAGATCCTCGTCGACCGCGTTCGCGACATCATCGCGCCGAAGAAGACGAAGTCGTCCGAGTGGCTCGACGTCATGCGTCACGCCCACAAGCTCGGGATGTCCACGACCGCGACGATGATGTACGGCCACGTCGAGACCGTGCCCGAGCGCGTCGAGCACATGCGCCGGATCCGGGAGCTCCAGGACGAGACGCACGGCTTCCGCGCCTTCATCTCGTGGACGTTCCAGCGCGACGGCAACAGGCTGTCCGAGCATGTCTCCGACGAGCAGATGCCGACGTCGTTCGACTACCTGCTCACCCAGGCCGTCTCGCGGATCTACCTCGACAACGTCGACCACATCCAGAGCTCGTGGGTGACGCAGGGACTGAAGATCGGCCAGGTCGCGCTCGGGTTCGGCGCCGACGACATGGGCTCGGTGATGATCGAGGAGAACGTCGTCTCGGCAGCCGGGACGACCTACCGCACGTCGACCGAGGAGCTCGTGCACCTGATCCGCTCGCTCGGGAAGACCCCGGTGCAGCGCGACACGCTGTACCGCGAAGTTCAGGTCTTCTAAGAAGCCTGCGCGACGAAGGCGAGCTCGGCGTCGAGCCGGTCCCGAGCGGCAACCAGCGCCTCGACCACGTCCGCGTCGAACTGCGAGCCGGCGCAGCGGCGAAGCTCGATGATCGCCTCGTCGGTGGTGCGGGCCGCTCTGTGCGGGAGCTCGGAGGTTATGGCGACGAAGGCCGCGCAGGCGCCGATGATCCGCGATCCGAGCGGGATGTCCTTCTCGATCAGCCGGTCTGGATAGCCCATCCCGTCCATGCGCTCGTGGATCGACCGCACGAGCCTCGAGACCTTGGCGAGGGCGGGCGCCGACGACAGAATCCGCTCCCCGATCAGCGGGTGTCGCCGGACGAAGCGCCACTCGTCGTCGGTCAGAGGCCCAGGCTTGAGGAGAATCGAGTCCGGGATCGCAAGCTTGCCGACCTCGTGCAGCTCGGCAGCGAGGGCGACATCGGCGAGCTCTTCCTCCGGGAGGCTCATCGCGACGCCGACGGCCCGCACGAGCTCGACGAGCCCGCTCAGGTGCCCCTGCAGCCGGGCATCGCGCTCGTAGAGGACGCGCAGCAGGACGTCGCGGCTCTGGCGGCCCGCGGAGGCGCGCCGGCCGTCCTTCTCGTCGTACATCCGACCGTCCACGATCCGGAGTGCGTCGGCAACGCTCGCTGCCTCCTCGGGCAGCGCGACGGTTCCGTACGCCGCCGTGATCCGGAAGCCCTCGCCGCCCTCCTCGAGCGAGGTCGCCGCAGCGGCCGCGAACGCCTCGCGACGGTCCGGGCCGACGGACGCCAGGACGCAGAACTCGTCGCCGCCGATGCGGTAGACCTCTCCCTCGCCGACCACGGCTCCCGTGAGCTTCTCCGCAATCCTCGCGAGGAGCGCGTCACCGGCGGGATGCCCGAAGGTGTCGTTGTAGGCCTTGAAGCCGTCCAGGTCGAGCAGCATCAGGACGCCGGTCGTGCGCGCGTCGAGC
>JANMJY010000177.1:0-2983 GCA_031371615.1 Actinomycetes bacterium | reverse complement strand
CACTCGCACGAGTCGTGTCGTTTGATGGTGTCAGCAGCGCCCGGATGGCCGAGATGCAAAAGGAGATGGAGGGCAGCGAGCGGCCGGACAACGTGCCAGCCAAGGAGATCGTCGTTCTTCACGATCCGGAGAGCGACAAATCACTTGTGATCGTCTTCTTCGATAACGATGAGGATTACCGGCGGGGCGACGAAGCGCTCAGCGCGATGCCGATCACCGACACGCCCGGCCAGCGCACGTCGGTCACGAAATACCAGGTCGCGTTCCGCATGGCGGACTAGCCACGCACCGCGCAAGGCTGCTCGCGCGCGAGCAGGCGAGGCACGGCAGGGTCGGCGATCCTGGTCGAACGCGAGCACGCTTGCGGCATCCTCGGCGATGCCGAGTGTGAGCCGCCGTCGCCGCAGCCGAACTCGAGCACGTGACGGCGCCGGAAGTCGCCCAGCCGCTGCAGGGCCGCGAGGTGGGCTCCTTCCGGGTCGAGCACGGGAGTCACAGCCGTCCGCTTACGCGCTTGGCTTGTACGCCTTCAAGGTGGTGCCGCGCGCGCCGAACTTCAGCGCCTTGCGTCGCGTGTCTTCGAACTTGGAGCGTGCGTAGGTGTCGACCAGCTGGCCGGTTTCGATCCGCTCGAAGCCGTGCCGTTCTAGAACCTTGGCGTACGCTGCTTCCAGCAGCGCCCCGGCAATTCAGCCGGTCCAGAGGTCGATGTTGCGCCGTCCTTCGGCGCTGACCGGGTTCTGAATCGTCACGTCGGCGATCTGGATGCGCCCGCCGGCAGCGAGCACGCGGAAGAGCTCGGCGAAAACCGCGTCCTTGTCCGGGATCAGGTCGATGACGCCGTTTGAAATCACGACGTCGAAGCTCTCGTCCGGAAACGGCAGCTTCTCTGCCTCGCTCTCGACGAACTCGACGTTCGATGCCCCCATCTCCGCGGCGGCGTCGCGTGCCTTGGCCAACATCTGCGGCGTCATGTCGATCCCCGTCACCCGGCCCTGCTCGCCGACCATCTGCGCGGCGATGAGCGAGTCGGTGCCCGCGCCCGAGCCGAGGTCGAGCACGCGCTCGCCGGGAGCGAGCCGCCCAAGCTCCCACGGATTTGCGACGCCGGCGAACGACTCGACGGCAGCGTCGGGAACACCGGCCAACTCGGCCGGGTAACGCAGGTCCTCCGCCCAGGCGCGCCCGGTCGGGAAGATGAAGTCGCGATCCGGCTCCTCGGAGACGGATGCGTAGGTCTTCTTGATCTCCCTCTTCAGCAGCTGAACATCGATTTCGAGCTCGACAGCCATCGCGGGTGGCTCCTTTCTCGGACGTTATGGGGCCGGTGCGGGTTGAAGTGTCGGTCGCGGCTGCCAGGAGGTGGCAGCAACTAGGAGACCGCTCGCGCCGGTGAGCATGGCGACGATCAGGATCGCAGTCTGCGGTGACGTGGCGTCGGCGCCGATCCCGGCGATCAGGGCGCCGAGGACAAAGCCGGAGTCGCGCCAGAAGCGGTAGACGCCGACGACGCGTGCGCGGTCTCGGGGCTGGCTGGCGTCCGAGACGGCCGCGATCAGCGTCGGATAGACCATCGCCGTACCGACGCCGAGCAGCGCGGCGGCTGCCAGCGAGGGCTTGAAGGCGCCGTCGCCGGCGACGAGCAGACCGAGCGCGGCCGCCTGGACGAGCATGCCGCCGGCGATCAGCGGCTTTCGGCCGGTGTGGTCGGAGAGCCAGCCCGTTGCGAGCTGGCCGGCGCCCCAGACGACCGGGTAGACGGCGGCAACGATGGCGATCTCGCGCACGCTGGCGCCGTGGGCTGCGAGGTAGAGCGGTACCAGGCCCCACGCGAGTGCGTCGTTGAGGTTGTTGACGAGCCCAGCCTGGCTGCAGACGCGGAGAATCGGATCGCGTAGGCTCGCGTGCACGAAGGAGCTGCGAAGCCCGGCGTGCGCGGGCAGGTCATCTCCGTGTGCTTGCTGCTCGATGGCGACATGTGAGCCGGTGTCGCGGACTGCGAGCAGGCTGACCAGCAAACCAACCGCAGCGATCAACGCGGCGCCAACCCAGACCACCGTCCGGGGCGCGTAGTTGACGGCGAGGAGCCCGGTGGCGAAAGCGGTCGCGGCGACGCCGAGGTAGCCGGCCGCCTCGTTGAGGCCGAGCGCGAGCCCGCGTCGGCGCGGGCCGGCCAGGTCGATCTTCATCACCACGGACATTGACCAGGCGAGCCCCTGATTGACGCCGAGCAGCAGGTTGGCAGCCACGATGAACCACCAGGAAGGGGCGAGACCGATCAGCAGCGGCACCGGCAACACCACCAGCCAGCCGAGCACGAGCAGACGCTTGCGTCCGAACCGCTCGGCCAGCCCGCCGGCGGCGAGGTTTGTGAGCGCCTTCGCGGCACCAAAGGCGACGACGAAGGCAAGGATCGTCGAGGTCGAACTGAGGCCGAAGTCCTGCTTGCCGACCAGCGGCAACACGCTGCGCTCCAATCCGACCATGCCACCAACCAGCGCGTTCAGGCCGACAAGGAGCGCGAACTGGCCGGCATTGACGCGCAAGCCGAGCTGGACCGGCGCGCTCACGCCCGGAGGCTCACTGAGCCGGAGCGGTTCGCGGCGACGATCTGTTCCTGCCCTGCAGGCCGCGGCGGCATCTCAGCGACCAGCGCCTCCGCGAACGCGTCCGCATCGGTGACTGCAAGCAGCGGGTTGTGGGCGCGCTCGAAGCCGACCGAGGAGATCGGGTTGCCGGAGAGTCCGCGGCCGCAGACCGAGCCGGCGTAGTGGCTCGGGTAGAGGACGACGTGGTCGGGCAGCTCGAGTAGCCGCTGCAAGCTCGCGTGCAGCAGACGCGCCTGCCCGTGCACGTCACCGGTGTCGTGCACGGCCAGGCGCGTCTGCTGCACGCGAGCTTGCAGCGGCTACTCGAGCTGCCCGACCACGTCGTCCTCTACCCGAGCCACTACGCCGGCTCGGTCTGCGGCCGCGGCCTCTCC
>JANMJY010000279.1:0-9567 GCA_031371615.1 Actinomycetes bacterium | reverse complement strand
GCGTTCGCGCGGACCTGCTCGGGCTTCGTCGCACCGGCGATCACGGATGCGACGCCCGGCACGGCCGCGAGACCGCCGATCGCCACGTCGAGCAGCGAGACGCCGCGCTCGGCGGCGAACGCCTCCAGCCGCTCGACGCGGTCGAGGTGCGCGTCCTCGAACTCGCGGCCGTGCCACCGCGTCCCTTCGGGGGCGGGCTCGCCGCGCCGGTACTTGCCGGTCAGGAGGCCGCTCATGAGCGGGAAGTAGGGGATGAATCCGATGCCGAGGCGCTCGCACGTGGGCAGGAGCTCCTCCTCGGCGTCCTGGACGAGCCACGAGTACTCGCTCTGCTCGCTGACGAACGGGGTCGAGCCGCGCTCGGCGGCGGCAGCGTGCGCCTGCTCGACCAGGTCCGCGGTGAAGTTCGACGAGCCGATCGCGCGGACCGTTCCCTCCTGGACGAGCTCGTCGAGCGCGCCGAGCGTCTCCTCGACCGGCGTGACGCCGTCGGGGAGGTGGTACTGGTAGAGGTCGATCCAGTCGGTCTGCAGGCGCCGCAGCGAGGCCTCGACCGCATTGCGGATGTAGGGGCGTCCGCCGCGCGCGGTCTCGCCGTCGCCGAGGTCGTGGCCGAATTTGGTCGCGAGCACGACCCGGTCGCGCCGCCCCGCAAGCGCGCGGCCGATGATCTCCTCGCTGCCGCCCCTGTTGCCGTAGACGTCCGCGGTGTCGAAGAACGTGACGCCCGCGTCGAGCGCCGCGTCGATCACCGCGCGCGAGGCCTGCTCGTCGATCCGGCCGCCGAAGTTGTTGCAGCCGAGACCGACGATGGTGACCTCGAGGTTGGAGCTGCCCAGCCGCCTGGTTTGCATCCCGGCAGCCTAGTCGTGACCGCTGCGGCGCCACTAGGCGAACTTCGCGCCCGCTGTTACATTCACAGAAGTCAAGGAGGTCGGATGTCGGAAGGTGACCCAGGTCCCGGCGACGCCGGAGGAGGTGGGGGTTCGTTCTGGACGAGCCTGCCGACCATCTTGAGCGCTGCGGCCCTGCTCATCGGCGCAGTCACGACCGCGATCGTGCAGCTCCGGGGCAACGGCGGCGACGACCGCCAGGCCAGCGGGGCCACCGGAACGACGCAGACGACTTCGACACCGGGACTGTCGCAGTTCGTCGCGATGACAAGACCGGGCGGGCGGAACTACTTCGAGGGCGACACGATGTACGTGAAGGCATCGGTTCCGGCCCGGCCCGTGCTCGTGCTCGCCGAGGGCGACCAGCCGTTGCAGGACGTCCGGATGCGGGCGCACACGGAGTGGGTCAGCGGAGCGAAGGACTACGGAATCGGCTTCGTCTGCCGGTATGCGAACGCCAACTCCTACTACCTCCTCTCCGTCCTCAGCGGCGGCCGGTACCACATCGTCCGCTACCGGCAAGGCAAGCCGGTGTCGCTCACCGGGGGCATCCAGACGAACGGTTTGATCGAGGACGGCGCCAACGACATCGACGTCAAGTGCATCGGCAGCAACCCGACCCTGCTGACCCTGCTCGTCGACGGTAAGGAGATCGAGACAGTTCGCGACGAGGACGGAATCGCAGAGGGGAGCGTCGGTGTGCGGGTCGGCACCTCCGAGTCCGTCGTCACGTGCTCCTTCAGGGACTTCACGCTGAGCTCGCTCTGAAGGAAGTCGCTCAGCCAGCGCAAGCGCGGCGTAAGTCCTGTGTACGGGCGAGGTAAAACGTCAGTCCGCAGCGCTTGACGGCCTCCGGGCGGGGGCATGAGCAGTGCATGCGTAAATCACTTCTCATCCTCGTTTCGCTGATCGCCACGCTCGCAGTCGCCCCGGCCGCCTCGGCCGCGACGACCAAGGCCGTCTCGATCAAGCGCTCGTCCTTCTCTCCCGCGACCGTCAGCATCACTGCCGGCGACACCATCCGCTGGAAGAACGACGACACCCGCGACCACCAGGTCGTGTCGACCACAGGCACCTTCGCATCACCGGTCCTTCGACCCGGCCGGACGTACTCGTTCACGTTCGAGGTCGCCGGCACCTACAAGTACCGCGACGCCCTCGTCCCGACCAGCACCGGCACGATCAAGGTTGCCGGCCTGCCGCCCGCGGTGACGCTGGCGACGTCGCTGCCGCAGATCACCTACGGCACGCGCGTAACCCTCTCCGGCGCGATCAACGTCAAGAGGGCCGGAGAGAACGTCCAGCTCAACTACCTGCCCTACGGCCAGGGATCCGAGGTCGTCCTGGCAACCGTGATCACGGCCGTCGACGGCAGCTTCACGTTCAACGTGACGCCAAAGATCCTCACCACCTACCGAGCTGTCTGGAAGACGGCTTCGAGCCTTCCCGTCCAGACCGCCGTCGCACCGTCGATCTCGTTCGGCCGGCTAAACGGCTTCGTCACACGCGTCTACGCGGGCCGGAGCCTGGCGCGAAAGCAGGTTCAGCTGCAGCGGCTCTCGAGCTTCGGCCAGTGGGTGACGATCAAGCGCGTCTCGCTCGATCTGAACTCGCGAGCCCGCTTCGAGGCGCCGACGCTCCCGATCGGGCAGAGCCGTCTACGGATCGCCATGTCGGTGAACCAGGCCGGCGCGGGCTACCTCGCCGCATTCAGCAGGGAGATCGTCTACCGCAAGTTGCGCTAACGAACGACGAGCGGAGCGGCCCCGGAGTCGAACCGAGCAAGCCGTGGGTTGCACGACCGGGCCGATTTTGAAGACCGGCTGGGCCACCGGGCCCGTGCCGCTCCGCTCTGAGCCTATGTCAATCAGAACGAACCACAACGAAATGGGGTCAACCATGAAACGACGCTCCAAACTTCTCCTGTCACTGCTCGCGAGCATGCTGGTCGTGCTCGCGGGGATCGCGGGCCACGCCGAGATCGGCCATGCGGCGTCGCAGGCAGCGCCGCGGAACGACTCGCCGCCGACGATCTCCGGCACGGCCGTGGAAGGACAAACGCTGACCGCGAGCACCGGCCGCTGGTCGGGCACGGAGCCGCTCACGTACGCGTACTCCTGGCGGCGCTGTGACTCCGACGGCGGCAGTTGCTCGGGGATCGGCGGTGCCAACCAGCGCACGTACACGCTAAAGAAGGTCGACGTGGACAACACGCTTCGCGTCCGCGTCACCGCGACCAACAAGGATGGATCCCTCGCCGCCACGTCCGTCCCGACGGCCGTCGTCAAGGCGGCGCCGGCCCCGCCGCCGGTCGCGGGTTGCAACGGGAACGCTCCGATCCAGATCGCGAGCGTCGCTCCGCCGGAGCGGCTCACCGTCGACCAGCAGTCGATCAGCCCGTCGATCGTCGGCCGGTCGACGACGTCGCTGACGCTCCGCTTCCACGTGGCGTGCCGCGGCAAGTCGGTGCAGGGGGCGCTCGTCTATGCGCTCGCCGTGCCGTTCAACCAGTTCACCACCCCGGCCGAGGTGGCCACGGGTGCCGATGGCTGGGCGCAGATCACCGTCAGCCAGCTGAGTGGCTTCCCCGCCGCACGCAACCAGCAGCTGCTGGTCGAGTTCGTGCGGGCGCGGAAGGCCGGCGAGGACCCGCTCGGCGGCGTCTCGTCGCGCCGCCTCGTCTCGTTCCCCGTCGACCTCCGGCGGTAGGCATCGCAGCAGGCCCGGCGGGATTTACCCCGCCGGGCCTGTGTGCGAGGATCGGCCGGTGCCGCACATCCGCCTGATCGACGTGGACGAGGCAACCGGCCTGCTCGAGAAGGAGTACGAGGCCGCGGTCGGGCGAGCGGGCAAGGTCTTCAACATCGTCAAGTCGATGAGCCTCCGGCCCGGCGTGCTGAAGCGCTCGATGGAGCTGTACAAGGGGATCATGTTCGGGCCGTCGGGTCTGTCGCGCCAGGAGCGCGAGCTGCTCGCGGTCGTCGTGTCCCGTCAGAACGACTGCCACTACTGAATCCGTGCGCATGCAGACGACCTCCGTGCAGAGGGCGCAGACGAGTCGCTTGCCGACCACGCGGCCCACGACTACCGCCTGGCCGAGCTACCCCCGCCGGTCCGGACTCTCTGCGACTACGCGGTCAAGCTCACCCGGGCGCCGGCAACCGTGGGCGCGGCTGACGCGGAGGAGCTGCGCGCACACGGCTGGGACGATGCCGCCATTCACGACGCGATCCAGGTGATCGCGTACTTCAACTACATCAACCGCGTCGCCGAAGGCGTCGGGATCGGCCCGGAGCCCGAGTGGCACGCGGAAGGGAGCTAGCAATGCCCGGTTTCACGATCGTGCACATCAGCGACTTCGAGCGTCCCTTCCCGAAGTGGGCGCTCGCCCGCAAGTCGCTCGACCTCCAGTACTTCGGGATGAACGTCGTCGAGCTGCCGCCGGGCGAGACGATTCCCGAGCACGACGAGGCCGACCGCGACCAGGAGGAGGTGTTCGTCACCCTCTCAGGCGAGGCGACGATGGTGATCGACGGGGAGGAGTACCCGGCGCCGGCCGGCACGTTCATCCGGCTCGACCCCGAGCCCAGGCGGACGGTGGTGAACCACAGTGACGGCGACGTGACCGTCCTGATCGTGTCGGCGCCGCGGACGAGCGGCTACGTCCCGATGCCGTGGGCGTGATGCGCGCCCCTTGCAGCAATCAGCGCAATCCCCTACCCTGAAAGGACTGACAGAAGTTGAGCCGTGCGGCCGGCTCGAAAGGGGGATTCGAGATGGCCGGCATCGCGCACCCGTACGACAAGACCGCCGCAGCAGTCGACACCGCGCCGCCGGCGCCCGTCAAGACGCGCGAGCGGGTCTCCTTCTCAGACCTCGTCGACACGTGGAAGGTGCGCGAGGCGGGCCCCGATGCCGAGCAGCGCTACTACGACCGGCGCGCCGACTTCGAGTCGGCCCGCGGCGAGATCACGGACGGGTACATCTGCGAGGACCTGCCGATGGCGATCGTCCTCACCGCGCAGCCGCCGACGCGCTGGGAGAAGCTCTTCCTCCTGCGCAAGGAGCGGATCCAGCTCTTCACCGAGACCGAGCGCCTCGTTCGCGCCCATCCCGAGGTCGCGCACTCCCTTCATCGCGCCGAAGTGCAGTACGTCTCCGTCAAGCAGGCCCTGCGCGGGCTGAGCCAGCGGCTGCTCGTCAACTGGCTGTTCGTCTGGAACCGCGACGTGATGATCGCGGCTGCTCCGGTCGAAGGCGTTGCGCCGCCCGCGTTCGAGCCCCAGGAGATCCGCCGCCTCGAGCGGGAGCTCGACCTGATCAGCGCGAGCTACGAGCAAGCGGCCTCCCGGGAGGCACAGATCGTCTACCTCGGCGGCATGCTGATGGGCGTGCTGGCGCTGTGCGCGCTCGCCGTCCCGGTCGGCTTGCTGCTCCAAGGCACCGACGTCCCCGTCGACCTGACGACGTTCTTCGGCTGCGTGATCTCTGGCGCGCTCGGAGCGCTGATCAGCGTCGTCACGCGCATGAGCGCGGACAAGTTCCACGTGCGCCACGAGGTGGGCCGCGGTTACGTGCAGCGGGTGGCGGCCTTCCGCCCGTTCATCGGCGGCATCTTCGGCGTGCTCGTCTACTTCGCGCTCGCCGGCGACGTAATCACCGGGATCAACGTGCCCTCGACGAGCGACATGGGCAAGCGGTTCGCGTTCTTCCTCGTCTTCGCATTCGCGGCCGGGTTCAGCGAGCGGATGGTGAAGGAGGTCCTGCGCTCGACGAGCGGCGACGACGAGGCGAAGCCGACGATGCCGACGGGTACTAGCTCGCCGGCTCCGCGGGCCGCCGACGCAACAGGCGTTCATCCCGTACCCGACGCGTAACGCCGTCCGCGTCGAGCCGCTCGAGCACGAGCTGCGCGTCGCGGCGGCCGCAGCCCGCGAGGTCGCGGAAGCGCGCGAGCGCGATCCGGCCGGCGCTCTCGCACTCCTCGACGACGAGCTTCCGCGCCCGCTCGTAGGCCGCCGTTGAGATCGCATAGCCGTCGCCCAGCCGCACGAGCTTGCCCTCGCGCTCGAGGAAGCGCGCGAGCCCGGCATCGTCGACCTTGACCGCCGCGGGCCCCGCGTCGGCGAGGGTGACTTCCAGGGCCGCGGCGACAGGCGCCCGGTCGCCCAGGCTCGGCGCCTTGTCTGAGAGGTAGAGCCTCGAGCCCCGCCGCTCGTACGGGAGCCGGGCGAGCACGCTGGCCGCCCAGGGCTCCTTCGGCGCGTCGACGCCTGGGTCGAGTGGATTCGCTGTCTCGAGGCGAAGCTCGAGCTCGCTGCGCAGGTCCGCAAGCCATTCGTCGGAGAAGCGCCACTCGCCGTCGACGAGGACCGGCTCGTGAATCGTCTGTCCGCCTTCGGCGGCGCGCTCGAAGCGCTTCGCGTCGGCGTGCCGCGGGGGAGCGGGATCGATCACGGTGCCTCCGCCGACCGTGGTGGCGCCGCGCAGGACGACCCGGTCGCCGCCCGCCGCGACGACCGGCGCCGCCAGCCGCAGCTGGGCGTACCCGCCGGCCCGGGTGACGCGGGCGAGTACCGCGCTCGTTCCGTGGTGGACGACCAGCCGCTCACCGTCCGCGATCGGCTCGAGCTCATCGAGGGCGACATCGAGGCGGAAGCTCGGGCGCAGCGAGCCCGCTGCGATCAGGACGTCGCCTCGCCGCAGCTCACTCCGCGCGACGCCCGGCAACGCGAGCGCCACGCGCTGGCCCGCCTCGGCGCGCTCGACCGGCTGGTCGTGCACCTGGACGCTGCGGATGCGCACCTCGCGCCCCTGCGGCTCGGCCCACAAGACGTCCCCGGCGCCGACTGTCCCGGACCAGAGCGTCCCCGTGACGACGGTCCCGATCCCGCGCAGCGAGAAGACACGGTCGACGTAGAGACGGGCCGGGCTGTCCACATTGTGTTTCTGAAACACAAGCTCGGCCGCGCGGGCGAGCGCGCTGCGGAGCTCGTCGAGGCCGGCGCCGGTCTTGGCGCTCACCGCGACGACCTCCGCCTCCGGCACGAGCTCGCGGGCCTCCTCGAGCACGAGCTCGAGCGTCTCCGCGTCGGCCGCGTCGGCCTTCGTGACCGCGACCACGCCGCGCTCGATCCCGAGCAGGCGCAGGATCGCCAGGTGCTCGTGCGTCTGCGGACGGGCGCCCTCGCCGGCGTCAACGACGAGCAGGAAGAGGTCGATGCCCGTTGCGCCCGCGACCATGTTGCGGACGAAGCGCTCGTGACCGGGCACGTCGATCAGCGAGAGCCTCCGGCCGTCGGGCAGGTCGAGTGGCGCGTAGCCGAGGTCGATCGAGATCCCGCGCGCCTGCTCCTCGGGGAGCCGGTCCGTGTCCTTCCCGGTCAGGGCGCGCACGAGCCACGTCTTGCCGTGGTCGATGTGGCCGGCGGTCCCTACCGTGAGCGGCATGCGAGCACCGCGGCCGCGACCTCGGCCGCCTCGGCGTCCGTGAGCGTGCGACAGTCGAGGAGCGTGCGGCCGTCGCGGAGGACGGCCACGACCGGAGGCTCGTGGTCGCGCAGCACGCCCGCGAGCTCCTCCTCGACCGTGCAGGCGTAGCTCGGCAGCTCGGCCAGCGGCAGCGCGCCGCCGCCGACGCGCGAGACGGTCTCCTCGACCGTGCCGCCGGTCGCCTGCGCGAGGCGGTCGGCCCGAGCACGAACGCTCTCCGCCGGCTCGCGCAGCATGCGGAGCACCGGGATCTCGTCGGGCCGGTCGAGGTAGAGCGCGAGCGTGCCCTCGAGCGCAGCCAGCGTCAGCTTGTCGGAGCGAAGCGCGCGGTGGAGCGGGTGGCGACGCAGGCGTTCGACGAGATCGGCGCGGCCGGCGACGATCCCGGCCTGAGGACCGCCGAGCAGCTTGTCGCCGGAGAAGCAGACGAGGTCGGCGCCCGCGGCCAGTGACGCAGCCGGGGTCGGCTCGCCCTCGATGTCGACGAGGGCGCCGGAGCCGAGGTCGTCGACGAGCGGCAGCTGATGGCGGCGCGCAACCGCCGCAAGCTCCGCGACGCGGGGCTGCTCGGTGAACCCGACCACGCGGAAGTTCGACTGGTGGACGCGGAGGAGCAGCGCCGTCTCGGGGCCGATCGCCCGGTCGTAGTCGGCGGCGCGAGTGCGGTTCGTCGTCCCGACCTCGACCAGGCGTGCCCCGGATCGCGCCAGCACGTCCGGGATCCTGAAGCCGTCGCCGATCTCGATCAGCTCTCCACGCGAGACGACGACCTCGCGGCCCTCCGCGAGCGCGGCGAGCACGAGCAGGAGCGCGGCGGCATTGTTGTTGACGACGATCGCGGCCTCGGCGCCGGTCAGCCGGCGCAGCAGCGGAGCGAGGTGGTCCTGGCGCGAGCCGCGCGAGCCGCTCGAGAGGTCGTACTCGAGGTTGGAATAGCCGCTGACCTCGGCGATCCGGTCGAGGGCGGCCTGCGCCAGCGGCGCCCGGCCGAGGTTGGTGTGGATCAACACGCCGGTGGCGTTGAGGACCCGGCGGAGCGCGGGGCGGCGCGCGGCGGCGAGCGCCGCCGTCAGCCGCTCGTGCAGGTCTCCCGGCTCGCTGCCCGCGCGGATCTCCTCGCGAGCCCGCTCGAGCAGGGTCCGCGCGGTCGCGACGGCGAGCGGATCGTCCACGTCGCGCACGAGCTCGTCGACCGAGGGCAGATCGCGCAACCTCACGCACATGAGTGTAGAGCCGCGGTTCCGGATACTTTGAGGACGTGAGACGCGTCGGAGTCATCGTCACGGCAATCGTCGCCGGCCTGGCCGGCGTCGCCGTCGCCGGCGTCGCGATCCGCGACGCGGTCTACTGGGAGCGGCCGCTCCCCGGCGTCCAGTCGCGGCAGATCGACCTGGCCAGGCCGGTCGCTGTCTCCGTCGACGGTAAGACGTTCGACGTCCGTCCCGGCGAGGCACTGATGGTCGACGCCGCCGCGACCCGGGCGGCGCTCGTCCGCACGGGCCACGACTCGTTCCTCCGCCGCGTGCGCCGGCTCGCCGACCCGAGTCCACCGGCCCTGCTCGTCGATCAGGTGCTCGTGCCGCGGCCCGGCGCCGAGCAACTCGCCGAGCGCCTCTCCGCCGCGCTGCCGAAGCCCCGGCGGGCGCAGGTGGTGACCCGCCGCGCGGAGTTCTCGGTGATCCCGTCCCTCCCCGGCGACGCGATCGAACCGGCGCAGCTGCTCGCGTCTCTCCAAAAGGCGGCGCAGACCGACGCCCGGACGCTGTCACCGGCGCTGACGCACGTCGAGCCCGAGCTGACGACGAGCGCCGCGGAGGAGGCGGTCGTGGAGGCGAAGCAGCTCGTGGCCGAGCCGATCGTGCTCTCCTTCAAGGGGGAGGACGTGGGCTCGCTCGCGCCGAAGCGCCTGGCCAAGCTTGTCCGCTTCCGCCCTGCCGGCGAGCGCTTCCGCGTCACCTTCGCGCCCGACCGGATCGCCAAGGCGGTCGAGCCGTACCTGTCGAAGTGGCGCGCACGGGCCGTCAATGCGCGGTTCATCGTCGACGGCAAGCGGGTGCATGTCCGCCCCTCGAAGCCGGGGCTCGCACCCGACGGGCCGTGGATCTCGGACTCGATCTCCGCCGCTGCGTCGTCGTCGATCCGCCGAGCGTCGCTGCGCCTGAAGCAGACGCGCGCGGACCTG
>JANMJY010000251.1:0-2853 GCA_031371615.1 Actinomycetes bacterium | reverse complement strand
CGAGGCGGAAGGGCTGCGGCGGGCGATGAGCCGGAAGCGCAGCGAGGAGGCGATCGAGGCGTTCCGGGAGCGGTTCATCCAGGGAGCAGCGCGGAACGGCGTCGACGGGGAGTCCGCCGACCGGGTCTACGACAAGCTGGCTGCGTTCTCCGGCTTCGGCTTCCCCAAGTCGCATGCGGCGGCGTTCGGGTTGCTCGCCTACCAGTCCGCGTGGCTGCGCCACCACTATCCGGCCGAGTTCCTCTGCTCGCTCCTGAACGCGCAGCCGATGGGTTTCTACCCGCCGTCCTCGCTCGTTCGGGACGCGCAGCGGCGGGGAGTGGAGGTCCGTCCCCCGGACGTCAACCTCAGCGAGGTGTTCTGCACCTGGGAAGAAAGTGCCGTGCGGATGGGGCTGAAGTACGTGAAGTCCGTCGGCGAGGACGACGCCGAGGCTGTCGTCGCCGAGCGGGAGATTCGCGGCGAGTTCCGGGGCGTCGGCGACCTGGCCCGGCGCGTGCCGCTCGACGCGCGCGAGCTCGAGGCGCTTCTCCGCAGCGGCGCCTGCGACCGTTTCGGCAAGCGCCGCGACCTGCTTTGGGAGCTCGGGCTCGTCAGGCGGCCGCAGACGGTCCAACGCCAGCACAAGCAGCTCTCGCTCGAGCTCGAGCCAACGGTCGCCACTCCGGAGCTGACCGATCTGACGGCATGGGAGCGGATGCTGGCCGACTACGCCTCCACGAGCGTCTCGATCGATATTCACCCATTGACCCTGCTGCGCCCACACCTCCCACCGGGGGTGCTCCCGAGCGACGTGCTGAACGAGGCGCCGCACCGCAGCCGCGTCTCGTTCGCGGGCATGGCCGTCGCCCGCCAGCGGCCCGCGACTGCGCACGGGATCGTCTTCATGCTGCTCGAGGACGAGCTCGGCCAGGTGAACCTGATCGTCTCACCCGAGCTCTACGAGCGAAACCGCGCGGTCGTGCGCGGCGAGCCGCTGCTGCTCGTCCGCGGCCGCTTCGAGCGGATCAAGGACAACCGCAACATCGTCGTCGAGTCGCTCGAGAGCCTCGGCCCGCTCGCCCGGAGCGTGGCGGCGAGCGACGTCGGCGCCTCCCTGCCGGCCGCGCACCATTTCGGGCACCGCTAGCCGGCCTCGGCCTCGGTCAGCGCCTGCTCGAGCAGCATCGCCGTGTTGATCAGGCCGACGTGAGAGAAGGCCTGCGGGAAGTTGCCGACGAGGCGCTGCAGCTTCGGGTCGTACTCCTCCGAGAGCAGACCGAGATCGTTGCGGAGCGCGAGCAGCCGCTCGAACATCTCGCACGCTTCGTCGAGCTCACCGAGGAGGATCAGGTTGTCCACGAACCAGAAGGAGCAGAGGAAGAAGGCGCCCTCGCCGGGAGGCAGCCCGTCGACCGACTCCACCTCGGGGTCGTGCCGGTAGCGATGGACGAAGCCGTCGACGAGCAGGTCGCGACGGACCGCTGCCAGGGTGCCCCGGACGCGCGGGTCGTCGGGACGCAGGAAGCCGAACAGCGGGATCGTGAGCAGGCTGGCATCGACGCGCTTCGAGCCGTAGAACTGGACGAACGAGCCGAGCTCTTCGTCGTAGCCGCGTTCGAGCACGTCCGCCTTGATCTCGTCGCGGCAGTGCTGCCACCTCTCCTTGGGGCCGTCCCGCCCCAACTCCTCGATGAGGCGCACGCCACGGTCGAAGGCCACCCAGGCCATCACCTTTGAGTGGGTGAACTGTCGGCGCGGCCCGCGCACCTCCCAGATCCCGTCGTCCGGCTCGCGCCAGCTTCGCTCCAGATGCTCGAGCAGGTGGCGGACGAGCGACCAGGCGCTGTCATCTGCGGCGAGGCCCTGGCGACGCGCCTGGTAGAGCACGTCGAGCACCTCGCCCCAGACGTCGAGCTGGAACTGCTCGCTCGCGCCGTTGCCGACCCGAACCGGAGTCGACCCTTCGTACCCGGTGAGCCACGGCAGCTCGAACTCGGTCAGGCGCCGTTCGCCGGCGGGGCCGTACATGATCTGGAGGTCGTCGGGATCGCCTGCGACTGCACGCAGCAGCCAGCTTCGCCAGGCCTCGGCCTCGTCGGTGAACCCGTTCCCGACGAGGGCGGAGAGCGCGAAGCTGGCGTCGCGCAGCCAGCAGTAGCGGTAGTCCCAGTTCCGGACGCCACCGAGCTGCTCCGGGAGCGAGGTCGTCGGCGCGGCGACGATCCCCCCGGTCGGTGCGTACGTGAGCGCCTTCAGGACCATGAGCGAGCGCTGTACGGCGTCGGCATAGCGGCCGCCGTAGGAGCAGCGGTTGAGCCATTCGTCCCAAAAGGCGCAGGTGTCTTCGAGGGCGCGATCGGCGTCGATCTCGCGCGGCGGCTCGTGGTGGGACGCGAACCAGGTCAGCACGAACGGACGGCGCACGCCCGGCTCGGCTGTGAACGTCGCGACGGTGCTCATGTTCTCGCCGCGCACGCGGACGCTCGTGCGGAAGGCGATGGCGTCCGGGCCTGCGACGGCGACGCGGGTCGTCTCGTCGACGCGGCGAACCCACGGGACGATCGAGCCGTAGTCGAACCGGATCACGAGCTCCATCCGCATCGGCACGCTTCCCTCCAGCGCTTCCACGATCCGGACGACGTCGGGGTCGGACCCGCGCGGGGGGCATGAAGTCCGTCACGCGCACGACCCCGCTCTCGGTGTGGAAGTCGAGCTCGTGGACGAGCGATCGGGCCCGGTAGCGGCGCTCGACGCGCTCGACCGGGCAGTCGGGGGCGAGCAGCCAGCGTCCGTCCCATTCGTCTCCGAGCAGCGCGGCGAAGCAGGCGCCCGAGTCGAAGCGGGGGAAGCAGAGCCAGTCGATCGACCCGT
>JANMJY010000170.1:0-3689 GCA_031371615.1 Actinomycetes bacterium | reverse complement strand
CTTCCTGAAGGTCGTCCTGAGCATCCTCAACCGCTTGCACTGAAAGGGGAGAACTATGACCCTTACTCCCGTTGAAATCCGCCATCTCAAGCCTGCGAAGAGCATCGTCGGGGGCTACCAGCGGACGGCCGTCGACGGGCTGCTGGACGAGATCGTGGCGAGCTTCGAAGATGTCTGGCGCGAGCGCGCAGACCTCGCCGACAAGGTCGAGCAGCTCGAGCTCGACCTCGTGCGGCACAAGGAGCTCGAGGGGCTTCTCCGGACGACCCTCGTCTCGGCCGAGAGCGCATCGCAGCAGCTGCGCGAGCAGGCCCGGAAGGAGGCGGAGACGATCGTCGGCGAGGCGCACGCCGAAGCGCGCGCGATCGCGCGGCGCGCGTCGGCCGAGAAAGAGCGCCTCGACACCGAGCTCCGCCGCATCAAGTCGCTCCTTCGGTCTGCGCTCGACAGCCTCGACGACGCCGCGGACGATCACCGGGAGCCCGTCGGCGAGGCCACCGGCGAGATCCGCCGGATGATCTCCTGATTTTCCGCGAAGATTCCCAAAGAGCCGCCTCCAGCGGCTAACAGCGCTCAGTCGTCTACCGCAACTATCCTGTCTGTCGTGGGCCTGACGACCAGACTGCGGCTGCGAGTCTCGCCCGGCGCGGCGCGTGCGGCCGTCGTCGGTCGGCATGGCGACGCCTGGAAGGTCCGCGTTGCGGCTGCGCCCGAGCGAGGGAAGGCCAACGCGGCGATCCTGACGCTGATCGCCGACACGCTTGCGGTTCCACGTTCGGCCGTGACGCTCGTTTCAGGCGGGGGCTCACGAGACAAGATCGTCGAGCTGGCCGGCATCGAGCCGGACGAGATCGAGCGACGGCTCGCCACGGCGGGCGGACAGGAGAGCGAGTGACGATCGACACCGAGCACTTCCGCGCGGAGCTGGAGCAGCACCGAGAGCGGCTTCAGAGCACGATCGCCCACCACGACATCGGCGGCGCGTCGTTGACCGAAGAGACCGGTGAGCTGATGTCGTCGAGCGCCGACAACCACCTCGCGGACACGGCGAGCGAGACCTACGAGCGCGAGCTCGACGAGGGCCTCGAGCAGGACGCGCAGAGCCAGCTCCGTGAGGTCGAGGCCGCGCTGCAGCGGATCGAGGACGGGACGTACGGCACGTGCTCCGTCTGCGGCAAGCCGATCGCGGTCGAGCGGCTCGAAGCGGTTCCGTGGACGACGCTGTGCATCGACGATGCGAGGAAGCTGGCCCGGTGACAGAGCCCGCCTGGCGGGACCGTCCGATCGCGCCCGACATCCGCGTCGGCTCGTCTACGAACGCGCTGCGCCCGATCTCGGCTGCGGAGCGGCCGCTGGGAGCCGGCCTCACCCAGTGGCTGGGGCTCGGCGCGATCGCCGTCGCCGCTGTCGGCGCCGACCAGCTGACGAAGCAGGTCGTCGCCAGAGCGCTCGCGCTGGGCGAGGAGGTCCAGATCGCAGGGCCCTTCTCCATCCATCACGTCCACAACTCGGGGATCGCGTTTGGTCTCTTCTCGCGCGCGACTTCGGTCGTGATCGCGTTGACGGCCGTCGCGGTGCTCTGGATGCTCGTCTTCTTCGCGCGGTCGGGAGCGAGACATCCCGTGCTCCCGGTCGCGCTCGGCCTGGTGCTCGGCGGCAGCATCTCGAATCTCGTCGATCGCGTCCGCCTCGGCCACGTGACGGATTTCCTCGACCTTCGCTACTGGCCCGCCTTCAACCTCGCCGACATGTTCATCGTCGTCGGTGTGGCCACCCTCTTCGGAGCCCTGGCTGGGGCCGACCGAGCGAAGCACCGGCCCCGCCGAGTTGGCAACTCTCCGCTTTCGCGCCCCTGAGGCCGAGCGTCTCGACCGCGCGGTCGCCGGCCGGCCGGAGGTGGCCTCGCGGGCGCTCGCCGAACGGCTGATCGTCGGCGGCGCCGTCCTCGTCGACGGCGAGGCCCGCTCGAAGAGCCACCGGCTGGAGGGCGGGGAGGACGTCGTCGTCGAGTTGCCTCCCGAAGCTCCTCCGCTCGAAGCGGAGTCGATGAACCTGCACGTGGCCTGGGAGGACGAGCATCTCTTGGTCGTGGACAAGCCGGCGGGGATCGTCGTGCATCCCGGCGTCGGCCATGCAACGGGAACGCTCGTGCACGGCTTGATCGAGCACGACGCGGCCGGGGGCGACGAGGACCGGCCCGGGATCGTGCACCGCCTCGACCGCGACACGTCCGGCCTGCTCGTCGTGGCGCGCTCGGACGAGGCGCACGAGCGGCTCCAGGAGGCGATCCGGCGGCGGCAGGTCGACCGGCGCTATCTGGCGCTCGTCAAGGGAGCGCTCCGCTCGCGCTCGGGCCGCATCGAGGCCCCGATCGGGCGGGATCGCGCCGACAAGTCGCGCCACTCGCTCGATACGCCGACCCCGCGGGAGGCCGTGACGCGGTTCCAGGTCGTGGAGGTGCTCGGCCCGCGCGCTCTCCTCGACGTCAAGCTCGAGACGGGTCGCACGCACCAGATCCGCGTCCACCTCGAGGCAATCGACCTTCCGGTCTGCGGCGACCCCGTCTACGGCATCCTCGGCGACCTCGGTCTCGAGCGCCAGTTCCTGCACGCGTCCCAACTCTCGTTCGATCACCCCTTCACCTCGGAGCGGATCGAGGTCGAGTCGCCGCTGCCCGAGGACCTGGAAAAGGCGCTCGAGCGCGCCCGACGTATCTAGAGCGGTGGGAGGACCCGGTCGGAGGCCCTCCCGTCCGCGTCTAGGGCGTCGTACAGATTGCGTAGACGGTGAAGTTCGGGGTGCCGCTACCGGCGAGATTGACGATGTCCGCAGCCCATGCCGACTGACCCGCCGCACCGGTACCCAGTCCGTTGCTCGGATAGGAGTCGTTCACGTACTGCGCGCCGGACGTCGTGCTGACGCCGCCGCCGACGATCTTGTGTCCTGCGTCGCACGGCACCTCGCCGAAGTCGAGACCGCTGTTGCCGTACTGATCCGCCGCCGGGTTTGCGAACGTCGCCGAGTTGTAGTCCAGCGCGACCGATCCGGCCGGGCCCTGCGGTCCTTGGGGCCCCTGGGGCCCCGCTGGACCCTGCGGGCCGCCGGCAGGTCCTGTCGGGCCGGCAGGGCCCTGCGCGCCGGTGGTTCCCTGTCGGCCTTCCGCGCCTGTTGCACCCGCTGGCCCCTGCGGTCCGGCGGCACCGCGCTCCCCGACGGAGCTCCAGCTGAGCGCGCGTTCGTTGCTCCTGCACGCTCCGGTTCCGCGAACCCGCAGATCCCCGTTCGACTTCTTCGCGCACGCGCTGATCGTCGCGGCCGGTGCGATCACCGTCGCATAGGCGGTGCCGCCGACGACTGCGATCGTCGTCACGCCGACGGCTGCGATCAGCAGACGCGGGCGCCGAAACCTGGTGCTCATGCTCAACCTCCAGTGTTCGTAGGTGAGCGCGAGGCTAGGGAGCCGCCCTCATCGGGCGCTCATCCCGCGCTCACCTCCGGAACAGCACCGGGTTCAGCTTCGCGGCGTGTCGCAGCGCCACCTGCCGTTCCTCGCCCGTTGCGACGAGCGAAAGCTCGTACCAGAGCCGCCAGTCCCGGTCGTCACGCCGCAAGCCCTGGAGGTAGGCATCCCGCGCCGTTGCAGGCTCTCCGAGGCGCGCCCGGAGACCGCCTCGGACGAGCCACGCTTC
>JANMJY010000207.1:0-16796 GCA_031371615.1 Actinomycetes bacterium | reverse complement strand
GTCTCGGTAGCGTTCCGCCGAGATGGAGCTCGAGCGCCTCGTCGCCGCGCTCGCACCGGAGGCGGTCCTCGGCAGCCCCGACCCCGTCGAGGTGCGAGACCTTGCGTACGACACGCGTGCCGTCATTCCCGGCGCGGCGTTTTTCTGCGTCCGAGGTGAGAACGCGGACGGCCACGACTTCGCAGCCGAAGCGGTCGAGAACGGCGCTGCCGTCCTCGTCGTCGAACACGCGGTCGAACCGGAGGTTCCTCAGCTCGTCGTCCCGTCGTCGCGCGCGGCGATGGCTACGGCAGCGGACGTCTTCTTCGGCGAGCCGACGCGCGAGCTCGAGGTCGCAGGCGTCACCGGGACGAACGGCAAAACAACGACGGCGTACCTCCTGCACACGATCTTGGGCGCAGCGGGCCGCCGCCCTGGCTTGCTCGGGACCGTCGAGAGCCGGATCGGCGGGGAGGTTCGGCCGGTCGTCCGCACCACGCCCGAGGCGATCGACCTCCAGCGAACGTTCCGCGAGATGCTCGACGCGGGTGACCGGAGTGTCGCGCTGGAGGCGTCCTCGCACGCCTCGGTGCTGCACCGGCTCGACCGGGTCCGCTTCGACGCGCTCGTGTTCACGAACCTGACGCAGGATCACCTCGACTACCACGGGACGATGGAGGACTACTTCGCGGCAAAGCGGCGGCTCTTCACCGGTGCGGCGCCCCCGCCCGCTGCGGTGAACACGGGCGACGCGTGGGGGCGCCAGCTCGCTGACGAGCTCGAGAAGACCCGCCGTGCGCCGCTGATCACCTTCGGCTTCGCCGACGACGCCGAGATCCGGCCGGAGGATCTGGTCCTCGACGGCTCCGGCGTCCGCTTCCGCGCCGGCGGGATCGAGATCCAGAGCTCACTGCGCGGCCGCTTCAACGTCGAGAACATTCTCGGCTCAGTCGCGGCCGGGATCCTGCTCGACGTCGACGAGGAGGAGATCGCGGCGGGCGTGCGGGCGCTGACCGGGGTGCCCGGCCGCTTCGAGGCGGTCGACGAGGGGCAACTCTTCACGGTGCTCGTCGACTACGCGCACACGCCAGACTCGCTCGACAACGTGCTGCGGACTGCGCGTGAGCTCACGTCGGGGCGCGTGCTCGTCGTCTTCGGAGCGGGTGGCGACCGCGACCGGGGCAAGCGTCCGCTGATGGGCAAGATCGCGGCCGACCTCGCGGACGTCGTCGTCGTCACCTCCGACAATCCGCGTAGCGAGGACCCGCTCGCGATCATCCAGGACATCCTCCAGGGCGCCGGGATGAACGTCGAGATCGATCCCGACCGCAGCGCCGCGATCGCGCGCACCGTCGGGCTGGCCGAGCCGGGGGACGTGGTCGTGATCGCCGGGAAGGGCCACGAACAGGGGCAGGAGATCGGCGGCGAGAAGCTGCCGTTCGACGACAGGCTCGTCGCCCGCGAGGCTCTACGGACGTGATCCCGATCGCCCTCGAGGAGCTGGAGGCCCTCGGGCTCGGCGTGCTCACCGGCTTTGGTGAGCTGACCGGGCTGCACATCGACTCGCGGCGCGTCGGCCCGGGCGACCTGTTCGTCGCGATCCGCGGCGGACGCGAGTTCGTCGGAGAGGCTCGAGAGCGTGGGGCGGCGACGCTCGTGCCGCACGACGAGTACACGGCGATGGCCGTCATCGGCCAGGTGCTCCGCGGCCGCAGCACCGCTCGCTTCGTCGGCATCACCGGATCGACGGGCAAGACTTCGACGAAAGACATCCTGGCCGCGCTCTGCACGCCCGTCGTTCGCACGGTCGCGACCGAGCGGAGCTACAACGCCGAGCTCGGCGTCCCGCTGACGCTCGGTCGGCTCGAGCCGGACACTGAGGTCTGCATCCTCGAGCTGGCGATGCGCGGCTTCGGCCAGATCGCCGAGCTCTGCGAGATCGCGCGCCCGGACATCGGCGTGATCACGACGGTCGGGCCGGTCCACCTCGAGCTCGTCGGCTCGGTCGACGGAGTCGCACGCTCGAAGGCCGAGTTGATCGACGCGCTCCCCGAGGGAGGCATCGCGGTCGTGCCCAGGTCAGCCGAGCTCGACCCCTATCTCCGCGACGACATCGAGATCCGCCGTGTCGGCCCCGTCGACGTCGAGCTCCGTGAGGACGGGGCGCACGTCGCGTTCGGCGGCGGCCGGATCCGTTTTCCGCTCACGTCGCGTCACCAGGCGCAGAACGCCCTCTCCGCCCTGACCGCGTACGACGCGCTCGGCCTGCCGCTCGACCGGCTCGCTGAGAGCGCGGCTGCCGTGCAGCTCTCGCCCTGGCGCGGCGAGGAGCTCGCCCTCCCGGGCGGCGGCTTCGTCGTCAACGACGCCTACAACGCGAATCCGACGTCGATGGAGGCGGCGCTGCGCCACCTGGCCGAGCGTGGGGCGGGACATCGTCTCCTCGCGGTCCTCGGCGGCATGGCGGAGCTCGGCGAGCACGCGGAGCGGCATCACCGTGAGATCGCGGAGCTCGCGGCCGAGCTCGAGATCGAGGTAATCGCGGTCGGCGACCTCGCGCGAGCTTACGCTGCAGAGATGTGGGAGCCGGATGCAGCGGCCGCACTGGCGTCCGCCCGGGAGCTGGTGCGGCCCGGAGACGCCGTCCTCGTCAAAGCATCGCGTGCCGTCGCGCTCGAAGGCATCGCCCCCGAATTGGCGAACCCCGCCTAGTGTCCCGAGTCTTCATAGCGGGCTTGATCGCGATGGTGATCTCGGTCGTGATCGGCCCGAAGTTCATCGCCTTCCTGAAGCGGAACGAGCTGGGCCAGCCGATCCGCGAGGATGGTCCGGCCGGCCATGTGGTCAAGCAGGGAACGCCTGTGATGGGCGGCCTGCTGATCTTGCTCTGCGCGCTCCTGCCGTTCCTCGCACTCTCTCGCTTCACGCTGCCGGCGCTGACCGTTCTCTTCCTCACCGTCAGCTGCGGTGCGATCGGCTTCCTCGACGACTTCATCAAGTTGCGCCACCGTCGCTCGCTCGGGCTCCAGGGCCGGTGGAAGTTACTCCTCCTTGCTGCGGTCACCGTCGTCGTCGGGTTCGCCGTCCATTCGCAGAGCCACCTCGACACCTCGATCTACGTGCCGGTCGCCAACATCGACATTCCGCTCGCCTACGCCTACTACCCGTTCCTCTTCCTGATCATCGCGGGGGCTGCCAACGGCGCGAACCTGACGGACGGCCTGGACGGCCTCGCGGCCGGGACCGGGATCATCGCGCTGCTCACCTTCCTTGCGATCACCGTGATCGGCTACGTCCGCTCGGGTGACGTCGGCGACCGCGCGCTGTTCCAGCTCGACCTGGCCATCCTCGCCGCCGCGCTGATCGGGGCTGCGATCGGCTTCCTCTGGTACAACGCCTTTCCCGCCGAGGTGTTCATGGGGGACACCGGGTCGATGGCGTTCGGCGGCGCCCTCGCCGGCTTCGCGATCGTCACCGGCACCGAGTCGCTGCTGATCCTGATCGGTGGCATCTACGTCATCGAAGCGCTCTCCGTGATCATCCAGACGGTCAGCTTCAAGTACTGGGGCCGCCGGGTCTTCCTGATCGCGCCGATTCACCATCACTTCGAGATGAAGGCGTGGTCGGAGACGAAGATCATGGTGCGCTTCTGGATCATCGGCGCGATCCTCTGCGCCTGCGGCTTCGTTCTCTACTACCGCTACTACCTCCAGTTCAAGCTGCGATGAACCGCGTGCTCGTCCTCGGGCTCGCGCGCTCCGGTTTGGCGGCGAAGACGGCGCTCGAGTCTCAGGGCACGGAGGTGGTCACGGCGGACCGGACGCTCGGCAACGACACCGACGTGGCGCTGCTCGACGGCGTCGACGTGCTCGTCAAGAGCCCCGGTGTGCCGGGCGCGGCGCCGCTCGTCGCCGCTGCGCGCGAGCGCGGCATCCCGGTCTGGAGCGAGATCGAGCTCGCGGCGCGCCTGCTGCCGAATCCGCTGATCGGCGTCACGGGCACGAACGGCAAGACGACCACGACCGAGCTGCTCGGCGCGATGCTCGGCGTGCGGACGGCCGGCAACGTCGGCACGGCGCTCAGCGAGCTCGTCGGGGAGCACGAGCCGGAACCGTGGGTCGTCTGCGAGCTCTCGAGCTTCCAGCTCGAGGACATCGAGCAGCTCCGCCCGCGGATCGCCGTGCTGCTGAACCTCGAGCCGGACCACCTCGACCGCCACGGCACGTTCGAGGCCTACCGCGAGGCCAAGCTACGGATCTTCGAGAACCAGACAACCGAGGACGTCGCCGTCGTCCCGCGGGGCTTCGGCCCGATCCCGGGCGCGGGCCGGCGGATCGAGTTCTCCGCCGACGACGAGCTCCCGGCCGAGCCGCTGATCCCCGGTGCGCACAACCGGGAGAACGCCGCCGCCGCAACGGCCGCGGCACGAGCGGCCGGTCTCGACGACGAGTCGATCGCAGCCGCGCTGACGTCGTTCGCGGGCGTTCCGCACCGGCTCGAGCACGTCGCCGAGATCGGCGGCGTGCGCTACGTCAACGACTCCAAGGCGACGAACACGGCCGCCGCCCGGCGCGCGCTGACCGCCTTCGAGGCGCCGCTGCAGCTGATTCTCGGCGGCTCGCTCAAGGGCGAGCGCTTCGACGAGTTCGCCCAGGACGTTGCGGGCGCCAACGTCGTCGTCGCCTATTTGATCGGCGAGGCGGCCGCGCCGCTCGCGGTCGATCTCGGCTACGCCAACGTGCCCTTTCTGATCGCCGCGACGCTCGAGCGGGCGGTCGCGGAGGCGGCGAGTACGGCGCAACCGGGTGAGATCGTGCTGCTCTCGCCCGCGTGCGCGAGCTACGACCAGTTCAGGGATTTCGAGCACCGCGGAGAGGAGTTCAGGAGGCTGGTAGAGAACCTCAAAGGGTGAAGGCATCGCGCTCTGCGCAAGAAGCACGGGCCGCAGGAGCGTCCCGAGCTTCGCACCACACCGGGGGAGGCCAGCTCGAGCAGCGTGTGCTCGTGCTCGTAACCCTGGCGCTCGTCGCCTTCGGCCTCGTGATGGTCTACAGCGCCACTTCCGCCGCCGCGGCGCTCGGCAAGGGCGACCCCGTCACCTTCCTCAAGCGGCAGGGCATCTATGCGTTCGCCGGCGTGGCGCTGATGCTGTTCGCCTCCCGCTTCGACCACCGCCAGCTGCGGAAGCTCGCGCCGCCGCTCGTCCTCGTGGCGCTCGGGCTCTGCGCTGCCGTCCTCGTGATTGCGCCGCAGATCAACGGTGCCCGGCGCTGGCTCGATCTGGGCCCGGCCTCGTTCCAGCCCTCGGAGCTCGCGAAGCTGGCGTTGCTCGTCTGGGCGGCGGTGCATCTTGCCCGCAACGGCCCGCCGCGGACCCTCGGCGAGCTGTGGCGGCCGATCGGGATGCTGGTGACCCTCTTCGCCGCCCTGGTCCTGCTCGAGCCCGACCTCGGCACCACGATCGCGTTGCTGCTCATGCTCGCCGGCATGCTCGTCGTGGCGGGCGTTCCCGGCCGGCTGCTTGCCGCCGCGGGGTCGATCGCGATGGTCGCCGGGGTGGCGGCGATCTGGGTCGAGCCGTATCGCCGGGCGCGCTTCCTCAGCTTCCTCGACCCCTGGGGTGATCCCGAGAACACGGGCTTCCAGACCGTGCAGGCGATCATCGGGATCGGCTCCGGCGGTCTCACCGGCAAGGGGCTCGGCGAGGGCGTGCAGAAGATCAACTACCTGCCCGAGCAGCAGACGGACATGATCCTCGCGGTGATCGGCGAGGAGCTCGGGCTGATCGGCGTCACCGCCGTGATCGCAGCCTTCGCCGCCTTTGCGTTTGCCGGCTTCACCGTGGCGCTGCGCTGCCGCGACCCGTTCGGGAAGTTGCTTGCAGCGGGCATCACGTCGCTGATCTGCGGGCAGGCCGCCGTCAACCTCGCCGCCGTGCTCGGCGTTGCGCCGCTGACAGGAATTCCACTCCCATTCGTGTCATACGGGGGCTCCAGCCTTGTTGTCCTGCTCGCGGCCACGGGGATCCTCCTTAACATCGCGGTCGATGAGCGAGCTCCCCAGAGATCTAAGGTGCCTGATCGCGGCCGGCGGAACAGCCGGTCACGTGCTCCCGTCGCTCGCAGTCGCAGCAGCGCTTCGCGAGCGCGGCGTCACGGTGACGTTCGCCGGGTCGCCGGATCGCGTCGAGGCTAGGCTTGTTCCCGAGGCCGGTTACGAGCTCGACACGTTCGAGATCTCCGGCTTTCCTCGCCGCCCCTCGCTCGCGCTCGCGCGCGCTCTGATCCGCGCCGGCCGCGCGCCGCGCGCCTGCGCGGCGATCCTCGAGCGCCGCCGGCCACACGTCGTCCTCGGCGGCGGCGGCTACGTGGCCGGGCCAATGGTCTACGCGGCCTGGCGGCACAGGGTGCCGGCTGCCCTGACGGAGGCCGATGCCCATCTCGGGCTCGCGAACCGCCTCGCGGCGCCCTTCGCGCGGCATGTCTATCTCGCGTACGCGATCCGCGGGCGCGATGGAGCGAAGTATCTCGTCACCGGCCGACCGGTCCCGGCCGAGCATCGGGGCGTCTCCCAGACAGAGGCTCGCCGTCGCTTCGGGCTTCCCGAGACAGGACCCGTGCTCGCGTTCTTCGGCGCGCTCGCCGGCGCTCGCAGCCTCAATGACTTTGCCGTGGAGACGTACGGCGATGCAGGTCCGGCGGTGTTGCACGTGTCGGGCGAGCGCGACTACGAACGCCTGCGCGCGCAGGTGCATCGCGAGGACTACGTGCTCGTTCCGTCGACGAACGAGTTCGGGGCCGCGCTCGCGGCACCCGACCTCGCCGTTTCTCGGGCGGGCGGCACGGTCTGGGAGCTCGCGGCCTCAGGAACGCCCTCCGTGCTCGTCCCCTACCCGTATGCGACGAGCGACCACCAGACGTTGAACGCCAGGCACTTCGAGCAGGGTGGCGGTGCAGTCGTCGTTCCCGAGCCCGAGCTCGAGCGCGTGCACGGCATCGTCACCGAGCTGCTGGCCGATCCGGCACGGCTCGCGTCGATGCGCGCGGCGATGCTGGCGATGGCACGCCCGAACGCGGCCGACGAGATCGCCGAGGAGCTGATCGGGCTTGCTTCCGCTCGAGGGTAGGCGCCTCTGGTTCGTCGGGATCGGTGGCGCCGGTCTGTCGTCCTATGCGTTCCTCGCCCGTGCGTGGGGCGCCGAGGTCGGCGGCTGGGATCGCGTCGAGACGCCGTACCTGCACACGCTGGAGGGGATCGAGGTCGTGATCGCTCCGGAGCCCATCGTCCCGGAGGGCTGGGAGATCGTCGTCTCGAGCGCGTACTCGACCGTCCCCGGGACGTCGCGCGCCGACTTCCTGGCCGAGCTCGTCTCGCTGCGGCGGGCGATCGTCGTCGCCGGCGCTCACGGCAAGACGACGACGACGGGGATGATCGCCTTCGTGCTCGCCGAGCTGAGGTTGGACCCGGCCTGGCTCGTCGGCGGTGAGATCGCGCAGCTGGGCGGCAACGCCGGCGCGGGGGACGGTTGGCTCGTCGTCGAGGGAGACGAGTCCGATCGCACCGTCGAGCGTCTGCGCCCGGAGATCGCGGTCGTGACCAACGTCGAGCTCGACCACCATTCCACGTTCGCGTCGGCTGCGGAGGTGGAAGAGCTCTTCGAGCGCTGGCTCGCCGAGGTGCCACAGGTCGTCCGCGGCTGGGAGCTCGAGCCCGTGTCGCTCGAGCTCGCCGTGCCCGGCGTGCACAACCGGCGGAACGCCGCGGCGGCGCTCGCGGCGCTCGAGCTCGCGGGCGTTGCTCGTGCCGACGCGGAGCCCGTCCTGGCTCGCTTCCGCGGCGCCGGTCGCCGGTTCGACGTCGTCGGCGAGGAGAACGGCGTGACCGTCGTCGACGACTACGCGCATCACCCGAGCGAGATCGTCGCCACGGTTGCGGCGGCTCGAGAGCGGACGGACGGCCGCGTGCTCGTCCTCTTCCAGCCGCACCTCTACTCCCGCACGCGCCACCTCGCTTACGAGCTCGGCGCGGCGCTCTCGACTGCCGACGCAGCGTGCGTGACCGAGATCTACCAGGCCCGCGAGGAGCCGATCGACGGCGTCAGCGGGAAGCTCGTCGTCGCTGCTTTGCGGCCAGGGCTGCGCGCGGGCTGGGCGCCGCGGGTCGAGGACGGGGCTCGCATCGTCGCGTCCTGGGCGCGTCCGGGCGATCTCGTGCTCACGGTCGGCGCGGGTGACGTCGAGCGGGCCGGGCCGCTCGTGCTCGAGGCGCTCTCGTGAACGTCGAGGAGCAGGTACCGCTCGCGAAATGGACGACGATCGGGACCGGAGGTCCCGCGCAGGCTTTCGCGAGACCGTCGACGCTCGGGGAGCTGGAAGAGGCGCTCACGTGGGCGTCCGAGCGCGAGCTCTCCGTTGCGACGGTCGGCCTCGGCTCGAACCTGCTCGCGGCCGACGAGGGCGTCCAGGCGCTCGTGCTCAAGCTCGCCGGCGAGCTCGCGTCGGTCCGGGTTGAGGGCGAGACCCTCACCGCGGGAGGGGGGGCCACCAACGCCGTCTGCCTGCATCAGGCACGGGACGCCGGGCTCGGCGGCTTCGAGTTCGCGTGCGCGATCCCTGGCACGGCCGGCGGCGGCGTCTGGATGAACGCGGGCGCCGACGGCAGCGACTGGTCGCAGATCCTCGTCCGCGCGCGCGTCGTGACGAGCGACGGCGCGGGCTGGCTGACACCGGCGGAGCTCGGACTGTCGTACCGACACTCGGGGCTCCGGCACGGCCAGGTCGTCGCCGAGGTGGAATACCGGCTCGTCCCTCGCCCATCCGACGAGATCAAGGCCACGGTTGCCGAGCTGATCGCGCAGAGGAAGGCGACGCAGCCCACGAACAAGCGCACGTTCGGCAGCGTCTTCAAGAACCCCGACCACGAGCTCGGCGCTGGTCGCATGCTCGAGGAATGCGGCCTCAAAGGCCATGCGATGGGCGGAGCCGTGATCTCGCCCAAGCACGCGAACTTCATCGAGAACGCGGGCGGCGCGACGACCGCCGACGCGCTCGGGCTCATGACCGAAGCGCGGCGCCGCGTCCGCGAGCGGTTCGGCGTCGAGCTCGAGCACGAAGTCGAGCTACTCGGTTCGATCGAGCTGCCGGCCTGACGTAGGAAGCGCCCGAGCGGCGGCGAAAGCCGCCTCGTGGCCGGAGGGAGCAAACCACGGGCTCGCTCGCGCCCGCGTTCGAGCGCGGTAAGCGCCGTCGTCCCGCTTGCACGCAAGCGTTCCCCGCGCGACCGGGCGTTGCCCGGCCGCTTGCGGAGAGACAGCCGCGCGGGCGGTCGCCTCGAGCTGGCCAGGATTGCTCCTTCCGGCCGGTCTCTGCTCACGGGCCTCCTGATCCTGGCGGCCGGAGTCGGCCTCTACGCCGCCGCTCGGACGACCTCCGCGTTCGCGGTCGAGCGAATCGCCGTCGACGGCGCCTCCCCGGAGGTCGCCGCAGAGGTTCGGGCAGCGCTCTCCCCGGCGGTGGGCGAGAGCCTCCTCGGCATCGACCTCGCGGCGCTCTCCCAGCGTGTCGAGAGCGTTCCGACGGTCGCCGGCGCGACGTTCGACCGAGGGTTCCCGCACACGCTTCGGATCGTCGTCGTGCCTGAGCTCCCGGTCGCGGTGCTTCGCCAGGGGAGCTCGGCCTGGCTGGTAGCCGATCGCGGACGGGTCGTGGCTGAGCTCGGTCGCAACGTCCGGCCCGGCCTGCCCCGCATCTGGCTCAAGCGCGATGTCGACATCAGGCTCGGCGAGCGCGTGTCTGGCTTGCAGCTTCGCGCCGTCTCCACGGTCGCGCCGCTTCGCGCGAAGCCGTTGCCCGTCGCAATCGCCTCGGTGATCGCGACGCGCGAGGAGTTGACGCTCGTGCTCCGGACGGGCCTCGAGCTCCGGCTCGGCGACAGCTCCGACCTGCCCGTCAAGCTCGAGGTCGCCCGACGCGTCCTGCCCAGAGTCGCCGGGTCGCGGGGATACCTCGACCTCAGCGTTCCGGAGCGGCCGGTCGCAGGTGAAACTCTCGACTCTCAGGTAGAGGTGGAGAGTATGCCCTCGACCTCGCCATGAGATCCGCATTGACAAGGCTGACAAGGAAACGTACCCTGGACGCGGAAAGGAACGTCGTCACCCCGATGCTCTACTCGAGCTTCAGGTCGAGAGACGTCGAGCTGACCACCTGATGAGAGACTCCTCCGGCAACTACCTTGCAGTGATCAAAGTCGTCGGCGTCGGCGGCGGCGGCACGAACGCGGTCAATCGCATGGTCGACGCGGGCCTCAGCGGGGTCGAGTTCATCGCAGTCAACACCGACGCGCAGGCGCTGCTGATGGCGGATGCCGACGTGAAGATCCACATCGGCTCCAAGGAGACGCGCGGCCTGGGCGCCGGCGCGGACCCGGCGATCGGTCAGGCAGCCGCGCAGGAGAGCCGCGACGAGTTGAAGGAGGCGCTCAAGGGCGCCGACATGATCTTTGTGACGGCCGGCGAGGGCGGCGGCACCGGCACCGGCGGCGCTCCGATCGTCGCCGAGCTCGGGCGCGAGCTCGAGGCGCTCACGGTCGGCGGCGTGACGACGCCGTTCGGGTTCGAGGGCCGGAGGCGCGCCGAGCAGGCAGAGGTCGGGATCCAGAACCTGCGCGACCGGGTCGACACGTTGATCGTGATCGAGAACGACCGCCTGCTCCAGGTCGTCGAGAAGAAGACGCCCGTCACCGAGGCTTTCCGGATCGCCGACGACATCCTCCGCCAGGGCGTTCAGGGCATCACCGACCTGATCACCGTGCCCGGGATCGTCAACCTCGACTTTGCCGACGTGCGCACGATCATGCGCGACGCCGGCTCCGCGCTGATGGGCATCGGCGTCGCCTCGGGCGAGAACCGTGCCGCCGAGGCCGCGCGCACCGCCGTCTCCTCGCCGCTCCTCGAGCAGTCGGTCGACGGCGCCACGGGCATCCTCCTGAACGTCACCGGCGGCACCGCACTCGGCCTCTTCGAGGTCAACGAGGCCGCCGAGGTGGTCACCGGCGCCGCCGACGCGAACGCGAACGTGATCTTCGGCGCCGTCATCGACGATTCGCTTGGCGACGAGGTCCGTGTCACCGTGATCGCGACCGGCTTCGGCGCCCAGCGGCGCCGGCGCCGGATCGAGTCGCCCGCCGAGGCCCTCGCGGGAGCCGGCCCCCAGGAGCGGCAGAGCGAGTTCTCCGATGCCGAGCTCGAGATCCCGTCCTTCCTGCGCGAGGACTAGCCAGCTCTAGACGGCGGCCCCGGCGGCGGACACTCGTCGGTGTCTCGTCGGCACCGCGCCTGCGGGTCCTCCGGCCCGCGCCCGAGGTTTAGGCTCCTGCGCCGACGGTAATCCTCCGCGCATGCCCTCTTGGCCGACTGCCCGGTCGGCTTAGGAGACCCGGTTCGAGGCCCCGGTTTACCGGGGCCTCGTGCTTTCTCCGATCGCTAGAGTCCGGACTCGTGCAGACCCTCCTGCGAACGCCGCTTCACGGGCGCCACGTCGCCGCCGGGGCTCGACTCGTGCCCTTCGCCGGCTGGGAGATGCCCGTTCAGTACGAGGGCGTGATCCCGGAGCACCGGGCAGTCCGCACCGACTGCGGCGTCTTCGACGTCTCGCACATGGGTCAGTTCCACGTCGAGGGCCCGACTGCGCACGAGCTCCTGCAAGCGCTGCTCTCGAACGACTTGGGCCGGATCGGCGACGGCGAGGCGCAGTACACCCTGCTCACGAACGAGCGCGGCGGCATCATCGACGACCTGATCGCCTACCGGATCGACCCGTACCACTACCTCGTCGTCGTCAATGCGGGCAATCGCGAGGCGGCCCACTCCTGGCTGAAGGAGCGTGAGATCCGCGGCTCGGAGGTTCGCGACGCGTCCGACGAGTACGCGCTCCTCGCCGTCCAGGGCCCGCGGTCGATTGGGCGCCTGGGGCTCCCCGAGGCGAAGCCGTTCACCCATGCGATGGGCGAGGTCGACGGCGTCGAGGTGATGGTCAACCGCACGGGCTACACCGGAGAGCAGGGCGTCGAGCTGATGTGTGCTGCCGAAGACGCGGAGAAGTTGTGGGACGCGGTCGTCGCCCGCGGTGCCGTCCCGTGCGGGCTCGGCGCGCGCGACACGCTGCGCTTGGAGGTCTGCTACCCGCTGCACGGCAACGACATCACCGAGGACACCGACCCGATCTCGGCCGGTCTCGGCTGGACGTGCGCGCTCGGCAAGGAGTTCACCGGCGCTGAGGTGATCCGCGCGACCAAGGAGGCGGGGCCGGAGCGCAAGCTCGTCGCCTTCGTGATGGAGGAGAAGGCGGTGCCGCGCCAGGGGATGCCGATCGCCGGCGGCGGCGAGGTCACCTCCGGCACGCACTCCCCGATGCTCGACAAGGGGATCGGCATGGGCTACGTCCCGGCCGACTCGGCGGGGCCGGGCAACGAGCTCACGATCGACGTGCGCGGCAACGACCGCCGTGCCACCGTCGTTCCGAAACCGATCTACAAGCGAGAGGAGACGTAGTTGGCGGCGTCCGAGAGCTACCCCGAGGGGCTGAAGTACCACCGCGAGCACGACTGGGCGCGGATCGAGGGCGAGGAGGCGACGATGGGCGTCACCTGGTTCGCGCAGGATTCGCTCGGAGAGCTCGTCCACTTCGAGCCGCCCGCCGAGGGCAGCTCGACGGCGAAAGACTCCGGCTACGGCGAGGTCGAGTCGGTCAAGGCCGTCTCGGACGTGATCGCGCCACTCTCGGGCGAAATCCTCGAGGTGAACGAGAAGGTCGTCGATGCACCCGAGACCGTGAACGAGGACCCGTACGGCGAGGGCTGGCTCGTCCGCATCCGCCTGTCCGACCCGAGCGAGGTCGAAAGCCTCCTCGACGTGGAGGCTTACAAGCAGCACCTGGCCGAGCAATGAGCGCAGGCTCCACGGAGCTCATCCAACGAGCGGAGGGGCCGGCTTTGCCGGCCCCAGAGCGGTAGTAGTGGGCCAGTTGTCCCTCACGGACTCCGATCGCGAGGAGATGCTCGCGGCGATCGGCGTCTCGTCGGTCGAGGAGCTGTTCAGAGACATTCCCGCGGGGGTTCGCTTCCAGCGCGGGCTCGACCTCGAGCCTGCGCTCTCCGAGCCGGAGCTCGTCCGCCACCTCGAGGAACTTGCGGCGAAGAACGTCGATACGACGAAGGAGCTCTCGTTCCTTGGCGCCGGCATCTACGACCACTACGTCCCCGCGGTCGTCGATGCGGTGCTGCAGCGCGGGGAGTTCCTGACCGCCTATACCCCCTACCAGCCGGAGCTGAGCCAGGGCGTGCTGCAGGCGATCTTCGAGTACCAGACGGCGATCTGCGAGCTGACCGGCATGGACGTGTCGAACGCGTCCGGCTACGACGGCATGACCGTCGCCGCCGACGCCTGCTATGTGGCGAAGCACGCGACCGGCCGCTCGAAGGTCGTGCTCGCGGAGACGTTAAACCCGCAGGTGCGCCAGGTCGTGAAGACCTACGCACCCGGCTTCGGGCTCGAGATCGTCGAGGTCGGGCACGAAGGCGGCACAATCGATCCAGCGGCGTTGAGAGAAGCCGCCGAGGACGCCGCCTGCGTCATCTTCCAGCAGCCGAACTTCTTCGGGATCCTCGAGGACGCCCCGCAGCTCGCGGCCGCCGCGAACGACGCCGGCGCGCTGCCGGTCGCGCACGTCGATCCCGTGTCGCTCGGTGTGCTCGAGGCGCCTGGCAACTACGGCTGCGCGATGGCGATCGGCGAAGGCCAGGGTGCCGGCAACTACCAGTCCTACGCGGGCCCGCACTACGGGTTCCTCGCCTCCAAGTCGGAATACGTGCGCCGGCTGCCCGGGCGGATCATCGGCGAGACGACCGACCTGAACGGCGAGCGCGGCTACGTCCTGACGCTGCAGACCCGGGAGCAGCACATCCGCCGGGAGAAGGCGACGTCGAACATCACCACGAACCAGACCCTGCTCGCGCTCGGGGGCCTCGTCCATCTCTCCTGGCTTGGCCCACAGGGACTGCGTGACGTCGGAGAGACGTGCCTGAGCCTGGGTGCGTACGCGAAGGAGCAGCTCGGGCTGCCGCCCGCGTTTCCGGACAAGCCGACCTTCAAGGAGTTCGCCGTCCGGCTCAGCCGCTCCGCAGGCGACGTGATCAGCGCGGCGCGCGAGCTCGGCGTGCATCCGGGCTACGCAATCGGCCGCGACTACGAGGGGATGGACGACATCCTCCTGATCGCGGTCACCGAGAAGCGGAGCCCCGCGGACATCGACCGCCTGGCGCACGTCCTGGCCGAGGTACGGGCCTGATGGACCTGATCTACGAGAAGTCGAAGCCGGGACGCCGCGCGTCGACGCTGCCGCGCTACGACCTGCCCGCGGCCGAGGTGCCCGAGGGCCTCCGCCGCGCCGAGCCGCCTCGGCTGCCCGAGCTGGCCGAGCCCGAGGTCGTCCGGCACTTCACCGAGCTCTCGACGCGCAACTTCGGGATCGACACCGGCTTCTACCCGCTCGGCAGCTGCACGATGAAGCACAACCCGCGGGTCAACGAGCGCGTCGTGATGCTGCCGGGCTTCAAGGATCTCCACCCGCATCAGGAGGAGGACGGGGCTCAGGGGGCGCTCGAGCTGATGTGGCGCCTGCAGGAGATTCTCAAGGAGGTGGCAGGGCTCGATGCCTGCTCGCTCCAGCCGGCCGCGGGCTCCCAGGGGGAGCTGACAGGACTGATGCTGATGCGCGCGTACTTCGAGGACATCGGCGAGGGGGACCAGCGCGACACGATCGTCACCGCAGACACCGCGCACGGGACGAACCCGGCCAGCGTGACGATGGCCGGCTACAAGCTGGAGAAGGTCGCCACCGACGCTCGCGGAAACCTCGACCTGGACGACCTCCGCTCGAAGGTGAACGAGCGCACCGCTGGCTTGATGCTGACGAACCCCTCGACCCTGGGGCTGTTCGACGAGCACATCGAGGACGTCGCGAAGATTTTCCACGACGCAGGCTCGCTCCTCTACTACGACGGGGCGAACCTGAACGCCGTCTGCGGGATCTCGCGGCCGGGCGACATGGGCTTCGACATCGTCCACATCAACCTGCACAAGACGTTCGCGCAGCCCCACGGCGGTGGCGGTCCCGGGGGCGGGCCGATCGTCGTCCGTGAGCGGCTGGAGCCGTTCCTGCCGGTGCCCGCGGTCGTCAAGGACGGCGACGCGTTCCGGCTCGACCACGACCGTCCGAAGTCGATCGGCAAGGTGCGGGGCTTTACAGGCCCGTTCGGCGTCTTCGTCCGCTCCTACGCGTACATCCGCTCCTACGGCCCGGCCCTGAAGGAGATGTCCGAGGTCGCCGTCCTGAACGCGAACTACCTGCTCGCGAGGCTCCGGGCCGCGTACGACCTGCCCTACGACCGCCTCTGCATGCACGAGTTCGTGCTCAGCGCGCGTAGCCTGAAGCGCGAGCACGGGGTGACGGCGCTCGACGTCGCCAAACGGCTGATGGACTACGGCTACCACCCGCCGACGATCTACTTCCCGCTCGTCGTGCCCGAGGCGCTGATGATCGAGCCGACCGAGACGGAGCCGAAGGAGCGGCTGGACGGGTTCATCGACGCGATGCTTGCGATCGCGCGCGAGGCGGCTGCAGATCCGGCGCTCCTCCTCGGTGCGCCGCGGTCGCAGCCCGTCAGCCGGCTCGACGAGGTGAAGGCCGCCAAGCGAGCAGTCCTCAAGTACGGGTTCGAGGACCACCCCGATCTCGCCGGCGAGGTGGGGGAGGCGCGCCAGCTCGAGGCGCAGAAGGGCGCATGACCTCCCGCGCGGACGTTTCGCGCCGCGTGGATGAGCTCGCCCGGCAGCACTCCGGCCGGGACTTCGCCGACGCCGTCCGCACCTATTCGACGACCCTCGACGACGAGGCGCAGGAGCTGCTGAGGAAGGTGCTGCTCGAGCGGGCGGCCGACTTCGACCAGGCGGTGATCGACCGGGTCGACGCACGCGGCTGGCTCCGGCGCCAGTGGGACCGGGCCGAGGGCCGATGAGTTTTCGTTCGCCCACCCGTCTCATGACGTGGTTACCCTCCCCCGGCCACAACAGAGATCGGTAGGTTCGAAGAATGGAACGTCTCGCCCACTACGTCGTCCACCACCGTCGCATCGTCATCGGCGTGTGGATCCTGCTGACCGCCTTCGGCGCCTTCTCGGCCGGCCAGGTCGCCAACCGCTGGCTCGAGGACTTCTCCATCCCGGGCGCGTCAGGCTACGAGGCGAACCAGCGCGCGGTCGACAAGCTCGGCAACGGCGAGCTGATGCCGTTCGTCGTCGTTCTCCGTGCCGACGGGGACGTGACGAAGGTGCCGGGTGTCGAAGCCGCGATCGCGAAGACGGAGGCCGCGAACCCGGGCTCCCGCGTCAGCTCGTTCTTCAACACCGGTGACGACGTCTACGTGTCGGCCGACCGCACGGTCACGTTCGCGAACATCTACGCGGCCGGACAGTTCAGCTTCGAGGGCGTCGACCTCGACCCGACGAAGGAGGCGCTCGCAGCCTCCCTGCCGCCCGGAGTCGACGGGTACGTCACGGGCATCGACGCCCTCGAAGCTGAGGCCAGCAAGACGGCGGATGCCAGCAACGGGCCGAGTGTGCTCCTCGAGGCGCTGATCGGCGGTGCGGGCGCGCTCGTGATCCTGCTGTTCACCTTCGGCACGTTGCCGGCCGTCGCGATCCCGCTACTGATCGCGATCGCGTCGATCCTCAACACCTTCTCGCTGATCTGGTTGCTCACCTAC
>JANMJY010000154.1:0-27800 GCA_031371615.1 Actinomycetes bacterium | reverse complement strand
GGCAAGAAGCTGATCGAGGTCTCCGTCGAGCTCGTCGAGTCCGGTCTCGTCGAGTCGCTGCAGGACTGCGGGGCAGCCGGTCTCGCGTCCTCGCTCTCGGAGATGGCCCGCGACTGCGGGATCGACCTGCGGCTGGACGCTGTGCCGCTGCGGGAAGAGGGGATGGAGCCCTGGGAGGTGATGATCTCCGAGAGCCAGGAGCGGATGGTGGCGGTCGTGCGGCCGCAGATGCTCGACGCCGTGCTCTCGGTGTGCGAGCGCTGGGAGCTCCACCACGCCGTCGTCGGCGAGGTGACCGACACCGGTCTCCTGCGGGTGCTCTGGGACGACGAGGTCGTCGGCGAGATCCCGGCGCGGCTCCTCACCGACGAGTGCCCGCGCTACACGATCGAGCCCCGACCGCGACCCGAGCCTGTGGCGGTGGCGGATCCCGAGGCGCCGGCCCCCTCGGATGCCCTGCTCGAGCTGCTCGGCTCGGCGAACCTGCGCAGCCGCGAGTGGATCTTCCGCCGCTACGACCACCTCGTCGGCTCCCGCACCGTCAGGCGCCCCGGCCTCGACGCGGCAGTCCTCCGTCTCCGGCCTGGGTACCGCGGCCTCGCGGTCTCGCTCGACGGCCAGAGTCGGATGGGACGCCTTTGGCCCCGCACCGGCGGCATGCTGGCCGTGCTCGAGGCGGCGCGCAACGTCGCTTGCGCCGGCGCCGAGCCGATCGGGCTGACCGACTGCCTCAACTTCGGGAACCCGGAGAAGGGCGAGATCGCCTGGGTGCTCGCCGAGTCGATTGAGGGGATGGCACAGGCCTGTGAGGCGCTGCGCGTCCCGATCGTCTCCGGCAACGTCTCGCTCTACAACGAGACCGACGGGCGGGCAATCGACCCGACTCCGGTGGTCGGCTGCGTCGGCCTGCTGGAGGACGTGCGGCAGGTGCCGAAGGCCTGGCGCGCCGGCGACGTAATCCTGCTCGCCGGCGCCTCGCCGGTCGCACTCGCCGGGTCCGAGTATCAAGCTTGCTTCGGCGAGGTCGGCGGCCGCCCGGCTCGCCTCGACCTCGCGGCCGAGGCAGCCCTCGTCGAGTTCCTCTGGCGCGCCGCGCCGCAGTGCTCGCTCGTCCACGACGTCTCGAGCGGCGGCCTCGCCGTCTGCCTTGCCGAGGCCGCGCTCCACTCCGGCCTCGGCGCCGAGCTGGTGCTGCCCGACGATCCGCGCGCGTGGTTCGGCGAGGGCGGCGGCCAGGCCGTGCTCGCCTGCCCGCCCGGGGTGGTCGACCGGCTCGGCGGCGTGCCGCTCCGGCGGCTCGGCATCGTCGGCGGCGAGCGTCTGCTCGGCCACACCGTCGCGGCGCTGAGGGAGGCCTGGACCTAGATGTGCGGCGTCTTCGGCATCCGCTCGGCCGACCGCGACGTGGCCCGGCTCGCCTACTTCGGCCTCTTCGCCCTGCAACACCGCGGCCAGGAGGCGGCCGGGATCGCCGTCTCCGACCGTGGCCGGCTGACCGTGCTTCGCGACATGGGCCTCGTCGCGCAGGTCTTCGACGAGCAGAAGCTGCAGGCGCTCCCGGGCGAGGTCGCGATCGGCCACACCCGCTACTCGACGACGGGCGCCAACGCCTGGGCGAACGCGCAGCCGCTCGTCCACCACGGCCGCGCCCGCACGGTCGCGCTCGGTCACAACGGCAATTTGACGAACACCGAGGAGCTGCGCGACGCGCTCGCGGCTGACGGGATCGTGCTCGGCGCCACCTCGGACACCGAGGCGATCGCGGCGCTGATCGCCAACGACTCGTCGTCGCTCCCGGTCGCGGTCGCACAGGCGATGGCGCGGCTGGAGGGCGCCTACTCGATCGTGGCGCTGGCCGACGGGAAGCTGGTCGGGTTCCGCGACCCCCACGGGATCCGCCCGCTCGCGATCGGCCGGCTCGTCGACGAGGACGGCCACGAGGACTGGGTGCTCGCGTCGGAGACGTGCGCGCTCGACCTGATCGGCGCCTCCTTCGAGCGCGACGTCAGGCCCGGCGAGCTTGTCGTCATCGACGAAGACGGGCTGCACGCGACGCAGGCCGTTCCGGAGGGCCGGCAGGCGCTCTGCATCTTCGAGCACGTCTACTTTGCCCGCCCCGACTCGACGCTCGCCGGCGCAGAGGTGCACGGCGTGCGCGTGCGAATGGGCGAGCGGCTCGCCGCCGAGGCGCCAGCCGAGGCGGATCTCGTGATGCCGATCCCCGACTCCGGCACGCCTGCGGCCGTCGGCTTCTCGCGCGCCTCCGGGATCCCCTACAGCGAGGGGCTGATCAAGAACCGCTACGTCGGCCGCACGTTCATCCAGCCCGACGACGCGCTGCGCCGCCAGGGGATCAAGATGAAGTTCAACCCGCTCGCCGAGGTAGCCGGCAAGCGGCTGGTGATCGTCGACGACTCGATCGTCCGCGGCAGCACGATGCACCAGCTCGTCCACATGTTGTTCGAGGCAGGGGCAGCAGAAGTTCACGTGCGTGTCTCCTCGCCGCCGATCGTTTCGCCCTGCTTCTACGGGATCGACATGGCCGACGAGGAGCAGCTCGCGGCCGCGCATCGCTCGGTCGAGCAGATGCGAGAGCTGATCGGCGCCACCTCGCTCCACTACCTCTCCCTCGAGGGAATGCAGGCGGCCACGCGGCTGCCCGAGGCGTCGGTCTGCCGAGCCTGCTTCACGCGGGACTACCCGACCCGGGTGCCCGCGGAGCGGAACCTCGCGAAACTGCGCTTCGAACCGGCCAGAACGTAAGTGCGGGTCGTCTCCGTCAACGCGGGCCGTGCCGAGCCGATGAGGATCGGTGCGCGCGTGATCTCGACGGGGATCCGCAAGACCCCGGTCGTGCGCGCGCACGCCGGCGCGCTCGGGCTGGTAGGCGACGTCGTTGCGGACTTGAAGCACCACGGCGGGCCGGACCAGGCGCTCTATCTCTACAGCGTCGAGGACTACGCGTGGTGGGCCGATCAGCTCGGCGCCGCGCCGGAGCCGGGAACGTTCGGCGAGAACCTGACGCTCTCGAGCTTCGGCTCTGATGAGGTGCGGATCGGCGACCGCTACCGGGTCGGGCCGGCGCTGATCGAGGTGACATCTCCGCGGATTCCATGCTCCACCTTCGCGACGCGGATGGGCGAGCCGAACTGGGTGAGGCGCTTCGCGGACGGACGCCGGCCCGGCCTCTACGTCCGTGTGCTCGATCCTGGTGAGATCGCCACCGGCGATCCGGTCGAGCGCGTCGGCGGCGGCGAAGACAACCCAACCGTCGTCGATCTCATGGACGCCTGGTACGACCCGGCGCCGGACGCAGGGCTGCTCGAGCGGTTGCTCGCTGCGCCGCTAGCCGTACGCGACCGCGCCAGCCTCGAGAAGAAGCTCGCGCGCGTCTCTGTCTAGAGATCGAGCTCGAACCAGACGCAGCTCTCGCCGTTGTGGACGACTCCCCAACGGTTGGCGAGCGCGTCGAGGAACGCGAGCCCGCGACCGGACTCCGCGTCGACGCCGGGCATGGTCGTCGCACCTTCGGCGAAGCCCCGACCGCTGTCGCCGATCTCCGCGCGGACGTGGGAGTCGTCGACGGCCACGAGCAGGCGGATGCGCGCATCGGCCCTGCGCGCGCCGTACTTGACCGCGTTGGTGAAGAGCTCGCTGACGAGCAGCCGGACGGCAAAGCGCACGTCGGCGTGGTCGTCGAGAGCCTCGAGCCGGTCGACGAACGCTCGCGCGCGGCCGATCGCGGCCTCGCTCGCCGGCAGGTAGAGCTCCAGCTTTCGTCGGTCGAGTCCTGCAGCCATTTCGCCTGCCTTACCCCTCGACGCAGGATCTCTACCAGCGTAAAGTCGGCCGCGTGCCGGGACGCGAGCGGCGGTTGGCCGAGAACGAGGTTCGCTTCCGTGCTCTCAACGAGCGTCTTCGAGACCGCGCAGACGCCTGGGAGAGTCGGGAGGGAGCGCTCAACCTCGTCTGCGAGTGCGGCGACGAGGACTGCACCACGGCGATCGAGTTGACTGCGCGGGAGTACGAAGCAGTGCGGGCGGTCGAGACGCAATTCGTCCTCGTCCGGGGCCACGAACGCCCCGAGATCGAGGACATCGTCGGTGTCGCCGAGAAGTGCGTGGTCGTTCGAAAACGGGGGGAGGCCGCGGAGATCGCCTCGGAGGCCGATCCCAGGTCCTAAACCTTTTGGGTGTCAACTACGTCCGGACCTATGCCGATCATGCAGGCATGCGCATTCACGTCCGCCACAACGAGGCAGGACAGTGGTGGTGGGCTGCCGTCGACGACGGCGGCCGGACCGCGGCGGTTTCGGTCTTTTACGCGAGCCGCACCGACTGCATGCGCAGCGTCGCGGAGCTGAAGGTCGAAGGGCCCGCAGCGCCTGTCACCTTCGAGGAGCCCTACGCGGCCAGGCCGGCCACGTGGACGATCTCCAGCTTGATCCCGTCCGGGTCGTAGAAGAAGACCGCGTAGTAGCCGGGCATGTAGCTGTACTCGTGCGGCGGCGTCTCGATCTCCGCGCCCGCGCCGACGAGCCAGTCGTGGCGCTCATCCACGACCGACCGCGAGACCGCCTCGAAGGCCAGGTGGTGCAGACCGAGCCGATACCGGTCGATGCCACCGACGCTCTCCGCCTTCCGAATCCCGAGCGAGCTGCCTGGCCCCGCGAAGTACCAGATCGTCTCGCCGCGCTCGCCCTCGACCTCCGAGATGCGGTGGAAGCCGAGCGGGCCGAGGAGGTCGCGGTAGAAAGGCAGGCTGCGCTCGACCGAGGAGACGACCAGGTCGACGTGGTGCACGCCGCTCGAGCGCATTGGAGGACCGAGTTCAGCGTGGGCCGGCCAGCTCCTGCGCCCGGCCGTAGCGGACGGCGCGCCGGACCGCGCGTGGGTCGAGCCCGCGCTCGAGCAGTTCCTGTCGCAGCTCACCCTCGCGCGCCAGCCGCAGGAAGAGCCACGCGAGTGCCACGATCGTGACCATCGATCCTTCGATCATCATCACCGCGCCGGCGAGCCCCTGGTCGCGGAGCGGCGAGACGCCCCAGAGCTCAGGAGGCCGTGCGTAGAGGTCGTAGAAGACCGTGCCGGACCAGAGGAAGACGTTGCCGAGCACCGTTTCGACGACGCGGACACCCGCGATGTACGCGAGCTTCGGGCCGGTTCCGAACCACTCCGGGGCGGGCAGCGTCTCGAGCACCGGGAGCCACACGATCACGCCGGCCGAGAAGAAGCAGACGTGCTCGAGCGCATGCACCGCCGAGTGCGCCACGGCCGCCTCGTACAGCACCGGCAGATGCCAGAGGTACAGGTTCGCAGCCCAGATCGGCAGTGCGACAGCCGGGTTTGCCAGCACCCGCAAGCGCTCCACCGGCCGCAGCGCCAGCAGCGGCCGCAGGAGCGGCCCCGAAAGCCCCGCGAGCAAGCAGAGCGGCGCGAGGTCGCCGATCAGGACGTGCTGCAGCATGTGGAAGCTGAAGAGCTCCTGCTCCCCGATCGCCGCGATCGGGGAAGCGAACGCGAGCACGAGCACCGTGATCCCGAGCGCGAACAGCAGAAGCCGCCAGGCCGGCAGCGGCGTCCGTCGGCGCCGCAGCGTTCGCGCCCGCAGCGCGTAGGCCGCCGCCGCGAGCACGACCGGCGCGAGCTGCAACGGATCGAGCGTCCAACTCGTGAGGACCGAAAGGTCGTCGATCCCGCCAATCTAGACTCAGCGACCCGTGCAGCTCTTCCACTACCACCTCGTCACGAGCCGCGTGCGCCAGGTGGAGGCGCGCTACGTCGGCAAGCTCGCCTTCGGGCTCGTCGCCCGCCACGGCCGGATCGGCGAGGATTACCAGTCGTTCGAGGCCGGAGTCTCCTGGGAGGAGCTCGACGTGATGGGGTTCAAGCTGCGGCTCTCGGAGCTCGAGCGCGGCGCGGTGAACGTGGTCGTCCAGCCCGGCCAGTGGGAGCTGCCGCGCGTCGATCATCTCGGACTGGCACTCGGCGAGGACGAGTTCGCAGAGGTGATCGACCGCGCGGTCGAGCGTGAGCTCCGGATCCAGGCACACGGGGGCCGGCGGACGTTCATCGCCACGAACGCCGGTTACCGGCTGGAGGTGCACCCGCCCCGTGAGTGGCTCGACGACCTGCTGGCGTCGACCGACGAGCTGCAGCTGCGCGAGCTGCACCTGCTTGCAGACGACCCCGAGGCGAAGGCGATGGCGCTGGCGGAGCTGCTGGAGAGCGAGCGCGACGGGACGAGCGTTCACGTGGGCGATGCGGTCGTGCGCTTCCTCCCGGGCGGCCCGCAGGGCAGGCCGCAACTACAGGCAGAGCTGCTGATCTGACAACGCCGGTTGTGAGGGACAGTCCCTGGCAACCGGGGTTGTGCTCCGGGGCAGGCCGTAGACTCGCCGGGTGAGTGAAGACCGGACGTACGCCGCCGCCGGGGTCTCGCTCGCGACGGCGGAGGGGATCGTCGAGCGCCTACGCGCCGCCGTCGAGTCGACGGGCGCCCAGAGTTTCGGCAATCTGGGGTTCGGGGCCTTCGCGGGCCTGCACCCCCTCGACGACCGCCGCCTCCTGGCCGCCTCGACGGACTCGATCGGGACGAAGCCGGTCGTCGCCCGCAAACGGGGAGCGCTGCGTGCGTGCGGCGCCGACATGGCCGCGCACTGCATCAACGACGTGCTCACCTGCGGCGCCGACCCGCTGATCCTGCTGGACTACGTCGCCGCGAACGAGCTCGATCTCGAGCAGGTGGCCCAACTGGTCGAGGGCGCGGCGGAGGTTTGTCGCGCGGCCGGGGTCGCGCTCATCGGCGGGGAGACCGCCGAATTGCCGGGGGTCTATCGCGAGGGCGAGCTCGACTTCGCCGCCACGTGCGTCGGAATCGTCGAGCGCGACCGGGTGATCGACGGCTCCGCGGTGCAGGCGGGTGACATCGTTCTCGGCCTGCCGTCCGCAGGCGTGCACGCGAACGGGTTCACGCTCGTGCGGAGGATTCTCGAGCTCGAGGACTACGACGCCCCCGACCTGCTGGCCCCGACCCGGCTCTATCTCGACGACGTCCGCCGGCTGCGCGACACCGCGCACGCGTTCGCGCACGTCACGGGCGGCGGCATCGAGGGGAATCTGAGCCGCGTGATCCCGGACGGCCTTCGGGCCGAGCTCGACTGGGACAGTTGGGAGCGGCCGCCCGTGTTCGGCTGGCTCGGGCGCCACGTCGACGAGGAGGAGTTGCGGCGGGTCTTCAACCTGGGCATCGGCTACTGCGCGGTCGTGGCGTCGGCCGACGGCAGCGACCAGGTCATCGGCCGGGTGGTGGAGGCGTGATCGGCGTCCTCGTCAGCGGTGAGGGATCGAACCTGCAGGCGCTGCTCGACGCGGGGCTTCCCGTCGCCGCCGTGGCGTCGAACCGGTCCGGGGTGCGGGCGCTGGAGCGTGCCGAGGCGGCCGGAGTCGCTTCGTCGGCGTTCCCGCTCGACGAGTTCGCCGACCGTGCGCAGCGCGATACGACGATGGCGAACTGGCTGCAGGAGCAGGGCGTGCGGCTGGTCGTCTGCGCGGGCTACATGCACCTGCTCACGCCGGTCTTCCTCGACCGTTTCCCGGAGCGCATCGTCAATGTCCATCCCTCGCTCCTGCCCGAGTTCCCCGGCGCCCGTGCGATCGACGAGGCGCTGGCAGCCGGCGTCGAGACGACCGGCGTCACCGTGCATCTCGTCGACGAGGGGCTCGACACCGGCGCGGTGATCCGTCAGGAGCCCGTGCCGGTCGAGCCGGCCGAGACGCTCGCAACGCGGATCCAGGCGGTTGAGCATCGGTTGCTGCCGGAGGTCGTGAGGGACCTGTGCGTGCGCTGATCTCGGTCTGGGACAAGACCGAGCTGGACGGCTTCGTCAAAGGGCTCGCCTCGCTCGACTGGGAGCTCGTCGCGAGCGGCGGCACCGCCGCCTACATCGAGGAGCTCGGGTTGAATGTGACCAGCGTCGAGAGCCTGACCGAGTTTCCCGAGATGCTCGGCGGCCGTGTGAAGACGCTGCATCCGGCGATCCACGCCGGGATCCTCGCGCGGCGGGAGGTGGACGCCGACCTGGCTGCGCTGGACGAGCAGGGAATCGGGCTCTTCGACCTCGTCTGCGTCAACCTCTATCCGTTCGAGCAAGTGGCGCGCGAGCACGGCGTGCGCGAGGAGGAGGCCGTCGAGATGATCGACGTCGGCGGGCCTTCGATGCTGCGAGGAGCGGCGAAGAACTTCGCGCATGACACACCGGTCTGTCGGCCCGCCGACTACGAGCGTGTGCTGACGGAGCTGCGGCAGACAGGCGAGATCTCGCACGAGTCGCGCCGCGATCTTGCCGCGACCGCGTTCGCGACCTCTGCGGCCTACGAGGCCGCGATCGCGACGTGGTTCGCGGGCCGGGAGGCGTTTCCACCCGTTTACCTGCCGGTGTTCGAGAAGCAGCGGGACCTCGCGTACGGCGAGAACCCGCACCAGGGCGCCGCCTACTACGCGGAGCGGGGCACCCGCACCCACCTACTCGCCATGGTCGAGCAGCTGCATGGGCGCGAGCTCTCGTTCAACAACCTCAATGACCTGAACGCGGCGCGGCTCGCGGTGCGCGAGTTCGCGCTCCCCGCGTGCGTGATCGTCAAGCACGCGAATCCGTGTGGCGTGGCAGTCGGCGCGACGATCGAAGAGGCGTACGCGCGGGCGCTGGCGGGCGACCCGACCTCCGCGTACGGCGGTGTGGTCGTCCTCAACCGAGGCGTCAGCGCTGCGCTCGGGGACGTGATCGCGGCGCAGTTCGTGGAGGTGCTGTTTGCGCCTGGGTACGACGAGGTCGCTCTCGATGCGCTCGTCCAGAAGCAGTCCATCCGGATCCTCAACGACCTCGAGCGCCGCAAGGCGGAGGCGTCGGAGCGCGACCTCAAGCGCGTGCTCGGCGGCCTGCTCGTGCAGGACCGCGACTGGGACGTCGCTGACCGGGAGGGCATGGAGGTCGTGGCCGGAAAGCCCGACGAAGCCGGCTGGGGCGACCTGCTCTTCGCGTGGCGCGTCTGCAAGCACGTCACCTCGAACGCGATCGTGATCGCCAAGGGACTGCAGACGATCGGGATCGGCGCCGGCCAGATGAGCCGCGTCGACTCGGTTCGGATCGCCGTCGAGAAGGCGGTCGAGCACGGGCACTCGCTCGAAGGAGCCTCACTCGCATCGGATGGCTTCTTCCCCTTCCCGGACGGGCCGCAGCTCGCGCTCGACGCGGGCGTGACGGCGCTGATCCAACCGGGCGGCTCCAAGCGCGACCCGGACGTGATCGAGGCGGTCGAGGGCGCCGGCGCCGCGATGGTCTTCACCGGGCGCCGGCACTTTTCTCATTAGCGCAAGATGAGCATCCGCAGTAGCGGATGCTCATCTTGCGAAGATCCCTGAAGGGGCCGCTTCGCTGCCCAAGATCCTCTCTACGTCGTGTCGTTCTTGCGGGTGCTGTTGAAGGTGCGGTCGGCGTAGCCGAGCGCATCGCTGAGGAACGCACCTGCGAAGGCCGCCAGACCCCACGCCCACAGGTTGGAGGGATCGTCGGCGAAGACGGAGATCACGAAGAGAACGACCGCTGCGAGCAGCAGGATCGTGCGTAGGCCAAGATTCATCGTTGCTCCTTAGAGAGGGATACTCGTCCGGTGGACGAGCTCGACCTGCGTATTCGCAACCACCTCTACGCCTCCTTTGTGCGCGACGGCAGAGCGGCGAGCGTCTCGGACGCCGCAGCCGCACTCGACCTCCAGGCCGCCGACGTGTCGGACGCCTACCGGCGCCTGCACGATGCGCACGCGCTCGTCCTCGGGCCGGACGGGACCGAGATCCGGATGCTGAACCCGTTCTCGGCCGCCGAGACGGCATACCGGGTCGAGGCGGCGGGGCGCTCGTGGTTCGCTAACTGCGCCTGGGACGCGCTCGGGATCCCCGGCGCGCTGCACGGCGACGGCCGGATCGAGGCGGCCTGCCCTGATTGCGCCGAGCCACTCGAGCTCGAGGTGAGCGACGGCGAGCTCGTCCGTGGGCGCGAACTGCTCGTCCATTTCGTCGTGCCCGCCCGCCGCTGGTGGGACGACATCTTCTTCACCTGAAGCACGATGGTCTTCCTCCGGTCGGAGGAGCACCTGGAGCGCTGGCTCGCCGCGAACGGGTGGGAGCCAGGCGCGAGCATGAGCGCGACGACGCTCAACGAGCTGGCACGGCGCTGGTGGTGGACCAGGCTCGAGCCGGACTGGCGACCTCGCTCACCTGAGGAGTCGCAGGCCATCCTCGACGAGCTGGGACTCACCGGGGAGTTCTGGCGGCTGCAGTAGCTATTCGCGGTTGAGGTTCAGCAACTCTGCGAAGCGGCGATGGGCGGTGGCGCGCTCCGCGTCCGTGCGCGCCTCGTCGATCGCGAGGCGCAACTCGAGCAGGTGGCGTGCGAGCGCGGGCTGCTGCGCCAGCGGGATGCCGAGGCGCTCGATCGCGCAACCCGGCTGGAGGATGGCGCCGCCTTCCTCCCAGAAGGCGCACGTGGCGCCGGGGCAGAGCTCGCGTCCGCCGGCGGCGAGCCGCAGGCTGCAGAGCTTCGGGGAGACACGCGACGTCATGGCGGGAGGTTCCGTCACTGGCGCCGACGTCGCATCGGAGAAGCTCCTGATCCGGGCTGCGGCTCTCTACGGATGGCGTAGGCTTAGCCGCCGATGGCCCGCGAGTATCCCACGCTGCTCGAGCTCGTCGGTCACACGCCGATCGTCCGGCTCGACCGGATCGGACGCGACGTCGCGGCGACGCTGCTCGCGAAGCTCGAGTACCTGAACCCCGGCGGGTCGAACAAGGACCGGATCGGCTTGGCGATGATCGAGGCGGCCGAGCGCGAGGGGAAGCTCAAGCCGGGCGGCACGATCGTCGAGCCGACCTCCGGCAATACCGGCGTCGGCCTGGCGATCGCGGCGGCTGCCCGGGGCTACCGCTGCATCTTCGTCATGCCCGACAAGATGAGCCAGGAGAAGATCGCGATGCTGCGCGCCTACGGCGCCGAGGTCGTGATCACGCCGACAGCGGTCGAGCACGATTCGCCGGAGAGCTACTACTCGGTCTCCGACCGGCTCGCCGAGGAGATCCCGGGCGGCTTCAAGCCCGACCAGTACTCGAACATGGCCAACCCGGAGGCCCACTACGCGACGACCGGGCCGGAGATCTGGGAGCAGACGGACGGCGAGCTCGATGCGCTCGTTGTCTCGGTCGGCACGGGCGGCACGATCTCGGGCGCGGGCCGCTACCTGAAGGAGCAGAACCCTGACCTCCTGATCGTCGGCGCCGATCCCGAGGGGTCGATCTACACCTCCGAGGAGACGCACCCGTACCTCGTCGAGGGGATCGGCAAGGACACCTGGCCGGAGACGATGGCCCGCGACATCGTCGACCGCTGGGTCCGCGTGTCCGACCGCGACTCGTTCGTGACGGCGCGGAGACTCGCGCGCGAGGAGGGGATCCTCGCGGGCGGCTCCGCCGGGACGACCATCTGGGCCGCACTCGAGGTCGCGAAGGACTTCGGCCCCGGCGCGACGATCCTGACGATCCTGCCCGACTCGGGTCGCTCGTACCTGTCGAAGTTCTACGACGACAACTGGATGCTCCAGTACGGGTTCCTCGAGCGGCGCTCGCCGGCTCCGACGATCGAGCAGGTGCTGCGCTACAAGCAGGCAGAGGAGCACGACGTGCCCGATCTCGTCACGATCGAGTCGCACGCCAAGGTCGGCGCCGCGATCGATCTGATGCAGCGCTACTCGATCTCGCAGCTGCCCGTGGTGCGCAGCGAGGCCGTCGATTCGCTGGCGGACGTCGTCGGCTCGCTGCAGGAGCGCGGCGTACTCGACCGCGTCTTCAAGAACCCGGACGCGCTGAACGAGGACGTCGCGGTCGCGATGCAGCCGCCGCTCGCCACGGTCGACGTGACCGACTCGCTCGACCAGGTCTTCGCCGACCTCTCCGGCCCGAACGCCGCGGTCGTCGTCGCGGCCGGCGGCCGGCCGGCGGCGATCCTCACGCGGTCTGATCTGCTGGAGTACCTCGCCCACCAGCGCTCTCAGGTGAACGGGTCCTAGGCGCCTCCTGGCGCACCGCCACGAAGACGGAGCCGACGATCAGCGCTGCGCCGATGGCCGTCGCGAGCGTCAGTTGCTCGCCCAGCAGCGCGGCGCCGAGCACGATCGCGGCGAGCGGGTTCACGTATCCAGACGAGATAAAAGGTCCGGAGCACGGCCAGCAGCTTCCAGGGGGCGGGAGCAGCCATGTCACTACAACGGAACGTGTCGGCAGCTCGTGAGATTCCGCGCTAAGGTTGCCCCCCCATGGGACTCTTCGATCGCCTCCGCAAGGCAAAGGACACCGCCGAGCAGATCGCCGAGCAGCACGGCGACCGGATCAGCGAGGGCGTCCACAAGGCAGCGGACTTCGTCGACGACAAGACGGGCAACAAGTACGCCGGCACGCTCGACAAGGTCGAGTCGGCGACGGACGACGTCGTCGAGAAGCTCGACGACAAGCCCGCCGACACCCCCGCGCCGCCGCAGAGCTAGCTCACGGCCGGATGAAGCTGGCCTCGTGGCCGCGTGCGTTGGCCGCGCGCAGCTCGTCGGCTGTCAACGCGCCGATCCGCTCCAGCAGCTCGAGCTCGTCCCGGAGGTGCGTGTGCCTCATCTCGGGCCCGTCCGTGGCGCTCGTGAAGGCGACGCCGTGGTCGGTGCAGGCGCGGAGGGTGTCGCGGACGGCGTCCTCGTCTGCGAGCGCCTTCGTCAGCAGGTTCGACGTGGGGCAGATCTCGAGCACGATGCCGGCGTCGTGGAGCAGGCGCATCAGCTCGGGGTCGCGGGCGGCGAGGATGCCGTGGCCGATCCGCTCGGGGCGCAGGTGCTCGACGACCTCCCTGATCTCCTCCGCGCCCGTCTCGCCTTCTTCACCCACGTGGATCGTGATCCCGAGCCCGGCTGCACGGGCCATCTCGACCATCGGCTTGATCTGCGTGTAGTCGTAGCGGCCGCCGCCGGGTCGCGGGCCCGCGATGTCGACGCCGACGACCCCGCGCGACGCCCAGCGGATCGCCTTCTCGACGACGACCTCGTTCTGCCGCGCCGCGAAGGTACGGTCCATCATCAGGATCAGGCCGCAGCGCACCTGCGGGTACTCGATCGAGGCGCGGTCGAGCCCGCGGATCGCGGCGAGGATGATGTGGTCGAGGTCGCGCTCGCCGCCGCGGTTGCGCTTCATCGGGTTGAAGCGCAGCTCGAGCGTCGTGATCCCCTGGCTGCGGTAGGCGCCGCCGATGGCGCCGTACACGGACTGCTCGACCGCGATCGGCGACGACTGGATCAACTCCGTCCAGTGGTAGATCCGGTCGAGGGCGTCGAGGTTCTCGACCCCGCGCGGGTCGGAGACGGTGACGAGCGCGTCGAACTCCCAGTAGTCCTTGCCCGGGAGCGCGATCCCCTGCTCGTGGGCGAGCGACCAGAGGATGTCGGAGGCAACGGAGCCGCCGAGGTGTGTGTGCAGCTCGGCGAGACCGTCGTCGAACATCGAGCCGAGCTTACCCCGCGATCGCGGCGGCAACGAACGCCTGCAGCTCGGGGATGAACCCGGGGTCGATCGTGTGCGGCAGCGGGTACTCGCGGTAGAGGACGTTCGCTCCCGCAGGCTTGAGCAGCGACCTCGCCTCACGGCTGAACTCGACGGAGATGATGTCGTCGTAGGTGCCGTGGCCGATTGCGACCGGGTAGCCGTCGAGGTCCGAGAGGTTCAGCTCGAGTCCCTCGGCTCTCGGCATGAAGCCGGAGAGCGCGATGATCGCCTCGGGCCGCTTGGACGGCCCGCGGCCGAGGCCGAGCGCCCAGCTCATGACTGCACCCTGCGAGAAGCCGCCGAGCACCAGTGGCCGCGGCAGCCCGTCAAGCCAGCCAGACAGGAGCTCGAAGCTCGGCCAGAACGTGTCCGGGTCGGGTGTCGGAATCCCCCCGAGCCGGTACCAGTGGGCGCCGCCGGGCGGCAGTGAGAGCGGGCCTCGCGGCGTGATGCCGTGCAGCCTCCGCTCGGGATCCAGCGCGTTGAGGAGCGGATACAGATCGTGCTCGTCTGCGCCGCGTCCGTGCAGGAGGGCGAGCGTCCCCTGTGGCTCGCCTGCGGCGGGCCGCTCGCGGACGTGCGGACTCACCCGCGCGGGTTTGGCAGCGGCGTCAGCACCGGCTCGATCCGCTCGCGCAGATGCTCGAAGTCGGGTGGCAGCGAGAGGCGCTCGCCGAGATGCTCCGGATCCTCGTCTGTGGCAAACCCCGGGCCCAGGGTGGCGAGCTCGAAGAGGATGCCGCTTGGCTCGCGGAAGTAGATCGACTTGAAGTAGAAACGGTCGATCACGGGCGTCGGTTGATAGCCCGCCTCGGCGACGCGCCGCTGCCAGGCCTCGTGCTCGTCGACCGTGGTCGCCCACGCGACGTGGTGGACCGTGCCGGCGCCGGGGACTCCGCGTCCCTCGGGCGCCGCGTCGTACGCGTAGAAGCCGCCGCGCTTGGCGCCGCGTGCCTCCCAGGTGTAGTCGCCGCGCGGTTCGAAGCCGAGCGTTTCCTCCAACAGGCCGCTGCTCCGGTCCGGCTCGCTCGCGAACGCCCGGACGCCGTCGAAGCCCTGTAGCGCATGCTCCTCGGGAATCTCCGGATGCCTGGCGACGAGCGGCTCGTCCTCCACCGTGCTGACGTGAAGCTCGTGCCGGACGCCTTCCGGATCCTCGAAGGCAACGCTCTCCTCGGATCGCACGACGCTCCCCAGCCGGGCCTCCCAGAAGTCGAGCGCCGCCGGCGACGCCACCCGCCAGACGATCGTGTGGACCATCCCCGCCCCGGCGCGGCCTCGCGCGGCGCCGGGATACTCGAAGAAGGTGATGTCCGAGCCGGCGCTGCCCTGCTCGTCGGCGTAAAAGAGGTGGTAGACGGTCGGATCGTCCTGGTTGACCGTCTTCTTGACCAGGCGGAGTCCCAGAACGCCCGCATAGAAATCCACGTTCCGGGGCGCATCACCGGTGACCAGGGTGATGTGGTGGACGCCTTCGAGCTTCACGGCGATGAACCATAGACTCCGTTCGAGATGAAGGTGGGCATCGTCGTCCCGTTCTCGTGGTCCTTCTGGGGCGCCGTCGTCGAGCACGCCGAGCTGCAGGCGGCCGCGCTTCGCGACCGCGGTCACGACGTGCGCCTGATCATGGGCAACGACCCGCCCGGTCAGTTCACGCGCGTCCTGCACCCGCGCGTCGGCCGGCACGGACTGCCACCCCCTGAGGTGATCCCGATCGGGCGGTCTGTGATCGTCCCCGCGAACGGCTCGCTGCCGAACATCATCCTCAGTCCGCGTTCGCTCCTCCGGATGCGGCGTGTGCTCGACACCGGGGGCTTCGACCTGCTCCACCTGCACGAGCCGATGACGCCGACGCCCTGCATCGCGGCCCTCGCGCTGTGGGACGGCCCCATGGTCGGTACGCACCATGCGAGCGGCGACCTCGGCTGGATGCGGCTCGCGAAGCCGGTCTGGGGTTTCCTCGAGGAGCGGCTCGACCGGCGGATCGCCGTCTCCGAGCAGGCGCGCGCGTCGGCGCAGCGCTGGCTTCCGGGCGAGTACGAGATCGTCCCGAACGGCGTCCTGATCCCGGAAGGCGCCGAGCCGGGTGGACGCGAGCACCGCATCGTCTTCGCGGGGCGCCAGGAGGCGAGGAAGGGGCTCCACGTGCTGCTGCGCGCCTGGCCGGATGTGCAGCAGCGGACGGGAGCGCGGCTTCGGATCGCCGGCGCCGACCCACTGGCCGTCCGGCTCCTGCTGACGCGGCTGCGGATTCCCGACGACGGGATCGACGTGCTGGGGTTCCTCAGCCAGGAAGACCTGACGGCCGAGCTCGCCGCGGCGAAGGCGCTCGTCGCGCCGTCGCTCGGCGGCGAGAGCTTCGGAATGGTGCTCACGCGCGCGTTCGCGTGCGCGACGCCGGTCATCGCCTCCGACATCACCGGGTACCGCGACGTCATGACCAACGAGACGTCGATCGCCGTGCCGCCGGGCGAGCCGGAAGCGCTGGCGGACGCGATTGTGGCGTTGCTCGAAAACGAGTCGCGACGCGCAGAGCTCGGCGCCGCAGCCCGGCAGCTCGCGATCGAGCGCTACTCCTGGGCCGACATCGCCCGCCGCCTGGACCGGATCTACGATTCGGCCCGCGGCGTCGACACGTTGGCGGCCGCGTGAGAGGCATTCCGCGCAGTCCCTGGTTCCGGGCTGCGCTCATGCTCCCCTTCCTCGCAGTCGTGGTCGTCCTCCTCTGGTGGCGGGGCCCGGACTGGAACACCGTCTATCGGGCGTTCGACGTCGTCAACTGGGCGTGGATTGCGTTCGCGATCGCGCTCAACCTCGCCTCGGTGCTCGTGCGCTCGCTCGCTTGGCGGCTGACGATCGACCAGGCCCTCGACCCGCCGCACCCTCGCTTCGACCACGTGTTCTCCGGGTTCGCCATCGGCCTCCTCGCCAATGCGATCCTGCCGGGCCGAATCGGAGAGCTGGCGCGCGTGGCGGTGCTGCGCCGCCACCTGCCGCACGGCCGCGGTACGACCGGTCTGCTCGTCGGCACCGTCTTCGCCCATCGCCTCTTCGACATCTTCCCGGCGCTGCTCCTCGTCGTGTACGTGCTCACCACGGCGAAGGTCCCACACTGGGCGGTCACCAGCCTGGTCATCGTCGCGACAGTCGGGGGGCTCCTCTTCACCGCAGCCGTGGTCGGCGCTCGGCGGCGGCACAGGCCGAAGCTCGACGGGACCCGTCCGCTTCGCAGGGTGCTCGCCATGGCACGGCAGGGGCTCTCGGTGCTCCGCTCGCCGCTTCCGGCGGCGGGCGCGAGCGTCCTTCAGGGCGCCGGCTGGGTCCTGCAGCTCTTCGCCGTCTACGTCTCGATGCGCGCCTTCGACATTCACGCGCCGCTGCCGGCGGCCGGGCTCGTGCTGCTGCTGATGAACGTGGCGACGATCTTCCCGCTCTGGCCCGGCAACATCGGCCTCTTGCAGGCCGCCGTTGCGCTGCCGCTCGTGCAATACGGCGTCGCGTACTCGACCGGGTTCGCGTACGCGCTCGTGCTCCAGTTCGTCGAGGCGTCGGTCGGCGTGGGAGTGGGGCTGCTCTTCCTCGCCGGCGAAGGTCTGTCGTTCGCGACGCTGCGAGGGATGCCGGACGCGACCGAGTTCCCGGTCGACGATGAGCCGAGCCCGGCAAAGGCGGCCCGTGCGCGCGCTGGCGTGTCCGGCTAGCCTCAAAGGCGTCCTCGCCGCGCCCGACGCGGCTTCGGCGCTGGCCGAGGGCCTGCGCGCAGGCGGGGCGGAGGCAGTCGAGCTTCCGGTTGCCGACGGCGGCGAGGGGACGGCCGAGATCCTGCGGCTCGCCCTTGGCGGCGAGTGGCGGGAGGCGGACGTGCACGACGCGTTTGGGCGGCCGTGCGCTGGGCGGTGGCTGCTGCTCCCGGACGGCACGGCGGTCGTCGAGGCAGCCGCTGCCGTGCCGCTCGATCCGGAGCGACTCGACGCACTCGCGGCTTCGAGCCGGGGGTTCGGCGAGCTGATCGTGGCAGCGCTTGCCGAGAGCCCGGCGGCGCTTCTGCTCTGTGTCGGCGGCACCGCGACCATGGACGCGGGCGCCGGGCTGCTCGAGATCGTCGGCGCGCTGCCGGTTCCGGCCCGCGTCGCCTGCGACGTGACGGCGACGCTGCTGGACGCGCCACGGCTATTCGGCCCGCAGAAAGGCGCCGGCCAGGAGGAGATCGCCGAGCTCGAGCGGAGGTTCGCCGCGGTCGAGGAGCTTGTGTTGTTTCAACACAAGCCCGGCGGTGGCGCCGCGGGTGGTCTCGGCGCCGCGTTCGCCTACCTTGGCGCGGAGCTCGTCCCCGGCGCGGAGCTGGTGCTCGACACCGCCCGCTTCGATGCCTCCGGGTACGACTTGGTCGTGACCGGCGAAGGCCGGGTCGATGCCACTACAGCGCTTGGAAAGGCGCCCGGCGAGGTCGTGCGACGGTCGGCGGGCACACGCTGCGTCGTCTTCGGTGGCCTCGTCGAAACGGAACTTCCGGGCGTGGAGACCGTCGCGCTCTCCGGCGACCCGGCCCGGGCGCGGGATGACCTCGTCGCGCTCGGGCGGGACTTAGTGTTGAAACAACACTAAGTCCGCGTCAGCGGGCGTCGGCTTCACGGAGCTTGTGCGCGAGCGCCTGAACGAGCTTCCACGCGATCCGGGCGTCGGTCTCGACGATCGGGCGGAACTCCCAGAACGTCATCGCGTAGCACGTCATATCGGTCTCGGCGGTCACCGTCGCGGTGCGTGCGCCCTCGTCGATCAGGGCGATCTCGCCGAAGTAGTCGCCGGCGCCGAGCGTGCCGCGGTCGTCGCCGTGAACGGTCACCCTCGCCGTCCCCTCTGCGATCACGAAGAAGCCGGCGCCGCCCTGCCCCTCGCCCGCGATCGTCTCGCTTGCCTTGTACCTGCGCTCCTTGAACGAGTCCGCGATCCGCTCGAGATCGCGGTTCTCGAGCTCGGCGAACAGAGGCACCTTTCTGAGCGTCTCGATGGTGGGGCGGGCCACGGCGCGATCTTATCCGGCGTCGCCTGCGGGCGGAAGCGGTGCCGCGCCGGCCGCGCGCTGGGCCAGCTCGTCGATCGTCCCCTCAGCGGCCTCGAGTCGCGCTAGGCAGAAGCGCAGCAGCTCCTCGCCGCGCTCCCACAGCTTGATCGCCTCGTCCAGGTCGGCGCCGCCGCGCTCCAAGCGCTCGACGATCTGCTCGAGCTCCTTCTGGGCGCTCTCGAAGGTGACCTCGCTCACGGACGCACCTCCTCGACGCGGGCGCCGAAAGCCCCCTCGGCAAGCTCGACGTCGACGTGCTCGCCCGGGGACAGGCCGGCGGTCGCGCGGAGGATGGAATCGCGAGCACGGACGATCGCGTAGCCACGGCCGAGCGTCGCGCGCGGGGAGAGCGCAGCGAGTCGGCCGCCGGCGCGCTCGACCGCCGCCCGGCGCCGCTCGACGAGGAGAACCGGTCCGCGACGCAGCCGGTCGCGCAGCTGCGAGAGGCGCTGGGCGTCCCGGTCCAGAGCCTTTCGCGCGCCGCGCTCGAGCGCGATGCGGGTTCGGCCGAGCCCCTCGCGCTCACGCTCGATCGACCGTCGCACGCAGCGCTCCAGCGAGCCGCGGGCCCGCGTCAGCTCCGCTCGGAGCGCCTCGAGATCGGGGACGACGAGTTTGCCGGCCGCGGTCGGAGTCGAGGCGCGCACGTCCGCGGCGAGGTCGCACAGCGGCGCGTCCTGCTCGTGACCGACTGCCGAGACGATCGGCACCCGGCAGGCCGCCACCGCGCGAACGACGCTCTCGTCGCTGAACGGCAGCAGGTCGTCGAAGCTGCCGCCGCCGCGCGTCAGGATGACCACGTCGATCTCCGGCTCGCGGCTGACTGCCTCGATCGCCGCGACGATCCCGGCGGCGGCGCGGGGTCCTTGAACGAGCGTCTCCGCGACGAGCACGCGTGCCGGCGGGAAGCGCGTCTGGATCGTCGTGATCACGTCGTGCCGGGCGGCGGCATCGCTGCCCGTGACGAGCCCGATCCGCCGCGGGAAGCGAGGCAACGGACGCTTGCGCGAGGCGTCGAAGACGCCCTCGGCGGCGAGCGCCTGCTTCAGCCGCTCGATCGCGGCCAGGTGGGCGCCGAGCCCGAAGCGCTCGAGCGAAAGGGCCCGAAGCCGGAACTCCCCCTTCGCCGCGTACAACTCGGGCCGGCCGAGCACGTGAATGCGCTCGCCGTCCGAGAGTTCGAGCTTGAGCGCGTCGAACGTCCGGCGGGGGATCGATGCCGGCAGGCACGCGCCGTCCTCCGGGTCCTTGAGCGTGAAGAAGACGCTGCCCCAGCGCTCGTTGCGGCGGAGCTCCATGACCTCTCCCTCGATCCAGAGCGTCGGCAGGCGCGCGAGCCACTCCGCCACGCCGCGATTGAACCCGGCGACGGAGTAGACCTTGCGGTCGCCGTAGAGCAAGGGCTCGACCTTCATGACTGCCGAGCGTAGATGATCGATCCCGTGACGGAAGCCGTCCCGCCGCTGGGTCTCGCGCGCTATCGCGCTCTCTTCCAGGTTCCGCACGTCAGGCGCCTCGTCCTCAGTGGACTACTTGCGCGGCTGCCGCTGGGGATGATCGGACTGGCCTTGCTGTTGCTGGTGCGCGAGCGCGGCGGCAGCTACGCCGCCGCAGGCGGGGTCTCGGGCGCGTACTTCGTGGCGACCGCGCTCGGCGCTCCGATCGCCGGGCGGCTCGTCGATCGTCGTGGCCAGGCACGGATCCTCCTCCGGCGCGCCGTGATCTTCCCGGCCCTGCTCGGAGGCGTGTGCGTTTTCGCGCTGCTCGATGCTCCGCTCGCGCTCATCGGCGTATGCGCGGCTGCAGCGGGGGCGCTGATGCCTCCCGTCGGCTCGTCGTTGCGCGCGCTCTGGCCGCGGCTGTTCGCCGACGCCGACCTGCGCGCCGCTGCCTACGCGCTCGAGGCTTCGCTGCAGGAGATCAGCTTCGTCGCCGGGCCGCTGCTCGTGGCCGTGCTGACCGCAGCGGCCTCGCCGGTGCTCGCGCTCGGCGTCGCGGCGGCGACAGGTGCCGTCGGGACGACGCTCATCGCGCTCGCCCAGCCGGTGCAGGCGTGGCGTCCCGAGCAGGAGCGGCAGGCTGCGTCGATCCTGGGCGCGCTCGAGTCGCGGGGCGTCGTCACCATCGTCAGCCTGTCGGCGTGTCTCGGCCTGGGATTCGGCGCGACCGAGGTCGGCTTTCCCGCGTTCGCCGAGGGTCACGGCGGCGGCGCCGAGCTCGGGAGCATCCCGCTCTCACTGTTTGCAGGCGGCAGCCTCGTGGGCGGGCTGATCGCCGGCGCGCGGGTCACCGTGACGCCCGTGCGGCTGCTCCGCCTCTCGAGCGTGCTGCTGGCGCTCGGTCTGGCGCTGCCTCTGCTCGGCTGGTCGCTGCCGAGCATGGCTGTGCTCGCGTTCATCGCGGGCCTGCCGATCGCGCCGGTCGTCATGTCTGCGTACGGACTGATCGATGCCGTCGCCGCGCGCGGGACCGCCGCGGAGGCGTTCGCCTGGATCAGCACCGCGGTGTTCGCCGGCTTCTCGGTCGGGATGCCACTGGGCGGGACGCTGCTCGACGCGTACGGCGTCAGGGCGTCGTTCGTGCTCGGTACTGGAGCCGTATCCCTCGGCGCCTTGCTCGTCGCGGTGGGCGCGGGGCTGGACGAGCGCTAGAGCAGGATCTCGGCGGCGGTGCGGGGGTCGCAGCCCTGCTGGACCAGCTCGACCGCCTCGTGCAGGTCCGCGTCCAGCGCCGCCGCGAGCTTCTCGGCGAGCGGGAGCGGGTAACCGGCCTCGATCAGCACGTGCAGGCGCCAGGACTCCACTTTGGCCCGCTCGCTGTGCTTCTCGATGAGTTCGGTCGTGTCAGCCATGTGCGCCTGTTCGTGCTGCAACAGACGAACCCTTTCCTTGGTTGTTAGTGATCAGGGTCTAGACCCGCCGCAGGGCGGTGGCTTCTTCGACGCGGCGTGAGAGATCCGCGAGCCGCGACGCGAGCGCGGCGCGCTCTGACTCCGCCTCGGCCGCGAACGCGCCCAGTGTGCGCCGAAGCTCGGCGTCGGCGGCGGCGATCCGGTCTGCGAACGACGCCGCCAGCTCGTCGCGCTGATGCTCGAAGTCCGACTGCGCTTGCCGCTGACGCGCCTCGAGGCGTTGCTGTCCGGCGTCTCCCGTGTGCGAGAGCCGCTCGGCGAAGACGGTGTCCGCCTGGCGGACGAACGATTCGACGGCCCGATCGAGTTCGCGTGCCAGCCGCACCGCCGCCTCTTCGCGCGCGGCTCGCATCGACGCCTCGAATTGCTGGCCGGCCGCCTCCGCGTAGCGCTCCCCCTCGCGGGAGATCACGCGCTGAAGCTGCTCGACCTGCCGGCGCTCGACGTCTGCGAACGAGGCCTCGATCCGGCGTGACGCCTCGCTCTCGCCGCGTTCGACCTGCTCCGTCAACACCTGCTCGCGCCGTCGCAGCCGCTCGGCGATCTCCTCGATCACGCGGCGGCGCTCACCCGTGTGGGCCTCGAGCTCCTCGAGTGCCTCGGCGACGGCCGCCTGTGCGGACCGTTCGAGCTCTTCCCGCAGCCGGATCACCGACGCGCGCTGCTCCTCGGAGGTGGACACGAGCTCCGCCGCCTCCGCCTCGATTCTCGTCTCGGCCTCGGCGATCAGCTGCTGCTGGCGCTGCTCGAGCTTGCGCAACTGCGTTTCCAGGTTCTGCTGCGCACGGTCGAGATCGTCCGTCCACGCGCGCAGGCGCTCGTCGACCCGGCGCGTGGTCGTGGCGAGCGCATCCGCAAGCTGCTCGCCGGCGGCGCGCTCTCGCTCTCCGAGCTCCCGGCGGCGCTCGTCCGCGATCTTCCGCTCCTCCTTGGCCAGGCTCGAGAGCGAGTCGGCCCGCATCCGTGCGAGCTGCGTCTTCAGCTCTTCGGCGCTGAGCGCGGTCTCCTCCGCCACGAGGACCTTGAGCCTGCCCTGGGCCTCCTCCAGCGACGTATCGTCGTTACGCGCGCGCGCAGTCGGAAGAGCGCGGCGACCGCGACCAACAGGCCGAGAATGGCGAGCGCCAGTGCAATCCGTTCGATCACGGGCGCATCGTAGTCCCGCCCTATCCTGACGGGATGGCGCTGGTGGACGAGCTCGAGCGGATCGCGGAGCTCGCGGGGGCGACCGCGGTGCTCGCTGCGGAGGCGCAGCCCGGCGAGCGGGTCTACGTGTGCGCCTTCGACGTCGACGGGAGCGCTCGCACGTGGCTGGCGCTCGACGCGGGCGGGGAGCCGATCTCCGACCGCCGCCGCCTTCGCGACGCGGTCGCCATTCTCGCCCTCTGCGAGCTCGCCACCGAGACTGCTGCGGGCGGCGATCTCGACGACCTCCGCTCCCAGCTCGCTGCGCTCCGGCTGACCGAGAATCCGCCCGGGATCGACGAGGCGGACGAGACCGTGCTCGAGCTCCAGCAGGTACTCGGTGTGCCGCCCGTGCTCGCGACGCCCGCGCGGCTCGACGAGATCGGTGCCGCCACCCGCCGGCTCGAGATCGCCCTCGGCGGCGCCGTCCAGGGCTCGCCGTTCGCCGCCGCCATGAAAGGCGCGAGCGAGGTCGTGGACGCGCTCCAGCGCGAGGTCGAGAGCTCTTACCGCACCGACCTCCGGTAGCCTTCGGCGCATGGAAGGCAGCGGCTTCAGCTTCCCGTTCGGCGGAGACCCCGAGGAGCTCCTGCGGGGGATCCAGGAGTTCGCGGCCCAGCAGGCCGAGACGGTGCACGAGGCGCAGCGCGAGCAGTTTGCGACGCTGACGCTGAACACGGCCGTCGAGCTGACCGCGGCAGCGTTGAAGCAGGTGCAGGCGACCGGCGGGCCGGACGAGCAGGCGCTCGCCCTCCGAGACGCGATGCGGCTGCTCTTCCCCGAGGCGGTGGCGCTCGTTTCAGCGGCCCGTCAAGGTTTCATGCGCGAGCGGTAGTCGTGCAAGCCCGGGTGCCAGCGCGTTTGACAGAGCGAGTCTGGGAGCGAAGCGACCCTTCAGGGGTCTTCGCGCGCTGAGCATCCGCTTCCGCGGATGCGCAGCTTGCGCCAACTGAACAGTGTCGCTGCTCGACCGTACCGTCGTCACGCTGCTCCCGGCCATCCCGAAGCCGGTGATCATGCGCATCTCCTCCCGCTACATCGCCGGTCCGTCCCTCGACGATGCTCGCCGCGTCGTGGCCGGGCTGAACGCAGAGGGCAAGCTGGCGACCGTCGACGTGCTCGGCGAGGAGGTCGCGGGAGCGTCGGAGGCGGAGAAGATCGCGGCGGAGTACGTCGCTGCACTCGATGCCTTCGAGCGGGACGACCTCGACGCGAACGTCAGCGTCAAGCCGACCGGGCTCGGGTTGAAGCTCGGCTACGAGCTCTGCAAAGGCAACGTCGAGACCGTGATCGCGGCCGCCGAGCCCACGAACCGCTTCGTGCGGATCGACATGGAGGACTCCTCCACCACCGACGACACGCTGCGCCTCTTCCGGGAGCTGCGTGCCGAGGGGCACGCTCGTGTCGGCCCCGTCCTCCAGGCGTCCCTCAGGCGAACGGTCGCGGACGCGGCCTCCCTTGCCGGAGCGAGCGTTCGCCTGTGCAAGGGAATCTACGTCGAGCCCCACTCGATTCAGTTCCATGATGACCAGGAGGTGCGGGTCAGCTTCGTCCGAGCCCTGGAGACCCTCCTGGACGCCGGCTGCTACGCGGCGATAGCCACGCACGACGAATGGCTCGTCGACCGGGCGCTGGACATCATCGGTGCGCGAGGGCTAGGGCCGGACGCATACGAGTTCCAGATGCTGCTCGGTGTTCGGCCGGAGCTCGGCGATCGCATCGCCGCCGCTGGCCACAAGCTTCGGATCTACGTCCCGTACGGCGGCCAGTGGTACGAGTATTCGCTCCGGCGCCTCAAGGAGAACCCGAAGATCGCCGGCTATGTGGCCGGCGATCTCGGACGAGCGATTTTCCGCAGGCGCTAGCGCGTTACGGAAGCGGCGGGCCGGGTGGACCGACGACTTCTTCTTCCTCGACCACGGTTGCCCGCCGTCGCGGCACCCCGACGGTGCGCACGGGGCCACCCTCGACGTAGGTGGCGCGACGATGGAACCCGCCCCAGCTCGACCAGAAGATCATCGAGATGACGAGCCCCAGGATCCCGACGATCATGAGGATGACGCCGATTGCGTTCACGTCGAGGCCCTGGGCTTCCGCCGTGACCCCCCACGTGAGAACCGCGCCGACTGCGATCAAGAGGATGCTGACTGCTATTCCCATACGGCCGTTGTCTCCGCGCGAGCCCGTTTCTAAGCGTCGGGCTTCTCGGCGGCGAGCACGAGGTGGCCCGGAACCTTCCCGTCCTTGCCCGGCCACTCCTCGAGCCCGCGCAGCGTCAGGCCGGAGCGCGTGACCGCCGTGACGAGCTCGCCGAGGCCCGGGCCTGCGAAGTAGTCGCCGCGCCAGCGCCCGAACGCGTCGAGACAGGCTCCCGCTGGATGCTCGTCGTGCAGCAGCAGAACGCCGCCTGGCCGCAGCGCCGCCGCGACGCCACCGGCCCAAGCATCGAGCGCGTGCAGCCGCCCCAGCGACCCGTAGCCGAGGTAGACGAGGTCCCACCGTCCAAGCAGGAGCTCCGGGGGGAGCGCGTGGACGTCCGCGTGCACCCACGGCAGCTCGGGACGCCGCCGCCGAGCCGCCTCGATCGCGGCCTCATCGTCGTCGACGCCGGTGACGAGCGCCCCCAGCTCGACCAGGTCTAACGACTCCCGGCCCGTGCCGCAGAGCAGGTGCAGGACGCGGTTGCCGCTCGCTCCGTGCAGCCGCTCGCGGATCCGCTCCGGCATCGCCGGCGTCGCCAGCACGTTCTCCGCTGTGCGGTGCGCGTCGTCGAACGCCCGCCGGTTGTGGTCCGTCGGCTCCATCTAGGCGCGGAGCGAGAAGCCGCCGTCGACGATCAGCGTCTGGCCGCGGATCATCTCCGCCTCCGGCGAGCAGAGGAAGGTGACGGCTTCGGCGATGTCCTCGGGCGTGACCAGGCGCCCAGCGGGGTTGCTCGCACCCATGCGGAGCATCTCCTCACGGTTCGGGAAGTGCTCGAGCGCCCCGGTGTCGACGACCCCTCCCGACACGGCGTTGGCACGGATCCCGAGTGGGCCGAGCTCCACGGCGAGGTAGCGGATGAGCGCCTCGAGGGCAGCCTTGGAGGTGCCGACGAGCGTGTAGTTCTCGAGCACTCGCTGCGCCCCCAGGCTCGAGATGCCGATGATCGACGCGCCCGGCAGCATCTGCGGCGCCACGACCCGGGTGAGCGCGAGCAGAGCGCGCGTGTTCGCAGTGAGTGTCCAGTCCCAGTGCTTGTCCTCCGTCTCGAGCGCCGGCCGGATCACGCCCGTCGCCGCGTTGTGGACGAGCACGTCGAGCGGCCCCAGCAGCGCGACCTCCCCGAGCACGCGGTCCGATGAGATGTTGCCGCGGATCAGGACCGGCTCCGCGCCGAGCGCCCGCAGCTCCTCGGCGGTCTCCTCGGCCGCCGCATCCGAGCGCATGTAGCCGATCGCGACGCGGGTGGCGCCGAGCGCTGCGAAGCGGAGCGCGATCGCCTTGCCGATTCCCCGCGAGCCCCCGGTCACGAAGACCGAGGCGCCTGAGAACGTCATGACCGCGGCGGTAGGGGCTCGTACGCCGGCGCGGAGCTCGGGATCTGCTCCCAGCCGAGCCGCTCGCGCGATTCCTTCTCGCCGCCCTCGGCCTTCGAGGACGCGTGCCCGAGCGCGTCGAGCAGCCGTGCCTTCTCCTCGCCGTAGCGGCGGACCGGATGGTCCGAGGGCAGGTCCTTGATCAGGTCGCGGACCCGCGCGCGCAGCTGGTACGCGAAATGCGGCGTAGCCGGGCCGACGAGAGCGTCGATGTCGCGGATCGAAGGCTCGGCCATGGGTTCCAAGCGTAACGCTAGGGTCGCCCCCATGCGCCGGCCCTCCACCGTCGAGCTGATGCTGCTCGTCGTCGTCCTCCTCTGGGCGCTCAACCTGACTGTCACCCGTTACATCCTCACGCACGGCTTCGAGCCACTCGCGTACGCGACCGTGCGCTACGGGCTTGCCAGCGCGATCTTTGTCGCCATCGTCCTCGTCGGCGAGCGGACGCTGCGGATCGCCCGCCGCGACCTGCCGCTGGCGGCCGTCGCGGCGTTCTTCATCTTCTTGAACCAGCTCTGCTTCGTCTACGCGCTCCAGCGTACGACCGCGTCTACGATCGCGCTCCTTCTGGGCTCGACCCCTGTGTTCGCGGCCGTGATCGGCCTTACGCTCGGGCTCGAACGGCTCTCGCGACGGTTTTGGATCGCCGCGGCGATCTCCTTCGCCGGCGTCGGCCTCGTCGCGCTCGGTAGCGGCGGCGACGTGTCCGGCGACCGGCGCGGCATCGTCCTCGGCATCTGCACGGCAGCGACCTGGGCGGCCTACTCGGTCGCGGTCGGGCCGTTGATGCAGCGCTACTCGGCCTCGAAGATCAGCGTCGTGGCATTGGGTATGGGGTGGCTTGGGATCCTCGTCGTCGGTTTCCCGCAGACCGTGCACCAGGACCTTGGCGTAGGCACCAAAGTGTGGCTGTTGCTCGCCTTCGCAACGCTCGGCCCACTCGTGGTGACGACGATCCTCTGGTTCCGCGTCATCCACCGCATTGGCGCGTCCCGTGCGACGCTCGTTGCCAATCTGCAGCCGTTCGTGGCCGCCGTCTTCGCTCTCGTCCTCCTTTCCGAGTCGATGAGCGCGCAGCAGGTCGCCGGCGGCGCTCTGATTGCAGGCGGAATCTTGACCGCGCGGCGCCGTCAGCCCGTGCCGCCGGCCGAGTAACATCAACGCCGTGTCGGACACCGACTTCATGCCCCTGGACGGCTGGGACCACCTGGAGCTGTGGGTGGGCAACGCCAAGCAGGCGGCCTACTGGTACGAGCACGCGCTCGGGTTCGAGCGGACGGCGTACGCGGGGCCGGAGACAGGCGTCCGCGACCGTGCCTCCTACGTGCTCGAGCAGGGAGAGATCCGGCTGGTGCTGACGAGCGGCGTGCGAGCCGACAGCGAGATCGTCCGTTTCTCGGCGACGCACGGCGACGCGGCGAAGGACGTCGCGCTGCAGGTG
>JANMJY010000115.1:0-3547 GCA_031371615.1 Actinomycetes bacterium | reverse complement strand
GTAGTACTGGCGGTACTCGCCTGACTTGATCGGCTCCCACCAGCTTCGGTGCTCGAGGTACCAGGCGACCGTCTCGGCGATTCCCGCGTCGAAGCGCTTCTGCGGCTCCCAGCCGAGCTGGCGCAGCTTGGCGGTGTCGAGTGAGTAGCGGCGGTCGTGCCCGGCGCGGTCCTCGACGTGGCGGATCAGCGACTCGTCGGCGCCGGTGAGCCTGAGGATGTGGCCCACGATCTCGACGTTCTCGCGCTCGTCGTCGCCGCCGACGTTGTAGACCTCGCCCGGGGCGCCCTCGCGCAGCACGAGCTCGATTCCGGCGCAGTGGTCCTCGACCCAGAGCCAGTCGCGAATCTGCTTCCCGTCGCCGTAGACCGGCAGCGGCTCGCCCTCGATCGCGTTCGTCGTCATCAGGGGGATCAGCTTCTCCGGATACTGGTTCGGCCCGTATGTGTTGGAGCCGCGCGTGATCGAGGCGTTGACACCGAACGTTCGCGCGTACGCCGGGATGTGCAGGTCGCCGGCTGCCTTCGCGACGCTGTAGGGACTCGACGGCCAGACCCGGTCGTCCTCCTTCGCCGAGCCGCCGCCGGCGAGATCGCCGTAGACCTCGTCTGTCGACACTTGCACGAAGCGGGCACCCGTGCGGCGCACCTCCTCGAGCAGCACCTGGGTGCCGAAGAACTCCGTCCGGCCGAAATCCGTCGCACCGAGGATCGACCGGTCGACGTGGGTCTCGGCGGCGAAGTTGACGATCGCGTCGCAGCCGGCTGCCGCCTCGGAGACAGCATCGGCTTTGCAAATGTCATAGCGCTCGCCAAGGAACAGCTCGACCTCTAACCCCTCGAGATTCGCCGGGTTGCCGGAGTACGTGAGCTTGTCGAGCACGCGGACGTCCTCGCCCGCGGCGAGGAGCCGCTTGGCGAAATGGGAGCCGATGAAGCCGGCGCCGCCGGTGACGAGCACGCGCATCGGTTCGGAAGCCTACCGACGGATTCTCAGGAGTTGACAAGCAGCCGGGCGCCGAGCCGGTGCGCGAGCCCCTGGCCGCCCTGATGCATGACCGCGTCGTGGTTCCAGTGGAAGACCGGCCGAGCGACCGGCGCGAACAGGTTCATCCAGGCACGCGTCGTGCGCACGTTCCACTCGTACGTGACGGCAGTCCCCGCACCGCCGAAGAAGCGCCAGCGGCCGGTTCCGGCAAGCTCACCATCCGCGTCGGCCTCGATCAGGCGCAGCGGCTCGATCCTCGTGATCCGCGCGTCGAACCGCACCGCGTAGGGGATGACGCTGCGCCACTCGTGGCGATAGAGCGCGCCGATCCCCTCCATGTCGCCCGCCTCCAGCTGCTCCACGCTCTGCACCCCGCGCCACCAGTCCGGCCACTGCTCGACCTCGTAGACCGCCTGCCAGACCTCTTCGAGCGGCGCGTCCAGGACCCACGTGGTGAGGAACGAGTAGCTCGCCATGCTCCGTTATTCGCTCGCCTCGTTGGCACGGATCGCAGCGAGGCACTCACGCAGGCCCTCTCGCCACTGCGGCAGCTCCGGGGCGCCTTTCGCGGAGCGAAGCACCGAGTAGGCCGGCCGCTGCGCCTGCCGGGGCGGGTCGAGTTCGGCGGTCGCGATCCGGCGGACGCGCGTGTCGAGCCCCGCCTCCTCGAAGATCGCCTCGGCGAAGTCGGCCCAGGTCGCGTCGCCCCCGGCGGCGACGTGGTAGAGGCCGTGGGGCAGATGGACGATCTGGCGGGTGGCGGCGGCCAGATGGCCGACGTAGGTCGGCGACCCACGCTGGTCGTCGACGACGGACACCTCGTCGCGCTCGGCGCCGAGCCGCAACATCGTCCGAACGAAGTTGTGGCCGGTCGGGCCGAAGAGCCAGGACGAGCGCACGATCCACGCCTCGCCCCCCGCCGCCGCCTCTCCGTGTAGCTTCGAGCGGCCGTAGGCCGACTGCGGATTCGGACCGTCGGACTCGAGGTACGGCCCGCGCTTGCCGCCGTCGAAGACGTAGTCGGTCGAGTAGTAGACGAGCGGCACGCCGAGAGCAGCCACGTTCGCGGTCCCGCCGACGTTGACAGCCGCGGCGCCCTGGGGGTCGTCCTCCGCACCGTCGACGTCCGTCCAGGCGGCCGCATGCAGGACGAGGCTGCCGGGCTCGAGGCCTGCCGGGGGCGGCAGCGTCACGTCCCATTCCTCGCGGGAGAGGGCGACGACATCGTCGCCAGCGAACTCCTCGGCCAGCGCGCGGCCGAGCTGGCCACCCGCTCCGGTTACGAGCACGCTTCCAAGTCTCGCGACGAGAGGATCGGCGACTCAGTGCTCCAGAGGTGCTTGACGCGCGGGTCCGCCCAGCACAGGCCTTGCTCGTCCGGGGCGGCCGGGTCGTACTCCTCCGTGACGTGGTAGCAGAAGAGCAGATCGGTGAGCGCCTCGAAGCCGTGCGCGTGGCGGCCGGGGATGTAGATCGCGGTCGGGTTCTCGTCGCCGATGTCCTCTGTGAAGCTCTCGCCCGTGCTGCGATCGAGCACGACCACGCGCGCCGTGCCCTGCAGGCAAACGAAGAGATCGTCTTGGCCGCGCTCGTGGTAGTGGAGGCCGCGAATGACGCCCTTGCGCGAGAAGGAGACGTTCGTCTGCCGCGTGGGCTTCGGCAGCAGGCTCTCGCGGCGGATCTCCGCGAACCAGCCGCGCTCGACCTCGAAGAGCCGCTGCGGGATCCGGACGAGCCCCTCGATCACGGAACCTTGTTCACTCCGGTGCGGGCGATCAGGGCGCCGATCTCCGGGAGCGACTCCTGCGTCCCCGCATCCTCCCACCAGCCCCTGACGCGGTGGCAGGCAAGCTCGCCACCCTCGGCGTAGTGGCGGTTCACATCCGTGATCTCGAGCTCACCGCGCGACGACGGGCGAAGGCCGCGGATGACCTCGAACACGTCCGGGGAGTAGCAGTACAGCCCGACGACCGCGTCGCTCGACGGCGGCGCGTCGTAGCGCAGGTCGACCACGCCGGCCTTTTCGACGACATCGACGACGCGCCCGTCCTCGCCGTAGACCACGACGCCGAAACGCTCGGGATCCGGCACTTCCTTCACGAACACGGCGGCGCCGTCAGCGCCGTCGACGAACGACCGGATCGCCTCCGCTTCGACGTATTCGAAGATATTGTCGCCGAGGCAGACAACGAGGTCGTCGTCGCCGGCGAAGCTCTCCGCCATGCCGACGACCTGCGCGATCCCGCCGGCCTCGACCTGCACCTTGTACGTGAGATCGAGGTCGAAGAGCGGCGTCGTCTCGCCACGCTCCTGCATCTGCCCGTTGCCGAGCAGGTCGATCAGCTGGCCCGCGTGCCCCTGGCCGGTGACGATCATCACCTCCCGGACTCCCGCCAGCTGCAGCAACTGGAGCGGGTAATAGATCATCGGCCAGCCGCCGACCGGCAGCAGGTGCTTGTTGACGACGCGCGTCAGCTCGCCGAGCCGCGTCGCCTCGCCACCTGCCGCGATCAGTCCTTTGACCTTCATACAGCGGCCGATGCTACTGCGGGACCGGCAA
>JANMJY010000099.1:0-20408 GCA_031371615.1 Actinomycetes bacterium | reverse complement strand
GCTGGTCGCGATCACCGAGTTTTACACCGGCTCCCGCTGGAACCCGGTCAAGTCGATTGCGAAGGCCTCACAGACGGGCCATGCGACGAACATCATCGAGGGGCTGGCCGTCGGCATGCGGGCGACCGCCGCGCCCGTGCTCGTGATCGCGGCCGGGATCATCGCCGCGTTCGAGATCGCCGGCCTCTACGGGATCGGCGTCGCCGTGATGGCGCAGCTCTCGATGTGCGGCCTGATCGTCGCGCTCGACGCGTTCGGGCCCGTGACGGACAATGCGGGCGGCATCGCCGAGATGGCCCACCTGGACGAGTCCGTTCGCGCCATCACCGATCCGCTCGACGCCGTCGGAAACACGACGAAGGCGGTCACCAAGGGCTACGCGATCGGCTCCGCCGGCCTCGCCGCGCTCGTGCTCTTCGACGAGTACACGCGCGGCCTTGCGGACGCCGGGCTGAACACGACCTTCGCCCTCGGCGACCCGTACGTGATCGCCGGGCTGTTCATCGGCGGGATGATGCCGTTTCTCTTCGCGGCCCTCGCGATGACGGCCGTGGGCCGCGTCGGCGGCGAGGTCGTCCTGGAGGTGCGGCGGCAGTTCGCCGAGATGCCCGGGATCATGGAAGGGACGCAGCGCCCCGACTACAGCCGCGCCGTCGACATCGTCGCCAAGTCGGCGATCAAGAAGATGATGCTGCCGGCGTTGATCCCCGTCGCGTTCCCGATCATCGTCGGGATCATCAAGCCGGAGATGCTCGGCGGCCTGCTGATCGGCACGATCGTCACCGGCCTCTTCCTCGCCATCTCGATGACCTCGGGCGGCGGCGCCTGGGACAACGCGAAGAAGCTGATCGAGGACGGCCTCTACGGCGGCAAGGGCTCCGAGGCGCACGCCGCTTCGGTCACCGGCGACACCGTTGGCGATCCGTACAAGGACACCGCGGGCCCCGCGATCAATCCGATGATCAAGATCGCGAACATCGTCGCGATCCTGATCATCCCGCTGCTCGTTTCGATCCACGGATAGGCGGGGGGAGCCGACAACGGCTCCCCCCAAAATCTCTGCGAACCTTGCCGTTCTCGTAGAAACCGACTACTCTGCGAAGACTTGGGGATGGACCGTCCAGCGGGGGCGGCCGCCTGACACTCAGGGGAGAGAGACATATGAGATTGGCATCTTGGGGCGCGCGGCGCGTGCTCGGTTTGACGGCCATCCTGTCGCTTTCGGCGATGGTGCTCGTGGCCGGAGGCTCCGCCGCACGCACGCCGGACGCGGCGGACGCTGAGGGCCTCGTACAGGCGCTCTGGACGCCGATGGGCCTGCGAGACGCTTCGACGACAGTCGTCGTCCAGCTCGCCGGCGATCCGGTCGCTGTCGTGCAGGGCAACGCCGACCGGAAGCTCAGCAAGTCCGAGAAGCAGTCGATCAAGGGTCAGCTGAAGGCACAGCAGGACGGCCTTCGCGGATCAATCGGGCAGCTCGGCGGCACCGTCCTGGCCGACTACCAGTCGGCGTACAACGGCCTCAAGGTGACGATCAACCGGTCGAAGACGGATGAGCTTGCGAAGCTCGCCGGCGTCATCGCGGTGCGGCCGCTCCAGCTGATGCAGCCGGACAACACCCGCGGTGTCGCGCTGATCGGCACACCCGCCGTGTGGGACGGCCTCGCCGGCCTGCACGGCGAGAACGTGAAAATCGCGGTTCTCGACACGGGTATCGACTACACGCACGCGAACTTCGGTGGGCCCGGTACGACGGCCGCGTACAACGCGGCCGACGCGACCGACACCCTGCCGGCAAACGCAGCGCTCTTCGGTCCTGCCGCGCCGCGTGTCAAGGGCGGCACCGACCTCGTCGGTGACGCCTACAACGCGGCTGCAGCCGCAGGCTCGCCCGCGCTGATCCCGCATCCGGATCCGAACCCGCTCGACTGCAACGGTCACGGCTCGCACGTCGCCGGCACCGCCGCAGGCTCGGGCGTGCTCTCCTCCGGCGCGACATACACGGGGGCGTACAACGCAACGACGATCTCGGGCAACTCGTGGACGATCGGCCCCGGCGTCGCGCCGAAGGCCGACATCTACAGCGTGCGGGTTTTCGGTTGCGAGGGCTCGACCGACGTCACGGTCGACGCGATCGAGTGGGCGGTCGACAACGACATGGACGTGATCAACATGTCGCTCGGCTCCTCGTTCGGCTCGAACGACGATCCGTCCGCCGAGGCCTCGACGAACGCGGCCAAGGCCGGCGTCATCGTCGTTGCTTCCGCCGGCAACAGCGGTCCGAACCAATACATCACGGGCTCGCCCGCCAGCGCTGAAGGTGCGATTTCGGTGGCGGCAAACGATCCGATCGCAAGCTCGCCGGGAGCTACGCTCGCGCTGAGCACCGGCCAGACGATCTCCGTGTTGAACGCCAATGGCGCGACGTTCGCGAACGGCACGGTCTATCCGGTCGCGGTGCTGCGCAACTCGTACCCGTCCGGTACGGTCGCGCTCGGCTGCTCGCAGGCCCAGTACGCGGCCTTTCCGGGCGGCGTTGCTGCTCTTGCCGGCAAGCTGATCGTGACGGTTCGCGGTACCTGCTCGCGGGTCGCGCGGGCCATCTTCGCCCAGCAGAATGGGGCTGCGGCCTCGGCGATGATCGACACCTCGACGGGTTACCCGCCCTTCGAAGGGCCGATCACGGGCAGCGCGGAGACCGGGCCTTACAACGTGACGATCCCGTTCTTCGGTGTTCGCGGGCTCGCCGCGACGTCGACGTCCGACGGAGGCAAGCTCCGGCTCGCCGACAAGGGCACGGCAACGGCGACGAATGCACCGCTCGCGAACGTAAACTTCACCGGTTTCGCGAGCTTCTCGTCGGGCGGACCGCGCACAGGTGACGGCTTCCTGAAGCCGGACATCACGGCTCCGGGCGTCAGCATCACCTCGACGCAGTCGGGCTCGGGTAACGGCCCGCTGACGATCTCCGGTACCTCGATGGCCTCTCCGCACGTTGCGGGCGTCGCGGCGCTTACGCGTCAGGCGCATCCGTCCTGGAAGGTTGCTGACATCAAGGCCGCGATCGTGAACACCGGCAATCCGGGCAGCGTCCTCGTCAATCGGATCAGCCGCGGCGGCACTGGGCTCGTCCAGCCCGCCGGATCGACCAAGACGCAGGTCGTCGCACTCGCGAACGGCAGCAAGTTCGACATCAGCGTCAACTTCGGCGTCGAGCAGCTGAAAAGCGACTTCTCGAAGACGAAGTCGATCAAGCTGCGGAACAACGGCTCGTCGTCGGCGACGTTCAACGTCGCGCAGGCGAACGCCGCCGGTTCGCCGCACACCGTCAGCTTCGACAAGAGCTCCGTGACGGTGCCAGCCGGCGGTGACGCCGAGGTGCAGCTGACACTTGCCGTCCCGGCCGCGACTACGGGCTCGGCGACCGGGCCTGGACTCTCGTTCCAGGAGGTGGCTGGCCTCGTCCAGTTCACTCCCGCGAGCGCGTCCGACAACTCGGGCATCACGCTCCGCGTGCCCTACTACCTCGTGCCGCGGGCCCTGTCCGACATCCAGACGGACCTGAAGCTGAAGAAGGGCGAGACGTCCACGACCGCGACGATCACGAACAAGAACGGCGTGATCGCGGGCGACGCGGACTTCTACGCCTGGGGTCTCTCTGACAAGAAGGACAAGGGCAAGGTCTCGAACGACGTCCGCGCGATCGGCGTGCAGTCCTTCCCGTTCAATGCGACCAACCAGTTCATCGGCTTCTCGGTGAACACGTACGACCCATGGTCGAACGCCTCGACGAACGAGTTCGACATCTACGTCGACGTCAACAACGACGGCACGGACGACTACGTCGTCGTCGGTGTCGACCAGGGCGCGGTCCAGACCGGCACGTTCAACGGCCGGATGCTGAGCTTTGTGTTCAGCACCCGGAGCCCCGGCGCTTCGGCGAACTTCTTCGCGCAGGCGCCGACCGACAGCTCTTCGCTCGGGATCTTCATCCTCTCGAGCCAGCTGTGCCGGACAAGCGAGCCGTGCCTGAACGCGGCGAACCCGCGCTTCACGTACACGGCGGCGAGCTTCGACCTGCAGAACGGCGGCGTCGACGAGGTCGACGGCTCCGCGAAGTTCAACGCCTGGAACAACGCCGTCTCGACGGCTGGGTTCCAGACTGTCGCGCCCGGTGGCTCCGCCACCGAGACGATCGCGATCAACGCCGCTGAGTGGGCGCAGACGCCCGCGCTCGGCCTGATGGTGATGTCGATCGACAACAAGAGCGGCGCCGACGAGGCGCAGCTGATCGACCTGAAGGTCAAGTAAGCGCACGTCTGAATCAAAACGATGAGGGGCCGGCGGCAACGCCGGTCCCTCATCGTTTGCCCCTTGCGACTTGTGAAAGTCCGGACTACGATCCACTTCGCTTTGGGGAATGGGCCGCCTGTGGCGGCTCTCTAACTAAAACAGGGGAGAGACACACATGCGTTTTCGTTCACTCGGCGCGCTTGGCGCGTCTGCGGGACTTGCAGCGCTTCTTGTCACATCCGCTTTCGGACTGGCCGGCGGTCAGTCCAGTGACCGGACGACGACACAGAAGTCGCACGTCTCCGCCGCGAGCTACATCGTCCAGCTTTCGGACGATCCGGCCGCTGCCTATGAGGGTGGAGTCGACGGTTACGCCGCGACTGCTCCCGCGAAGGGCGCGAAGTTCGACTCGACGTCGAACGATGCGAAGAAGTACATCGCCTACCTCAACGGCAAGCACGCGGATGCTGCCGCTGCGGTCGGCGCGGAGAAGTTCTACGACTACGGCTACTCGTTCAACGGCTTCGCGGCCGGTATGAGCGAGCAGCAGGCGGCCAAGCTGGCGACGCTAGCGGGCGTCGTCGACGTCTCCAAGGACGTCCTGCAGCAGCCGACCACCTCGACCACGCCGACCTTCCTCGGCCTGACCGACCCCGCGACGGGTCTCTGGGCCAAGCTGGGCGGGCCGTCGAAGGCCGGCGAAGACGTCGTCGTCGGCGTCGTCGACACGGGCATCTGGCCCGAGCACCCGAGCTTCTCGGACCAGTCCGACTACGTTTTCCGGACAGGCTCGAGCGGCAAGCGCTCGCAGGTTTACGGGCCGGCTCCGTCGTATTGGAAAGGCAGCTGCCAGTCCGGTGAGCAGTTCTCGCAGGACATGTGCACGAACAAGCTGATCGGCGCCCGCTACTACCTCAACGGGTTCGGTCACTTCGGCATCGTCAAGGGCGACTACAAGTCGGCCCGCGACCACGACAGCCACGGCAGCCACACGTCGAGCACGGCCGCGGGCAACTACAACGTCCAGGCCACCGGCGCGGCTGCGCCGCTCGGCAAGATCAGCGGCATGGCACCTCGCGCGCGCATCGCCGCCTACAAGGTCTGCTGGAACGGGGACGATGGCGGTTGCGCGAGCTCCGACAGCGTCGCCGCGATCGACCAGGCCGTCGCGGACGGTGTCGACGTGATCAACTTCTCGATCAGCGGCACCAGCACGAACTTCCTCGATCCGGTCGAGGTCGCGTACTTCTTCGCGGCGAAGGCCGGCGTCTTCGTCTCGGCTTCGGCCGGCAACAGCGGCCCGACGGCTTCGACGGTCGCCCACCCGAGCCCGTGGCTGACCACGGTCGCCGCCAGCACGCACTCGCGCGCGGCGGAAGCCATTCTCACGCTCGGGAACGGCGCAACCTATACGGGTGCGTCGTCGAACGTCACCCCGACGACCGGCTCCGTCGTGCTCTCGACGGCATCAGGCCTCGCGGGGGCAGACGCCACCCAGGTGCGGCTCTGCTACCCGGGCACGCTCGACCCGGCGAAGGTGTCCGGGAAGATCGTCGTCTGCGACCGCGGCGTCATCGCCCGCGTCGACAAGAGCAAGGCCGTCCAGCAGGCCGGCGGAAAAGGGATGATCCTCGTCAACACGAATGTCAACTCGCTCAACGCCGACCTGCACTACGTGCCGACGATCCACGTCGACAACGTGGCAGGCGCGGCGGTCAAGGCGTACGTCACTTCGGCCGGCGCTTCGGCGACGGCGACGATCGGTGCAGTCTCCGGCGCGGCTCCCGCGCCGAAGATGGCGGCGTTCTCCTCGCGTGGCCCGCTGCTCGGGGCCTCGGGCGACCTGCTCAAGCCGGACGTCTCGGCTCCGGGCGTGGACGTCCTCGCGGCGGTCTCGCCGGACAGCGGTCGTGAGTTCGACCTGCTCAGCGGCACCTCGATGTCGAGCCCGCACGTGGCCGGCCTCGGCGCGCTCCTGACGCAAGCGCACCGCACGTGGTCGCCGGCGGCGATCAAGTCGGCGTTGATGACGACGGCCTACGACACGCTCGACGGTGACGTGTTCGCTCACGGGGCGGGTCACGTGAAGCCGAACTCGGCGGTCGATCCGGGCCTCGTGTACGACAGCAACTCCGACGACTGGCGCAACTTCTTGAGGGGGCAGGGTCTCTGCAGGCTCTGCAACCTGCGCGCGGGCGTCGTCGTCCCGGGGCCGGCGACGGCGATCAAGGCGAGCGACCTGAACCTCGCGTCGATCGCGATCGGCAAGCTCGCGGGGATCCAGACGGTCACCCGCACGGTCACGAACGTTGATGCCACGGCTGCGACCTACACCAGCAGCCTCGACGGCATGAACGGGGTCGACGTGACCGTGTCTCCGTCGTCCTTCATCATCGCACCTGGTGCGAAGCAGGCGTTCACGGTCAAGTTCACCACGAACTCGTCCGCGACGTTCGGCCAGTACACCAGCGGCCACCTGACGTGGTCGGACGGCGTGCACTCGGTCCGCAGCCCGCTCGTGGTCAAGCCCGTTGCCCTCGCGGCTCCGGGTGAGGTCTCGGGCAACGGCTCGGCCCAGTCGTACGGGATCACGTTCGGCTACACCGGTCCGTTCTCGACCTCGACGCGTGGCCTCAAGGCTGCTGCGACGCAGGCCGGCACGGTCTCGGACGACCCGACGAACACGTTCGTAGTGGGCGGCCCGGGCGTTACGGCCCATCCGGTCACGATCCCGGCGGGCACGACGTATGCGCGCTTCGCGCTCTACGACGACAACATCCCGGCTGGGAACGACATCGACCTGTACGTGTACAAGGGCTCGACCCTCGTGGGCTCGAGCGGCAGTGGCACGTCGCAGGAGATCGTCAACCTGACCAACCCGGCGGCCGGCGCGTACACCGTGTACGTCCACGGGTGGCAGACGCTCAGCGGTGGCACGACGAGCTACACCCTCTTCACGTGGGCGCTCGACAGCACGTCCGCCGGCAACATGACGGTGTCCGCGCCGTCGTCCGCGACCACCGGAGGCACGGCCACGATCGGCCTGACCTTCAGCGGTCTCGCGGCCGGCATGCGCTACCTGGGCGCGGTCGACTACTCGAACGGCACGCCGATCGGGTCGACGCTCGTCTACGAGAAGACGCCGTAGGGGATCTCTCCCCAAGGTAAGCAACGAGGGGCCGGCGGAGACGCCGGCCCCTCGTCGTTCTCCCTCTCTAGACTGCGCCGGTGCCAAGTCGCCGACGCAGGCAGGTCGAGCTCGAGCGGGTGCTTGGAACTCCCGCGCTCTTCGCGACCGCGTACGGCAACGTCGGCTCCTCGATCTACTACGCGCTCGGCCTCACGGCGGTCTTCGCGCTCGGGCTGACGCCGCTCGTCTTCGTCATCGCCGGCGTGATCTTCGCGGCGACCGCGGCGACCTACGCAGAAGGCACGGTGCGTTTCCCGGAAGCCGGCGGCTCGTCGAGCTTCGCGCGGCACGCATACAACGAGGTCGTCTCGTTCGGCGCCGCGTGGGCGCAGATGCTCGTCTACATCGTCACGGTCGCGACCTCCGCGTTCTTCGTCCCGCACTACCTGTCGATCTTCTGGGATCCGCTGCGCGAGAACCCCTGGGACGTGGTCGGCGGCGTGATCGTGATCGTGCTCCTCGTCGTGCTGAACATCGTCGGCGTCCAGGAGGCGGCGAAGCTCTCGATCACGCTCGCGATCGTGGACTTCGCGACGCAGGTACTGCTCGTCGCGCTCGGGTTCGTGCTCGTGTTCAGCCCGGAGATCCTGGTCGACAACATCCACTGGGGCGTCGCGCCGAGCTGGGGGAACCTCGCGATCGCGATTCCGGTGGCGATGCTCGCGTACACGGGGGTGGAAACCGTCTCGAACCTCGCCGAGGAGGTGCGCGATCCGGTCAAGAACGTGCCGAGCGCCTACAAGCTCGTCGCGTACGCGGTCTTCGCGATCTACTTCACGCTCCCGCTGATCGCGCTCTCAGCGCTCCCGGTCAAGCTGGTCGACGGCAAGCTGACGACGCTGCTGGCGCTGCCGCCGGACCAGGGTGGCTTCGCGAACGACCCAATCCTCGGGGTCGTCAAGAACCTCGGCATCGAAGGCAGCGTGCTCAGCGCGCTCGAGATCTACGTCGGCATCCTCGCCGCCACGATCCTCTTCATTGCCACGAATGCCGGCGTCATCGGCGCCTCTCGGATCACCTATTCGATGGCCACCTACCGGCAGATCCCGGAGGTCTTCCGCCGGCTGCATCCGCGCTTCAAGACGCCCTGGCTCTCGATCCTCCTCTTCGCGGGCGTTGCCCCGATCGCGGTCCTCCTGCCGGGCGACGTGCAGTTCGTCGGCACGCTCTACTCGCTGGGCGCAACGCTCTCCTTCACGGTTGCGCACGCGTCGATCATCCGGATGCGGATGCGCCCGAGCGGCGAGGAGCTCCTCTACCGGGCTCGCCCGAACCTCACCTTCCGCGGCGTCGACTGGCCGCTGTTCGCGATCTTCGGGGGGCTCGCCACCGGGGTGTCGTTCGCCGTCATCCTCGTCCAGAATCCGACCACGCGGTGGGTGGGTCTCGGGTGGATCGCGGTCGGCTTCGCCGCCTACGCGGTCTATCGCCGCCGGGCGGTGGGCGCACCGCTCCGCGCCACCGTCAAGGCCCCGCCCGCCTACGGGCCGGCCCTGGCGCTCGAGTACCGGCGGCTGCTCGTGCCGATCGTTGCGGGACAGGCCTCGGACGACGCCTTCGACATCGCCGCCAGCCTTGCCGCCGAGCGCGGCTCGCAGATCATCGCCGTCCACGTGATCGAGATCCCGCTCGACCTTCCGCTCGGCACCGAGAAGCCCGAGCTGGAGCGGATCGCCAATCTTGAGCTCGACGAGTCGCGCGCCATCGGCGATTCGTACGGGGTCAACGTGATCCCGCGCCTCCTGCGCGGCCGCAGCGCGGGCGCCGCGATCGTCGAGGAGGCGGAGCGTCGCGGGACCGAGATCATCGTCGTCGGCGCGCCGAAGAAGAAGATCGGCAGACGCCGGCGCGCGCTGTTCGGCGAGACCGTCGACTACGTGCTCAAGAACGCGCCCTGCCGTGTGATGGTGACCGCCTCGACGGAGGACTCGTGAACCTCTATCGCAGCGTCGTCACCGTGCTGGGGCTGCTGTTCGTCGGCCTCGGCGTCGCGCTGCTGGCGGTCACGGCAGCCCACGGGGGCGGCGTGCTCGGGTTTCTCCTGGGCGGGTTGTTCGTGGCGCTCGGCGTCGGGCGGCTGGCCCTGCTGAGGAAGGGCGGGGCCTGATGGCGAGGAAGCTGAGCGGCTTCCAGCGGGTGCTCGACGCGCCCGCGCTCTTCTCGGTCGCCTACGGCGAGATCGCCTCCTCGCTCTACTTCGCGCTCGGGATCGTCGCCGCCTACGCGCTCGGCTTCACGCCGCTCGTGCTCCTCGTCGGCGGCATCTTCTTCCTGATCGTCTCGCTCTCCTACGCGGAAGGGACGGCGGCGATCCCGGAGACCGGCGGTGCCGCGACCTTCGTGCGGCGCGCGTTCAACGACGTCTTCGGGTTCCTGACCGGGTGGGCGCTCTTTCTCGACTACCTGATCGTGATCGCGCTCTCGGCGCTCTTCCTGCCGCACTACCTCGGTACTGCGCTCGGCCTGGACGGGCTGCGCGAGTCGCCGTGGGACGCCGTCACGGCCGTCTGCGTGATCGCGGCGATCGCGGGGGTCCGACTGGCCCGCCGTTCGCAGCTGCACGCGGGCGGGATCGTCGTCGCGGGGCTGGATCTCGCGACGCAGCTCCTCCTCGTGATCCTGGGGCTCTCGCTGCTCTTCTCGCCCGACCTGCTGACGCAGGGCACGTCGCTTGGGACGGCCCCGGCGTGGTCCGACATCGCGTTCGCGCTGCCGCTCGCGATGCTGGCGTACACCGGCCTCGAAACGGTGGCGAACCTGGCCGAGGAGACGCGAGAGCCGGGGCGGACGCTACCGCGGAGCCTCTTTTCCGCGATCGGGCTCGTCGTCGTGCTGACCGTGCTGATCGCCGCGGTCGGGTTGTCGGCGTTCCCGGTCGAGAACGGCCACACGGCACTCGGCGAGGAGTGGCTGAAGGCCCCGCTCGCGGGAATCGTCGACGCTCTCCAGAGCTCGCTGCCCGGCTGGCTCGGCGACGTGCTGCGCGTCTACGTCGGGCTCACCGGCGCGCTCGTCCTGCTGGCCGCTGCGACGACGTCGATCTCCGGCTTCACCCGCCTGGCCTACTCGCTCGGCGAGCACTCGCAGCTGCCGCGCAGCTTCGGTCGGCTCAACCGCCGCACGCTGGTCTCGCCGCAGGCGATCCTCGCCGCGGCCGGGATCTCGATCGCGCTCGTGATCGGAACCGCGTCGACCGGCGACGACATCGCGTTCCTCGCCAGCCTGTATTCGTTCGGCGTCCTGCTCGCCTTCGCCGCGGCGCAGCTCGCCGTGATCCGGCTTCGCTACAAGGAGCCGAACCTCCCGCGCCCCTTCCGGGCGCCGCTCGCGGCTCCGCTCATCGGTGCGCCCCTCGCGATCGCGGTGTGGATCGTCTCGATGGTCACGCACCCGGGCGCACGCTATGCCGGACCGATCTGGCTGGCGGTCGGTCTCGTCGTCTATCTCCTCGTGCGCCGCAAAGCCCGCCAGGGCGTGTTCGTCGGCGTCGACCCGATCGAGGAGCTGCCGCCCGGCGCCGAGTTCGAGCGAGTTCTCGTGCCGATGAAGCTCGGGCCGATCGGCGAGGAGATGGTGGCCACGGCGGTCGCCCTTGCCAAGGAGCGAGACGCGAGCGTGCACGCGCTCTTCGTCGTCCTTGTCCCGCTCGACTCGCCGCTCGACGCCCCGATGCCCGACAAGGAGGAGCAGGCGGCCGCGTCGCTGGCGGAAGCTGCGCTCCTCGGCGACGAGAACGACGTCCGGGTCGAACCGATCACCGTCCGGGCGCGCTCGATCGGGAAGGCGATCGTCGACCAGTCGATCGAGCGAGCGGCCGACCTGATCGTCCTCGGCTCGGCTCCGCGGTGGCGCCGGCAGTCGACCTTCTTCTCTCCGACCGTCGAGTACGTGCTGCGCAACGCGCCGTGCGAGGTGCTGGTCGTCGCCTTTCCCCAGGGAGTCCTGGAGGAGGACGTTGCGGCTACGCTGAGATCGTGAATGTGGTCATCATCGGCAGCGGCCGCGTGGGCTCCTCGATCGCGAAGCTCCTCCAGTCGGAAGGCTGGGACGTCACCGTGATCGACGAGAAGGAGGAGGCCCTCAGCAGGCTCGGCGCCAACTGGCCGGGCGGGTTCGTCGTCGGCCACGGCATGGATACCGAGATCCTGCACAAGGCAGGGATCGAGGACGCGGACGCCGTGGTCGTCGCCACGAACGGGGACAACACGAACATCGTCATCGGCCAGGTCGTCAAGAAGCGCTACGGGATCGACTGTGTCGTCGTCAGGGTGCTCGACCCCGCGCGCGCGGAGTTCTATGCGAAGCGCGGGATGCAGACCGTTTGTCCGACGCAGACCGCGATCTCCGTGCTGGCCGAAGCGGTCCGCGCCACGCAGAAGCAGGAGGTGACTGCCTGATGTACGTGATCGTCGCAGGCGGTGGGAAGGTCGGCGCGAACGTCGCCCGCTCGCTGCTCCGGATGGGGCACGAGGTGACGTTGATCGAGCAGCGCCCCTACCGCTACGAGCGGCTGGAGGAGGAGTTCGAGCACCAGGTGCTGCTCGGCGACGCGACCGAGCTGCACGTGCTCGAGAAGGCCGGAATCGCCAGGCCCCCCGACCTCGTCCTGGCCGTCACCGGCGACGACGAGGACAACCTCGTCATCTGCCAGATCGCGCGGGAGGGCTACAACGTCGCGAAGGTGATCGCGCGCGTCAACGATCCCCGCAACCAGGCCCACTTCGAGCTCCTGGGCATCACCCAGACGGTCTGTGCCACCTCGAACATCCTCGGCCTCGTCGAGCACGAGGTGCCGGAGCACGAGCTCGTCCACCTGCTCGAGTTGCGCAACGAGAACCTGGAGATCGTCGAGGTCCTGATCGAGGGCGGCGCACCCTGCGCCGGCAAGCGAATCGACAAGCTGAACCTGCCGGACGGCGCGCGCGTGATCTCGGTCGTCCGGGCCGGAGTCGCACAGATCGCAGACGGCGACACAGAGATCAGGGCGGGCGACCAGGTGCTCGCGATCCTCGAGCCCGGCAAGGAGGACGAGCTGCGGCGCGCGCTGATCAAGGCGCCGCGTTGATCCGCATCCTCGGGGCCGGTGCGCTCTGCGCGCTGGTCGTGGCCTGCGCCGCCGGAGCGAAGACGCAGCAGGCCGAAGCGACGCAGTTCAGGCCGCGAGCCGTGGCAAGCGGCTTCTCGCAGCCGCTCTACGTCACCGGTGCGAAGGGTGAGCCGGGCCGGCTGTATGTCGTCGAGCAGGGCGGCACGATCCGGGTGCTCCAGAACGGCAAGCGTCGCAGTGCACCGTTCCTCGACATCCGCAAGCTCGTGACGGCCGGCGGTGAGCAGGGGCTGCTCGGGCTCGCCTTCCATCCGTCCTATCCCGCGGTGCGCAAGCTCTACGTCCAGTACACGGGGCGCGACCGGTCGACGAACGTCGTCGAATACAGGACGAACGGTACGCGCGCATCCTCGCCGCGGCTGCTCTTCTCGAGCCGCGATCCATACGGCAACCACAACGGCGGCATGCTCGCCTTCGGTCCGAACGGCCGGTTGCACTTCACGATGGGCGACGGCGGCTCGGGCGGCGACCCGGAGAACCGAGCGCAGAACCCGCGCTCGCTCTTCGGCAAGCTGCTCTCGCTCAACGTGGCTACGAAGGGGCTCAGGATCGAGGCGATGGGGTTGCGCAACGCGTGGCGGTTCTCGTTCGACCGCGCGAACGGCGATCTCTACATCGGAGACGTCGGCCAGAACGCGATCGAGGAGGTCGACTACACCCCGGCAGCGAGCCCCGGGCTCGAGAACTACGGCTGGGACGTCTACGAGGGGCGCTCGAAGTACGAGGACAAGGCGGTCGGCCCGGGCAACCTCGTCTTCCCGGTGGCGCAGTACGGCCATGACGTCGGCTGCTCGGTCACCGGCGGGTACGCCTACCGCGGCTCGAACGCCGCGCTGCGAGGCCGCTATATCTACGGCGACTACTGCACCGGGCTCGTCTGGAGCTTCACGATCTCGGGCGGCAAGGCCGCAGCTCTCAGGCAGGAGTCCTTCGAGATCCCGAATCTGGCCTCGTTCGGCGAAGACACGGCCGGCGAGCTCTACGCCGTCTCGCAGCAGCGCGGCACGATCTACCGCCTGACGCCGTGACCGGCTTCGTCTGCCGCGGCTGCGCGACGCAGTACGCCGAATCGAGCGAGCCCCCAGTGCGGTGCCCGATCTGTGAGGACGAGCGGCAGTACGTCGGGGCCGGAGGCCAGCAATGGACGACGCTCGACGAGCTTGCGGGCGCCCACCGCTGCGACGTCCGGGAGGACGCGGGCTACCTCGGCGTCGGCGTCGAGCCGTCCTTCGCAATCGGCCAGCGGCTCCTGCTCGCGGAGACGCCGGAGGGCAACGTACTCTGGGACATGATCCCGCTCGTCGACGCCGCAGCCGTGGAGGCGGTGCGAGCGCGGGGAGACGTGAGCGCGATCGCGATCTCCCATCCGCATTACTACTCCGGGATGGTCGAGTGGAGCAACGCCCTGGGCGGCGTCCCGATCCTCCTGCACGAGGCCGACCGCGAGTGGATCATGCGGCCGGATCCGGCGGTCGAGCTCTGGTCGGGCGATGAGCAGGAGCTCCCGGGCGGACTGACGCTGCTGCGGCTCGGCGGCCACTACCCGGGCGGGACTGTCCTGCACGACGCCAACACGAGCACGCTCCTCTCCGGCGACATCGTGATGGTGATCCCGGACCGGCGCTTCGTCAGCTTCATGTGGAGCTATCCGAACCTGATCCCGCTCCCCGCCGCGGAGGCTCTGCGGATAGCCGACGCGCTCGAGCCGTGGCCGTTCGACCGCATCCTGGGCGCGTGGTGGGACCGGCTCGTGCCGCAGAACGGCAACGAGGTCGTTCGCAGGTCGGCTGAGCGCTACGCGGCCCGGCTCACTTCGCCCGCCTGACCCGCGGGCTCTGGCCGAGCGCCGCATAGGCGAGGGCGTTCAGCGACTCGTTCAGGTTCCGCAGCTCGCGCGCCAGCAGCTGATAGCCCTCGCCGAGCTCCGCCTGGCGGTTCATCCGGGCGACCTCGTCGCCGATCCGGTCGAGCCGCTCCAGGATCGCCTCGAACTGGCGGTCGGGCATCTCCTTGGCTTCCATGCGGAGAAATCTAGCGCGGCGCGATCAGCTCGTCGCGGCTGCGGACGACGGTGACGTCGCCGCCCAGGCGCTGGAGCGCTCCAGCGCCCGCCTCGACGACGTCGACGCGCCGGGCTGCGCCGAGCTGGGCGAGCGCCACCCGCGCGAGCTCCGCCGGAGCGTCCGTGAAGACCGCCAGCCCGACGCCTTCGCCCTGCAGCCGCCGCAGGGCTGCGCTGACCTCCGCTGCGGGCCGTAGGTAGACCGGAGCGCGGTCCTCGGCGAAGCGCTCCAGCAGTGTCCGCCAGTTGCCGGCGCCGCGGGCGTCCAGCTCGGCGGCGGCCGCGGCCCGGTCGTCGGGAAGTCCTTCGACGTCGAGAACGCGGGACGCGTCGGCGAGCCAGTCGCGCCAGAGCGGGCGCGTGTCGCCGAGGACGTCGAGCTCGATCGCCAGCCTCATCGTCCGTACCTGCGCCAGGCCCCGACGCCGAGCGCCACCCCGACCGCGTCGATCAGGACGTCGACGGGAGAGCCGTGCCGGCCGGCCACGAACAGCTGGTGGACTTCGTCGGAGCCCGCGTAGGCGATGCCGAGCGCCAGCGCGGGCCGTTCTGCTCCGACCGCGCGCAAGAGCAGCGCGCCGAGCAGCGCGTACTCCGCGCCGTGCGCCAGCTTGCGCAGGACGAGATCCCACGTGTCGAGGCCGGTGCCGAGGTCGGGAATCGCAGAAAAGGTGAAGATGACGGCCGCCCAGAGAACGACCGGCGCCCAGAGGCGCAGCGCGGCGGAGGTCGGCACCCCTGCATGGTAGAGTCGCGCCCCACAAACCGGAGCACGGTGAGGGAACCCGGTGCAAGTCCGGGACGGTCCCGCCGCTGTGAGGGGAGACGCCCGACGCGGAAACGCCACTGGCCGCAAGGCCGGGAAGGCCGCGAAGGGGGAGCCCCGAGTCAGAAGACCTGCCGCGCTCCCAGACCTCGAACCCCTCGCGGAAGGAGGATTCGTGTTTCGCAGAATCGCCATTCTCTCAGTGCTTCTCCTGGTGGCCGTGACGCCTGCTGCTCTCGCGGCGACCGTCAAGATCCGGGTCGAAGGCAAGACGACCACGATCTTCGGCGCCACGCAGCCCACCGTCGTCGCCGACAACGCGCTCCAGGCCCTCGACGTGGCCAGCTTCGCCGGTGAGTTCTACTACGGCAAGACGACCTCGAGCTTCGGCGACTACGTCAGCCAGATCGGCAAGTACGCCGCCGATCAGTCGACCGGCTGGGTGTTCAAGATCAACGGGATCTCGTCGCAGGTCGGCGCGGACAAGGCCGTCTTGAAGGACGGCGACGTCGTCCTCTGGTACCACGCGACCTTCGGCCCGACCGGCGGTCCGCGGACGCTCGAGCTGAAGCGGCTTCCCGCGAACTGCTACGTCGTCGAGTCGCTCAACGACGCCGGCGTCCGGGTGCGCGCCGCCGGAGCGACGCTCACCGCGGACGGCAAGCGCTTCGGCACGAAGGCGGGTCGGGCCTGCATCGGCAGGCACACGGGGCTCGTCCGGGCGACTGTGCCGGGCGCTATCCGCTCGAACGCCCAGAAGTGATCCGGCGCGCGCTCAGCGCGCTCGCGGTCCTCATGCTCCTCGCCGGCTGCGGCGGTGCTGCCGGCGAGGGGCGGGGGACGGCGCAGCTCTGGGTCACGCGAGACCGGGGCGCCGAGCTTCTCGTCGACGCGGAGGTCGAGGCCGGGCAGACGCTCATGCGCGCTCTCGCCTCGAAGGCGGATGTGAAGACGCGCTACGGCGGGCGGTACGTCCAGTCCGTGAACGGGATCGAGGGGAGCCTCCGCAAGCAGCGTGACTGGTTCTGGTTCGTGAACGGCTACGAGGGGGACCGCAGCGCTGCCTCGTACAGGTTGCGGGACGGCGACGTCGCCTGGCTCGACTATCGCGCCTGGCAGCGGGAAGGAGAGGCGCGCGTGGTCGTCGGCGCGTTCCCGGAGCCGTTCCTCCACGGCTACGCCGGCAAGACGCGCACGGCGGTCGTCCGCTATGACGGCGGTCAGGCGCGCCGGGCGAGCAGGATCTCGGTGCTGGTCGGTGCCGAGGACGTCGCTGCGCTCGGCACGCCCGTTCCCGACGGTGCGAACGTGCTCGAGGTGCGCACGGGGCCGCCGCGGTTACAGGCGGAGCTGCGCGGGCAGACCGCCGGCGACGCCGTGCGCTTCGTCCTCAGCGGCTTCCCCGTATACAAGCGGCGGTACAGGGTCCCGTGAGCCCCGGGCCTGGAGCCGCACTGCTCGCCGCGGCAGGCGCCGCGGCGCTGCTGACCGACCGGCTCTGGGTTGTGGGGCTGCTGGCCGTCCTGCTGCTGGGCGCGTGCCTGCGCGCGCCGTCGGAGCGCCGCGGTGTGTATCTGTTCGGCGCGCTCACCAGTGGTCTCGGCGTCTTCGTCCTCTCGCCGTTTCTCTGGTCGAGCCCGGACGGGACGATCCTGTGGGAGGGTCCGACGATCCCGGTGCTCGGCCCGCTCGACGTCACGACGACGGAGCTTTCCGAGGCAGCGCTGAATGCGTTCCGGCTGGCCGCGCTCGGGCTCGCGTTCGCAGCCTACGCACTCCTGCTCGACCACGACCGGCTCGTCGCGGCGGCCGGAATGGCGCGCCGTTCCGCGCTTGCGGTCGCGCTGGCGACCCGCCTCGTGCCGTCACTCGAGCGAGACGCCGCCGGGCTGGCGGAATCCGTACGGGGTCGTGGGATCCGGCTCGAAGGCGCCCGTGGCTACGCAACCCTGCTCTCTCCGCTTGTCGCCGGCTCGCTCGAGCGTGCAACGAACCTGGCGGAGGCGATGGAGGCGCGCGGCTTCGGCCGTCCCGGATTCACACGGGCGCCGCGGCCGCCCTGGAGCTTGCGCGACCGGCTCGCGCTTCCGCTTGCTGTCCTAATCGTCCTGGTGGCGGCGCTGTGGCTCTAGTCACCCTCAACGGCCTCTCGTTCTCCTATCCGTCGGCGCCGCCGGCGCTGCGAGACGTGTCCCTGGCGGTCGAGTCCGGCGAGGTGGTGGCTCTCCTTGGCCCCTCCGGATCGGGCAAGTCGACGCTCATTCGCGCGCTCGCGGGCCTCGTGCCGCATTTCCACGGTGGGCGATTCGAGGGCCGCGTCGTCGTGGCGGGGTTCGACACGCGCGACGCACGCCCGGCCGATCTGGCGGGCACCGTCGCGACGGTCTTCCAGGATCCCGAGGACCAGGTCGTGATGACGATCGCAGCAAACGAGGTCGCGTTCGGGCTCGAGAATCTCGGCGTCGCCCCGGGCGAGATCTGGCCCCGGGTCGAGCGTGCGCTCGACTCGGTGGACGCGCTCCATCTCTGGGGCCGGAAGACGACCGAGCTCTCGGGCGGCGAGCTGCAGCGGGTCTGCCTCGCCTCGGCGCTCGCGCTCGAGCCGCAGCTGTTGCTCCTCGACGAGCCGACCTCGCAGCTCGACCCCGACGCTGCGGCACTGTTCCTCGCTGCGGTCGAGCGGCTGGGAGCGACGGTCGTTCTTTCCGAGCACCGGGTCGCGCGGGCACTCGAGCTCGCGACGCGCGTCGTCTTCCTCGAAGGCGGTCGCGTCCTCCTGGACGCCCCGCGAGCCGTGGCGGTCGAGTGGCTCTCGGCCGAGCGTCCGCTCTACACGAAGCCTTGTGTTTCAGAAACACAAGCTCTCTCGGGCGAGGTCGTCGCGGCGCTCCGCGGCGTCTCCTACGCCTACCGGCAGGCCCTGCCCGTCCTGGATGGTGTCGACCTCGAGTTGCGCCGCGGCGAGATCGTCGCGCTCGAAGGGCCGAACGGGTCCGGAAAGACCACGCTCGCGAGGATCGCCGCCGGCCTCGTCGAGCCGCAGGCCGGGACCGTGGAGCTGCGCGGACGCGCCGGCTACCTCTCCCAGGATCCTGGCCGTTACCTCGTCAAGGAGACCGCGCTCGCGGAGGTCGCGCTGGCCGTGAATGGGGACGAGCTGCGGGCTGGAGCCGCGCTCGACCGTGTCGGCCTCGGCTGGGCGGCCGGCCGTCACCCGCGCGATCTCTCGAGCGGGGAGCGCGAGCGGCTCGCGCTCGCGTCGGTCGCCGTCGCCGAGCCGGACCTGCTGGTTCTGGACGAGCCCACGCGGGGCCTCGACCCCGAGCGCAAGGCGGCGCTCGGCGACTGGCTCCTGGATTACGCAGCGTCCGGAAAGGCCGTGCTCCTCGCCACCCACGACCGCGATCTGCCGGCACATCGCCGAATCGGACTTAGTGTTGTTTCAACACAAGCTCCTCTCGGGGTGGGCATTGGCGTCTAAGGTCGCCGGGCTCAGCGCTGCGGCCGCGCTCGCGCTCGCCGCGTGGGCGGCGCTCGACCCCGCGCGCGGCGGGATCGCGACGCTGCTCGCGGCGTTCGCCGTGCTCGTGGCCGGCTTCGCCTGGCTGGAGGGCGGCACGGTGTCGGCACGAGACCTCACGCTCGTCGCGACCCTCGGCGGCCTCGCCGCTGCGGGTCGCGTCCTTTTCGCGCCCGTCCCGAGCGTGCAGCCGGTGACGGTGATCGTCGCGGCGGCCGGTGTCGCGCTCGGCCCGCGCCGCGGCTTCGCCGTCGGCGCGCTCGCGGCGATCTCGTCGAACTTCTTCCTCGGCCAAGGCCCGCACACGCCGTGGCAGATGCTTGCCTGGGGCGGTTGCGGCCTCGCCGCCGGACTCCTCCGCCCGCTCCTGCGCCGCCGGGCCGCCTTCGTCGCCTTCGTGCTCGTGCTCGGCTTCGCCTTCGGGACGGTGATGGATCTCTGGCTCTGGCTTGCGTTCTACCCGCACACGGAGGCCGCGTTGCTGGCCCGCCTCGCGGCCGGCGTGCCGTTCAACGTCGCGCATGCGGCCGGAAACGTCGTGCTCGCGCTCGTCGCCGGGCCGGAGCTCAGACGCGTGCTCGAGCGCTTCGAGCGCAAGTCGCGCACAGAGGTCGTGTGGGTGTGAAGCTGCTCGCTGCGCTGGTGGCGGCAACGGCGCTCGCGACACCTGTGAGCTACGTCCAGTCGCAGCAGCGCGACGACGGCGGCTTCGGCGACCCGCAGATCAGCGCCTGGGCAACGCTCGGCCTCGTCGCGGCCGGCGTGCCCACCGGCGGCGCGGCCGACTACCTCGCCCGGCAGGAGCCCGGGGCGGCGACAGCCGTGGCGCTCGTCGCCATGGCCCGGGCGGCCGCGGGTGGCCGCCCCGACGACCTGCTGCCGCGCCTGCGCGCCTACAAGCCGGGAAAGCTCGTGAACGCGACGATCTGGACGATCCTCGCGCTTCGCCAGACTGGCGAGCCGGCGCCCCCGACTTTCGTGCAGGCCCTCCTGAAGGCGCAGCGTCCCTCGGGTGGCTGGCCGTGGCTCGCCGGAGGCGCCGCCGACGCGAACGACACGGCTGCCGCGATGCAGGCTCTCCGCGCGGCGGGAGTGCGTGGTCGGCCGCTCCAGCGTGGCGTGGTCTTCCTCCGCCGACACCAGAATCCGGACGGAGGGTTCGAGCTGACCCAGGGACGCGGCTCCGACACCCAGTCGACCGCCTGGGCGATCCAGGCGCTGATCGCGGCGGGCGCGAGTCCCGGTCCGCCGGCGTTCCGGTATCTCCAGCGGATGCGCCGGCCTGACGGCAGCTACCGCTACAACGCCCGCTACGTGACGACGCCGCTCTGGGTCACGGCTCAGGTGCTGCCCGCGCTCGCGCGCAAGCCGTTCCCGCTCGCTACCGGTTGACCGTCGACATGTCCGGGTAGCGGTCGCCCGCCGCCGCGCCCGCCGGGAAGGCCCTTTCGAGCCGCTCGATCTCCGCGG
>JANMJY010000069.1:0-11717 GCA_031371615.1 Actinomycetes bacterium | reverse complement strand
GGGCACGGTGGAAAGTTCACGCGTGCCGTTGCCCCGTCCGTGCTCGTGCTCCTTCGAGCCCTGATCCTTCGCTGCCTCGACAGGCGCCGGCGTAGCCGACGTCAGCGATGAGGGAGCCGGCGGCTGGGCCGCGATCGGCGACCCCTTCGCCTTGCCGTCGCTTCCGTGGTCCTTCGAATTGCCACCTCGCCGCTCAGCCGGCGCTGCGGCGACCGGCTCGACGGCGGGCGCGGTGGCGGCGGGCGCGGAGGGCGTCTCGGTGGCCTTGCCCTTGTGCTTGCCCTCGTCCGCGCGCTTCGCGGGCTCGGCCACCGGCTGCGCCTTCTCGTGCTTCGGCTGCTCTACGACGGGCACGGGCGTCGGCGTCGGCTCCACGCTCGGCTGCTGCTCGACCGGCGCAGCTTGCGCAGGCTCAGATTCGACCGGCTGCCGCGCCGGCTGCCCCAGCGGCGCCTTGGGCTCGGCTGCGAGCGCCGCCGCGGTAGCAGAGCGAGCAACAGCTGCGCCAACCGGCTTGTGCCTGGCCGGCCGCGACGCCGTGACGACGATCGACGTGGAAGCCGGCTCGACTGCGCTGACGGAAGCGATGACAGAGCGTGAGGAGGTCGCGGCAGGCCGCTCGGGGGCCGGCGCGGCCAGCGCCACGGCGGGAGCCTTGGCCTGTCCCTTCAGCTTCAGCTCCGGCGCGACGGTTGCAGCGGTTCCAACCGCTGCGGTGACGGCCACGGCGGCAACGGTCGCCTTGACGGCGGCGCCGCCGACCAGCAGCGTCTTCAGCGCTGCGACGATCGTCCCGAAGTCGACCATGTGCAAGGCACGGCGAAAGCTCTTCCGCTTAGGCTTGATCGTGTCCGGCTGCTCCAGCCCCTGTGCGAGCGAGCGGCGAGCGCGGAAGATCAGCGTCTCGACGGCCGACTGGGAAACCTCGAGCTCCGCGGCGATCTCGCGATAGGAGAGACCCTGCCACTCCCGCAGCAGGATCGCGCGGCGCTGCTGCTCGGGCATCGATGCGAGCGCGTCCTCGATCCCGATCAGCTCGTCGCGCTGCAGGCTCGGGCCTGGCACGATCTCCTCGATCACCCCGAAGTCGCTCGGGCTCTCGATCTTGCCGCGGCGCCACGAGGAGCGGCGGCGCGAAAGGCAGACGTTCTCGGCGATCTTGAACAACCAGGCGGACTCCGCCTCCGGCACGACGCCCCGGCCGAGCGCGCGGAACGCGTTCATGAACGTCGTCTGGACGGCGTCCTCCGCCTCCTCGCGCGAGCCGAGCTGGTGATGGCAGTAGCTCTGGATCTTCGCGGCGTGACGCTCGTAGAGCCCCTCGGTAGCAGCCGCCTGAGGGGCGACGCGGGGGGCCTCGACGAGGCTTGCTCGACCTATGGACGGAACTGCAGCCAACCGGATTCCTTGGATGAAGGGGAGACAGGGGGTTTGCCGGCGTTCCGCCCGAACGCCTACGGATCAAGTCTTAGCCGTCATCGGCAGGCTCGCAACCCCTTTTTAGGGATCTTTACTTCGTTCGAGCATTACGGCTTCAAAGAACTAATGCGCTGGAAAAGACGCGTTTCAACTGGACGAAGAGCGCCTCGAGTGCGAGGCCCGGGTTGAGATTGAACTCCTCCAGCGTCCGCCAGGCCTCGCGCGCGAGCTCGGCCGCCGCCTCGGCCTCCGGTGCCCGCTCGTGCGTCCCGTCCTCCCGGAGCATGTCGATCCGGTCCGCGTGCACGACCGCCTGCTCGGCCCCCACCGCCACGACGACGAGGTCGCGGTACCAGGAGGCGAGCTCCTCGAGCGAGGCGAGCAGCTCCTCCCGCTCGGCCCCGCGCTGCACCCGGCGCAGACGCTGCTCCGACTCGCGGGCAGTCAGCTCGACGCCGTCGAGCTCGGCCTCCGCGCGCTCCTTGGCGGCGACTCCCGCCACCCGCGCTGCGTCCAGCACCGTCGCGGCTGCATCGGACGGGTCGAGCTCCGGCTCCGCGTAGGGGGCGCGAGCGACCCGCAGCAGCTCTGCCCGGCGGCCGCGCGCCTCCGGATCGAGCAGCCGCTCGGCCCGGTCGAGCCGGCCACCGGACACGCGCGCGAGCGCCTTCACCTCGGCCTCCGACAGTCCGGGCGCGCGCTCCGCAAGCAGGGCGCGGATCACCCGCTCGGGGAGCCGGCGGAAGGAGACCAGCTGGCAGCGGGAACGGATCGTCGGCGGCAGCGGGCCGAGCTCGTCGGCGACCAGGACGATCACGGCGTACGGAGGCGGCTCTTCGAGATCCTTCAGCAGCGCGTCGGCTGCGTCCTCGTTCAGCAAGTGCGCGTCGGAGATCACGTACACGCGCCAATCGGCTTCGTACGGTCGCATGTGCAGGTCGCGGTGCAGCGCTCGCACCTCGTCGATCCGGATCATGTCGCCGAGCGCCTCGAGCAGGAAGAGGTCGGGGTGCGTCCCGGCCTGAACCCGGCGCTCGTCGCCGAGCAGGGCGGCCGCGAAGGAACGGGCTGCCGCCCGCTTGCCGACTCCGGCCGGCCCGTGGAAGAGATAGGCGTGGGCCGGGCCTTCCGCCACGGCTGCTGCGAGCAGTCGGCGCGCCTCGGGCTGATCAGACAAGCCGGCGAACGTCATCCAGGATCCTTTCGGCGAGCTCCGCAGGGTCCAGCGTGCCGTCGAGAACGACGACGCGCTCGGGGAAGAGCGCGGCGAGCTGCTCGTAGCCGCCGGCGACCTTCTCGTGGAACGCGGCATCCTCGCGCTCGATCCGGTCGGGGCTGCCGCCGACGCGCCCGAGCGAGCGGGTCGGATCGACCGCGAGCACGAACGTCCGGTCGGGGATGCGGCCACGGACCGCGAGTAGGTTCAGCTCGAGCACCTCGTGGATCCCCAGGCCGCGGCCGATGCCCTGGTAGGCGACGGAGCTGTCGAAGTAGCGGTCGAGCAGGACATCCGCTCCGCGCGCGAGCGCGGGCTCGATCACCTGGGCGACGAGCTCCGCGCGAGCGGCGGCGTAGACGAGCGCCTCCGCCCAGGGCGTCATCTCGCGCCCGTGCAGGACGAGCGCGCGCAGCTGCTCGCCGAGCGCCGTGCCGCCCGGCTCGCGGGCCGTCACGACCTCCCGGCCGTCCGACTCGAGGTGGGCTCGCAGCCGTTCGACCTGGGTCGTCTTGCCGGAGCCGTCGAGGCCCTCGAAGCTCACGAACATCTATCCGTAGGATACGGCGGTGCGGGCGGTCGTCACCGGGGGAGCGGGGTTCATCGGATCGCACGTCGTCGACGCGCTCGTGGCGCGTGGCGACGAAGTGACGGTGATCGACGACCTCTCCACCGGCCACCGCGAATTCGTCAACGACGCGGCGACGCTCGTCGAGCACGACATCCGAGAGCCGTTCGAGGCGGCTGCGGACGTCGTCTACCACATCGCGGCACAGGCGGACGTCGGCACGTCGATGGAGCGGCCCGGCTTCGATGCGTCCGTAAACGTCGTCGGCACGGTGAACGCTCTCGAGGCAGCGCGGGCCTCGGGCGCACGACTCGTCTTCTCCTCGACCGGAGGCGCGATCTACGGCGAGGTGGAACGCCCGGCGACCGAGGACGCTGAGCGGCGGCCCGTCTCGGCGTACGGGATCGCAAAGCTCGCCGCCGAGACGTACGTCGCCGGCTGGAACCGGATCCACGGCACCGGTCATGTCGTCCTCCGTTTCGCGAACGTCTACGGACCGCGTCAGTCGGCCGAGCTCGAAGGAGGCGTCGTCTCGATCTTCATGGGACGGCTCGCCGGCGGCGAGGAGACGCTCATCTTCGGAGACGGGGAGCAGTCGCGCGACTTCGTCTACGTCGGTGACGTCGTCGGTGCGGTGCTGGCCGGGACTGGGGCCGACGGCGGCGTCTTCAATGTCGGTACCGGCGTCGAGACGACCGTGAACGAGCTCCACCGGCTCTGCGCGCAGACACTCGGAGTCGAAGCCGAGCCAGAGCACCGCGCCGCCCGGGCCGGAGATGCCCGTCGGAGCGTCCTCGACGTCGGCCGCGCCGCCGACGCTTTCGGCTGGCATCCGCAGGTCTCGCTGGCCGCAGGGCTGCAGCGAACCTGGGAGTCGATCCGGCCCTGAGAGAAGGAGCTGGGCTACCGCGGGCGAATCTAGGCGGCCGTGGAGCACTCCCTTCCCCAGGTCAGCTCGCCGTGGCGCACGGCGACCCTCATCGCCTCTGCGGTTGCGGCTGCGGAGCTCGTGATCCTGCTTGTCCTCGGCGTCACCTTGCTCGCAAAGCCTGTCTCCGACCAGGTGCGCCAGGCTGCGGAGGCGAAGGTCTTCGCGCCCGTCAAGGTGAAGCCCCGCGCCGCGGTGACGGTCGGCGAGCCGAAGCTCTCCCGCGGGGAGACGTCGGTGATCGTGCTGAACGGAAGCGGCCGGACGGGCGCCGCCGCAGCGAAGGCCGCCAAGGTTCGTGAGCTCGGCTACACGATCGGCACCGTCGGCAATGCGCCTCGCAGCGACTTCACGCGCACGCTCGTGATGTTCCGGCCCGGTTACCGCGCCGAGGCGGTGCGGCTCGCCGCCGATCTGAAGCTCAAGATCGTCGGCCCGCTCGACGGCCTGCGCGGCTCGGACCTGCTCGGCGCGCATCTCGCGCTGATCATCGGCAGCTAGCAGTTTCCGCCATTGACCCAGGCCCGCGCCTGGTCGAGCGGCCCGCCGGGCACCCACTGCCTGCCGGCAGGATCGAGCGTGTACGCCTGGTTCAGATGGACGTACGCCGAGCAGCGGTCGCCTCGATCGAACTCGTAGAGCCCGAGCTGGTACCAGGCCTCCGGGTTCTCGGGCTGGAGACGGACCGCCTCCCGGTAGTCGCCGAGCGCAGCGGCGGGGTCGCGCCTCGCCTCCTCGACCCGCGCGAGGGCGAGCAGCGGTGCCAGAGACAGCGGGTCGAGTGACCGGGCCCGGCGGGCCGAGTCACCGGCGGCGGATAGGTCGCCGCGGTCGATTGCGGCCCCGACGTCTCGGACGCTTCGCTCGGCCAGCCAGGGCGTGACGACCGATAACGCCGCGGCGACCGCCAGTGCGGCCGCGGCGAGCGCGACCAGCGGACGCGCCGCGCCACGCGAAGGCCGTCCCGCGGCCGCGAGAGCTCCAGCCGCGAAGAAGGCGGGGCCGGTCACGGCGACGAAGTCCCAGTCGTAGTCCACGAGGGCGTGGGCGAGCCAGAGAGCGAGCGCCACCGACAGGGCCGCCGCGGCGTCACGTTCCCCGTCCTCGAGCCGCCGGAGCGCCCTGGCCGCAGCTGCTGCCGCCGCGGCCACCAGCGCGGCGAAGAGCGCGAGGCCGACGACGCCCAGGCCGGCGAGGAACTGCAACGGAACGCTATGCGGCTGGGTCACCGGGGAGGCGGTCTCGCGGTAGCGCTTCCGCGCCACCTCGAAGGTGTTGGCGCCCGCGCCGACGAGTGGGTCGGCCCTGAAGATGTCCCGGGCCTCGCCCCACCACTCCAGGCGGTTGTTCGAGCTGAGGCTGCGGAAGCGATCAGGGCTGTTCGTGACCTCCCCGCCGCGGAACTCATCGGCGATCTTGCCCGCGTTCGCAATCGTGCCGGCCGCCGCGGCGAGAACGGCGACGACCGCGAGCCCGGCGAGTGCCCGCGCGACGATCCGGCAGGCAGCCGGGGAGAGAGGCCGCCGTCTCAGCCGGAGTGCGGCCAGCGCCACCACGCACCCGCCGACCAGGAGCAGCAGGCCGAACCAGGCGCCGTCGGCGACCCGGTCGGCACGCGGGTAGCCGTCATCGACGAGCGCCGGACGGCTGAACGCCCAGGCCGCGAGGGCCGAGGCCGGCAGCACAGCGGCGAGCGCGAGCAGCGCCCCATGGACGCGGTCGCGCCAGAGCCAGAGCAGCAGCCCCACGCCGAGCACGGCCGCGGCGACGCCGGCACGGGAGGCAGCCAGGAGCACCGCGACGCCGGCGGCGTAGGCCAGAACCGCCCCACCCGCCACAGCTGCGCGCGACCTTCCCGCCGCTGCCAGCTGCAGCGCGAGCACGAGCAGCATGTCGGCGCCGAGCGCGAGCGCGTTCCAGTAACCGATCGGGTCCCGGAGTCGAGCAGTGCGGCCACCGTCCGGGAAGAGACCCGGGACCGCTTTTCCGGCGAGCGCCCAGACGACTGCGGCCCCGAGCGCCGTGAGGAGAGCCGCGGCAGCCCAGCGGCAGGCTCTCGGACCGCAGGCGCCGAGCAGAAGCCCGCCGACGAGGAACGCTGCGAAGACGAGCGTGCGGTCGAGCTCGTCCCACGAACGGTCTGGTGCGACCGACCACGCGACGGAGAGCCCCGCCCAGGCGGCCGTCGTGAGCACGAGGCCGAGCAGCACTGCGCCGCCGACGGGCTGCCGGGCGCGTCCCGAGAGTGCGAGCGCGCTCCAGCCGCCGGCGGCAAGCAGCACCGCGAGCGCAGTCCAGACCGAGTCGCCTACGAAGAGCGCAGCGAGCAGCAACGCGGTCGCGACCGACACCGCCACTCCGGGCCTCCGCATCGGGCGCCAAGCTACCATGCCCCCCGGAAGGCTCCCCGCCCGTATCCCGGTAGCCTTACAAACCGTTTACCTGCCGCTGATCCCGGCATCAACGCCGTCCGAGACACTCTGCAAGATTGCCCGCACCCCGCGGGCTGATCCCCCCGCCAGACGCCGACACTTTGACCCCCCTCAGCCGCCATCAGCCGTACCGGCGAGCCATGCGCGCCGTCTTCGTGCTGGCTGCCTTCGCCGCACTGCTGGCCGCGACCGCACCGGCAGCGAGCGCCGCAAAGTCTTGCGGCCGCCAGGTGATCGACGACTGGTACGACAACGGCCGTGTCGACGGCACCTACCCGCTCCATTGCTACGACGACGCGATCGAGATCCTGCCGCGCGACGTGCGCGACTACTCGAGCGCGAAGGAAGACATTCAGCGGGCGCTCCAGAACAAGCTGCGCCACCAGCCTGCCCCGCCCGCCAGAACCGATCCCTCCCCGAACGGGACGGAGCCGGTCGACACGACGTCCACGTCTACGACATCGACGACGCCGACCTCCACGGGCGGCGGTGGCGACCCGCCCACCGGCCCGAACGGGCCCGAAGTCTCGCCTCCGGTGGCGTCGGGCGACAGCGCCAGCTCCGTGCCGGTTCCCCTGCTCATCCTCGCCGGGCTTGCGCTGCTGCTCGTCGCGGGCGGCTCGGCGGGGTACGTGATCAGGCGATTCCAGAGCCGCCGGCTTCCGCCGCCTGCCGTCTAGAACGGCGCGCCCGGTACACTGGAAGGGCGATTTCGGCCGTTCCAAGGCATCCGTCCGACGCTGGGTCTAACGTCCCCCGTCCGCTCCGAGGCCCGCAGAAAGCCGACCTGCGAGCGCCGTCATAGCCCCATGGCCGAGAGGACAAGAATGGCTACAGCAAGACAGACCAAGGACGCAGCAGCCCCGCCGGAAGAGATCGTGAACACCGTCGTCGACGAGACCGCGTCGGTCGCTCCGCAGCGATTTTTCACCATCCCGGGACGAGACCCCTTCGACGAGATCGAGTGGGAGCTCCGGGACGCGATCATCCCGGGCAAGGACGGCCCGGCCTTCGAGCAGCGCAACGTCGAGTTCCCGCGCTTCTGGTCGCAGACGGCGACGAACATCGTCGCCCAGAAGTACTTCCGCGGGCGGCTCAGCTCTCCCGAGCGCGAGCGCAGCGTCAAGCAGATGGTCGGCCGTGTCGTCGACACGATCGGCGGCTGGGGCCGGGCCGGCAGCTACTTCGCGACGGACGACGAGGCGGATACGTTCGAGGCGGAGCTGAAGGCGATCCTCGTCAACCAGTACGCCTCCTTCAACTCGCCGGTCTGGTTCAACGTCGGCTTCGAGGAGAAGCCGCAGTGTTCGGCCTGCTTCATCCTCTCGATCGACGACACGATGGACTCGATCCTCGACTGGATCCGGCGCGAGGGCGTCATCTTCCGCGGCGGCTCCGGCTCCGGCCTCAACCTCTCCAAGCTGCGCAGCTCCAAGGAGCAGCTCTCGAAGGGCGGTTACGCGAGCGGGCCGGTCAGCTTCATGCGCGGCGCCGACTCCTCCGCCGGGACGATCAAGTCCGGCGGCAAGACGCGGCGCGCGGCCAAGATGGTCGTTCTCGACGTCGACCATCCGGACGTCGAGGAGTTCATCTGGTGCAAGGCGAAGGAGGAGCGGAAGGCGCGCGTCCTCGAGCAGGCGGGCTACGACATGTCGCTCGACTCGCCCGACTGGGCCTCGATCCAGTACCAGAACGCGAACAACTCGGTCCGCGTCAGCGACTCCTTCATGGAAGCCTCGGTCGAGGGCAAGGAGTGGAACCTCACGGCCCGCACCGACGGCTCGGTCGTCGAGACGACCGACGCACGCGCGCTGCTGCGGCAGATCGCCGAGGCCGCCTGGCAGTGCGCCGACCCGGGCGTCCAGTACGACACGACGATCAACAGTTGGCACACGCTGCCGAACACGGGTCGAATCAACGCGTCGAACCCGTGCTCGGAGTACATGTCGATCGACGACTCCGCGTGCAACCTCTCCTCGCTCAACCTGATGAAGTTCAGGCGCGAGGACGGGGAGTTCGACGTCAGCGCGTTCGAGCACGCCGTCGACGTGATGTTCCTCGCGCAGGAGATCTGCGTCGGCTACTCCTCGTACCCGACCCCCGAGATCGACGCGAACGCCAAGGCGTACCGCCAGCTGGGGCTCGGCTACGCCAACCTCGGCGCCCTCTTGATGGCGCGCGGGTTCCCGTACGACTCCGACGACGGCCGTGCCTACGCAGCCGCGATCACGGCGCTGATGACCGGCCGTGCTTACCGCAAGTCGGCCGAGATCGCCCAGCGGATGGGCCCGTTCGCCGGCTATCGGCCGAACGCGGCCGCGATGATCGGCGTGATCGCGAAGCATCGCGCAGCGGTGGGGAACATCCAGGACTCGAACTCGGTGCCCGAGGATCTGCTCACCGCCGCCCGGCGGTCGTGGGACGACGCACTCGACCAGGGCGAGGTGCACGGCTACCGGAACGCGCAGGCGACCGTGCTCGCTCCGACCGGGACGATCAGCTTCATGATGGATTGCGACACCACCGGCGTCGAGCCCGACTTCTCGCTCGTCAAGTCGAAGAAGCTCGTCGGCGGCGGCGAGATCACGATCGTGAACAAGACCGTGCCGCTCGGACTCGAGAAGCTGGGCTACGCGCCGAGCGAGGTCGACGAGGTCGTCGCGTTCATCGACGAGCGCAACACGATCGTAAGCGCCCCCCACGTCAAGAGCGAGCACTACCCGGTGTTCGACTGCGCCATCGGCGACCGCGCGATCCGCTACATGGGTCACGTGAAGATGATGGGCGCAGTGCAGCCGTTCATCTCCGGCGCGATCTCGAAGACGGTGAACCTGCCCGAGGAGGCGACGGTCGAGGACGTGTCGCAGCTGCTGATCGAGTCGTGGCAGCTCGGCGTCAAGGCGATCGCGATCTACAGGGACAACTGCAAGGTCGCGCAGCCGCTGTCCGGTTCCGCCGACAAGAGCCTCGCAACGCTGCCGGCTCTCACTCCGATCGCGCCCGTGGCGCAGCCGAAGCGGCGTCGGGTGCCCGAGGACCGGATCGAGGTCGGCCGCAAGTTCAAGGTCGGCGACTACGAGGGCTACATCCATGTCGGCCTCTTCGAGGACGGCACCCCGGGAGACATCTTCGTCGACATCGCCAAGGAGGGCACGACGCTCGCCGGCCTCATGAACTCGTTCATGATCTCCGTCAGCCTCGGCCTCCAGTACGGCGTGCCGCTCGAGGTCTACGTCTCGAAGTTCAGCCACATGCGCTTCGAGCCGAGCGGGCTGACGAACGACGTCGATATCCGGATGGCGAAGTCGATCGTCGACTACATCTTCCGCTGGATGGGGAAGAAGTTCCTTACCTCCGAGCAGCAGGAGGAGGCGGGGATCCTGACCGCCGAGGTGAAGGCACGCCTGGCGCAGGCCTACGCGACCGGCGAGGCCTCAGCTCCGGCCGCCGAAGCCCCGCCGCGTGGCCAGACCGCCCTCTTCAACAACTGGGAGGACGCGGTCGAGTGCGCCAAGTGCGGCGGCAGCATGGTGCGCACGGGCTCGTGCTACACGTGCCGCGACTGCGGCACGAATACGGGCTGCAGCTAACTGGCGGGAAGTGTGCTGCTCTTGAAGCCACGCAGCGAGGGCAGCCTGCTGCGTGGCTTCAGGCAGTAGCGGTTTACTGGCCGATGCAGCCGGGCTCGCCCTCGCCGAAGCTGCAGAACCAGAAGCCAGCCCAGGGGAACTCGGGGCTGCCCCAGCGGAGCCAGTCGATCGACGGAGCCAAGTGGATCGAGAAGTCCGGCCCCTTGATGCAGCCCTTCACCTCCGCCTCGCCTAGCGCCTGGTGCTTTTCGTTCCAGCGCAGGTCGAGCAGGACGTCGCTGCTCGACTGCGTGCCCGAGTCCCAATACGGGAGCACGACCTCGAGGTCGCCGCGCTTACCGTTCTCGGAGACGACGAAGGCGTCTTCGGAGATTGGATAGGGCGCGAGCAGCGGCGAGCGGATGAAGTAGAACTCGCCCGTACAGCCGTTGTACCGGGCGACGCTCGTGACGATCCCGTCCTGGAGCAGCGGATCAATGAAGTCGAGCACGTCGACTCGGACGTCGTCGAAGACGCAGGGGCTATTCGTCGGCAACGCTACGTGGATCAGCGAAGCCTCGTAGTTGACCTGCACCGGCTCCGCGGCCGCGGCTGCGGGCAACGCGAGCGCCACAAGGGCGCAGGGTAGGGCGAGCTTGATGCGCATGCCGGGTCCTTTCAATTTGGTTTTCACCGCGGCCTAGCTTGACCGCCTGCCGCCACGCTAGGACGCGCCGCTCACACGCCACTCACGGGATGCTCATCGGAACCGGCGCTGACCACGCTCCCGTCGTCGTTCACCTGATCCGCAGCTGCACGCTGAAGCGCCGCTGCTTCGGCGACCAGATCCGGAAGAGCGCGCCGGGCTTGACCCGAATCGTCCGGATGAAGACGCCCTCGTCGTTCGTCAGCCGGGCGCGCCCCACCGGCTTCCACGCGTTCCTGCGCAGCACCTCGAGCTGGTACGTCTTCCGACCCGGCCGGCCGCCGCGGACCTGACCCCAGACGATCGCCCGCTCCCCACTCCGGCCCATCTGCGCGAAGGGCAGCTTGAAGCCCTGCAGCGAGGGCTTCCAGCGGTCGTCCACGAACACGAGCCCGGTCTGGAACCGGCTCAGCTGCGGCTCGTCCCGGTACAGGTACTGGATCAGCATCGTCACCCGCGGGAGGCGCCACGCCCGCATCGCGGCGAGGCTGAGATTCGTTGCCTGCCGTTTGAGGGTGACGCCGAGGAACGTATCCGGCGGGTTCGTTTGGTAGCCGTATTCCGTCAGCCAGACGGGCTTTGACCCGAAGTGGCGCTTGACGAGGATGAGGAGCTTCCGGATCGTCGCCATCGTGATCCACGGGCAGTTCTTGCAGCCACCGCTCGACGGCGTCTCAGACGGGGTCGACGGGTAGGGGTGGTGGGCGTACGCGTCCAGCTTCGCGTGGGCGCGCGCCATGCCGCGAACCCAGTCGACCGGGGAGACGCCACCGTTTGCACCGCGCGGCCCAGTCACCCCGCCGCCTACCCGGGCATGGGGGAGGACGGCGTGGATCGCCTTGTACCCGGGGTTGAGCAGGTGCTCGACGTAGATACTAG
>JANMJY010000065.1:0-1909 GCA_031371615.1 Actinomycetes bacterium | reverse complement strand
ACGACTTCGCGACGTTCACGAGCACGACGCCGGTCGCCTTCGCGGACGGCGACACCAATCTGGTCGCGTCGAGCCGTGTCGACGGGCTGTCGCCCGGGACGGCGTACAAGGTGCGCTTCGTGACCGAGAACGCGCACGGCGCGACCTTGGGCACTCCTGTCGCCTTTACCACGAAGACAACGGCGGCGCCTTACGTCGAGACGGCTCCAGCGAGCGCGGTGACGCAGACGACGGCAACGCTGAACGCGATCGTGAATCCGAACGGCGTCGAGACGACCTACCGCTTCCTCTGGGTCGCCGGCTATCCGCCCACGACGCCGACGCCCGCGGCGAAGATCACAGCCGACCTCGATGGCAACCTCGATGGCTCAAGACTCGTGTCCTTCGCACTTTCCGAGCTCCAGCCTGCGACCACTTACAGCTACCGCATCGAAGCGACGAGCGTGAACGGGACGACGCAGGCGGAGAGCTTCTTCAGCACCGCTGCAGCCGCGCCGCCGCCGCCTGGAGGCGGGGGAGGAGGCGGCGGCGGTGGCGCCAAGCCGGATCTGGAGATCACGATCGGCCACGCTCCGGCAATCGTCACGGCTGGCAACAGCTTCAACTACTTCCTCGTGGTGAGGAACAAGAGCGCGCCTTCGGGCACAGGCGTCGCGCTGACCGTCACGTTGCCGGAGCGCGTGGAGTACCAGGACTCGTACTCCGACAAGGGAAGCGGCTGTCGGCTCTCGTCCGGACAGACGTATCTCTGCAATCTCGATTTCATCGGCGGATTCACGTCCGCGAACGTGCGAATCGGCGTACGTCTGCGCGAGCCCGGCGAGCTTCGCCTGGTCGCAGCCGTGACCCAGAGGGAGACCGACGTGAATCCGGCGGACAATGCTGCCACGTATACGTTCACCGCCGGCCCCCAGACGCCGCTGCTTCCGCCGCCTCTTCCGACGCCGCCAACGCTGGTGGCGCGGAAGCTCCTGATCAAGGTCGGTGGCGCGGGCGCGGATGTCCTCCGCGGCGGTCCCGGCAACGACACGCTGCGCGGGCTCGGCGGCAACGACCGCCTGTACGGCGGCTCGGGCAACGATCGCCTCTTCGGGAATGCAGGCTCTGACCGGCTCGAGGGCGGCAGCGGACGCGACCTCCTCGACGCCGGCGCGGGAAACGACAGGATTCTCGCCCGCGACGGGTCGGTCGACACGATCCGCTGCGGGGCCGGCCGCGACGTCGTCACCGCCGACCGGAACGACAAGGTCGCGCAGGACTGCGAGACAGTCCGGCGGGCCTAGCGGCGGCCTGACGGAATCAGCCCGCTACGTCGCCCTGTCGCTCGACGTCACCCGCTGCGGTGGCTACGAAGGCGGTTGATCCGTTCCGTGGCTAAGCTTTCGCACATGGCCAAGCGCGAGTTCTCCTTCACCTCGGAGTCGGTCACCGAAGGGCACCCGGACAAGATCGCCGACCAGGTCTCGGACGCCGTTCTCGACGCCGTCCTCACCGACGACGTGAATGGACGCGTCGCCTGCGAGACGCTGATCACGACCGGCCTCGTCGTCGTCGCAGGCGAGATCACGACCTCGACTTACGTCGACATTCCGCGCCTAGTCCGCCGGACGATCTCCGAGATCGGCTACACACGCGCCAAGTACGGCTTCGACGCCGAGACCTGCGGGGTCGTCGTCGCGATCGACGAGCAGTCGGCCGACATCGAGCAGGGCATCGACGACTCCTACGAGGCGCAGCACGGCGATTCCGATCCGCTCAACCGCGTCGGTGCCGGCGACCAGGGGATGATGTTCGGGTACGCCTCGAACGAGACCGACGAGCTGATGCCGCTGCCGATCCAGCTCGCACACAAGATCTGCAAGCGCCTCTCCGAGGTGCGCAAGGCCGACGTGCTGCCCTACCTCCGCCC
>JANMJY010000055.1:0-11226 GCA_031371615.1 Actinomycetes bacterium | reverse complement strand
GGGCGGAGTGCTCGGCGTGGTCGCCACCGTGGCGCTCGTCGGCAGGAGCAAGCTGGCACTGCCCCTGGCCGCGGGGCTCGTCCTCTGGGCCGCCGCCCTCGCCGGCATCGGCGCGATCTCCTCGACAGCAGGCGCGCTCGGACTGCTCGCGATGGCGGGCGCAGGGCGGACGGTGCTCGACGTAGCAGGGCGAACCCTGCTCCAGCGTCTCGCCCCGCCCGAGGCGCTCGGACGCGTCTTCGGTCTGCTCGAGAGCGTGTCGATGGCCGGGCTTGCGCTTGGCTCGGTGATCGCGCCGGTCTTCGTTGCCCTGGCCGGCGGCAGCGGCGCCTTCGTCTTGCTCGCCGTGCTGCTGCCGGTTTCGATGCTCCTGGTGTTCCGGAGCCTGGTCGCCGCCGACCAGGCGATCCTGCCGGTCGTCGAGATTGCGCGCCTGAGGTCCTTGCCGTTCTTCGCACCGCTCGCGGCGCCCGAGCTGGAGTCGCTTGCGCGCGCGCTCGAGCCGCTCGCGGTGCCCGACGGGACGACGGTCATCCGCGAGGGTGATCCCGGGGACCGCTTCTACGTCGTCGCCGACGGCGAGGTCGAGGTCACGGTCGGCGGCGCGCACGTGAAGACACTCGGCAGAGGAGACTGCTTCGGTGAGATCGCGCTGATCCGCAACGCCCCCCGGATGGCGACGGTGACGGCCCGCTCTGACTGCACCCTGGACGTGCTCGACAAGGAATCGTTCGTGACGGTCGTCACCGGGCACTGTACGAGCGCGAACGCGTTGGACGACCTTGTGCAAAGACGGCTCGAGGAAGCGAAGATCGTCTCGTGATCGATCCGCTCCAGCGCTGGCGCGAGCACGGCGAGAAGCCTGACTTCGCCGGGCCCCTGAGCTTCGGGAGCGCGCCCTACACCCAGGATGCCGCGCTGCTGGCCGGGTTCGACGTCGCGATCGTCGGCGCTCCGACCGACGATCTGGTCTCCGACCGCCCGGGAGCGCGCTTCGGGCCGCGGGCGATTCGCGCTGCCAGTTGCCCGCCGGGGCCGCACCTCGAGGCTGGGATCGACGCGTTCGCTGAGCTTCGCGTGGTCGACTACGGCGACGCGCCGGTGCTGCCTGCCGACCCTACGCGCTCGGCTGCGGCGATCGAGCAGACGGTCGGTGAGGTGCTCGACGCCGGGCTGATCCCGATCGTGCTCGGCGGCGACCACTCGATCGCCGAGCCGGACATCGCGGCGTGCGCTGCCCGGCACGGCCCTGTGGGCCTCGTCCACTTCGATACGCATACCGACACGGGCACGGAGGTCTTCGGTGTCGACGTGTCACACGGGACGCCGATGTACCGGCTCGTCCGCAGCGGCGCCGTCGATCCGAAGCGGTACGTCCAGGTCGGCCTGCGCGGCTACTGGCCGGGGCAGCGCGAGTTCGCCTGGCAGGCGGAGCAGGGGATCACGGCGATCTTCATGCACGAGGTGCGCGACGAAGGCATCGACGCCGTGGTCGAGCGCGTGCTCCAGGCGGTCGGTCCCGGTCCTGTCTTCCTCTCCGTCGACGTCGACGTGCTCGATCCCGCGTACGCTCCCGGCACGGGCACGCCGGAACCGGGCGGCATGACGAGCGCCGACCTGCTCAAGGCCGTGCGGGTCGTGGCGGCACGGCTGGAGCTCGTCGGCGCCGACGTGGTCGAGGTGATCCCGACGGCGGTCGGGTCGGCCGACATCACCGCTCTCGTCGCCGAGCGGATCGTCCGCGAGATCCTGACCGGGATCGCGCTCCGGCGCGCCGGCCGCGGCTGAGAGGGTTAGCCGGACACGCTGGAGGACTTCTTGCGCCGCTCGGCCCAGCGGGCGACCGCCATCAGCGGCATCCCCTGAACGGTCGCCACGAACGCAGCGAGCTGCTCGTCCGCGAACTGTTGTGGCGTTCGACTTTCCGTCTCCTCGCCTGCAACCCACTGCTCGCAGAACGTCTCCGCCAGCGTCTTCGCCTGGTCCTTGACGTACTTGCGCGGCACCTGGCCCGCGAAGCTTCCGAACAATCCGTCCTGCAGCTTTGGCAGCAAGGTGTGCTGCAGCAGCTCCATGCCGCCGACCCCGGCCAGGAACTCCTGGCGCCGAGCTTCCTCGGCCGCCTTCCGCATCCGCCGCCTCTCGAACATGACGGCCCGAGTATCGCCCGGCTCCGCGGTCAGGGCAACGCAGGCTGCTGCAGCGTGATGCAGTGCGCGCCGCCGCCGCGGCGGGCCAGGTTTGTCGCCGGCACGCCCACGACTTCCCGGTCGGGGAAGAGGGCGCGCAGCTGCGCCAGCCCTTCCTCGTCCTCCGTTCCTCTCTCGGCGATCCAACACCCCTACAACGGTCAAAGCTCGAGTTGTTGGCTCGCGAGGTAGAAGTAGAGGCCTTGCCGCGCCATCAGCTCGTCGTGTGTGCCGGACTCGACGAGCCGGCCACGCTCGAGCACGACGATCCGGTGTGCATCGCGCACCGTGCTGAGGCGGTGAGCGATCACGAACGACGTGCGGCCGACGAGCAGCTCGTCGAGGCTCTCCTTGACCGCGCGCTCCGACTCGGTGTCGAGCGCGCTCGTGGCCTCGTCGAAGAGCAGGATCGGCGGGCGGTGGTAGAGCGCCCGAGCGATCGCGATTCGCTGCTGCTGCCCACCGGAGAGCCGTAGCCCGGACTCGCCGATGCGTGTGTCGAAGCCGAGCGGCAGGCGCTCGATGAACTCGTGCGCATTCGCCGCTTTCGCTGCCCAGGCGATCCTGACCGGGTCGAGCGCCTCCTCGCCGAAGGCGATGTTGCCGGCAATCGTCTCGTCGAAGAGATAGCTCTCCTGGAGCACGAACCCGATCTTGCGGCGCAACGTCCTGTAGTCGAGCGTGCGCAGCTCGAAACCGTCGAAGAGGATCTCCCCCTCGGTGGGCTCGAGCAAGCCCGCCAGGAGCTTGATCAGCGTGGTCTTGCCGGAGCCGCTCCGACCGACGATCGCCACGGTCTCTCCGGGCTCTACCGTGAGCGTCACGTCTGCGAGGATCGCCGGCGCCTCCGGACCGCCGTAGCGGAAGCCGACGCCGTGCAGCTCGATGCGGCCCTCGAGTGTGGACACGGTGCGCAGCCGGTCGCGCTCGGCCCCCTGCTCCGGCTCCGGGGCCAGAACGTCGTCGAGCCGGTCGACGAGCACCCGCGCGAGCTGACCCTGATCCCAGAGCGAGAGCAGTGTCAGCGTGGGGCCTGCCGCGAGCGCGACCAGGGCGTTGAACGCCACGAACTCCCCCAGCGACAGGTTGCCGTGGACGACCTCGATCGAGCCGACGAGGAGGAACAACCCGAATGTCGCGAAGCCGACCAGCTGCAGCGAGCCCTGGTAGGCGAGCACGAGGAACTCCGTGCGGAAGACACGGTCGGCGAGCGCCTGGAAGCGGTTCAGCATCAGCCTGCGGAGCGCCGCTTCGGCGGCGAGCGCCTTCACCGTCTCGATGCCACGGATCGCATCGATCTGCCCGGACGAGTACTTGCCGTAAGCCTCCTCGAGGTTGTCGTACATCGGTCGCAGCCGCTTGGCCGAGAAGCGCATCAGGCCGACGTATACCGGCACGGTCGCGAGGTAGACGAGCGCGAGCTTCCAGCTGTAGAAGAGCATCAGGCCCAGGGCGGCCAGGAGCTGGGTTGCCGAGGTGAGCGCCTGGACTCCACTCTGGATGAAGAACGCGCGCACCTGCCTGGCGCCCAGGAGCCGGCGCTCGATGTCACCGGTCCGGCGCGTGCTGAAGTAGCTCATCGGCAGATCGAGCAGCCGGCCTGTGAGGAAGTCGAGCGTCGACACGTCGAAGCGGACCGCAACCTTGCTGAGCAGGTAGCCCTGGACGAGTGTTGCTCCGGTGATCGCCAGCAGCACCGCCACGATCGCCGCCATCAGGATCCAGAGGAGCCCGAGGTCGCCGCGAGGTAGGACGCGGTCGACGACGACCTGCGTGAGGATCGGGAGGACGAGCTCGAGCGCGGCAGCTGCGATCGCGAGCCCGACCGCAACCAGCAACAGACGCAGATGCGGACGAAGGAACGGCTTGACCCAGGCGAGGCTCATCCGTGCCTCCGGCGCGTCGGCCAGGCGCTCCGTGTAGCCGACCACCGAGGTGTAGCCGCTCCAGCGTTCGAGGAACTCCTCACGCGGGATGCGGCGAAGCCCGCGGGCCGGGTCGGCCACGCGCACGTGCTTCTCGTCGACGCGGTAGAGCACGACCCAGTGATTGCCCTCCCAGTGGGCGACCGCTGGGAGGGGAAGCTCGTCGATCCGGTTCTTCGACGCGCGGACCGAGCGGGCCGAGAGCCCCAGCTCTTCGGCGCCCCGCGTGATCCCGGCGAGCGTCGTCCCGTCGGTCGAGGTGTGCACGGCGTCCCGGATGTGCGAGATGCCGACGGCGCGGCCGAAGTGGCGGCAGACCATCGCGAGACAGGCGGCGCCGCAGTCCATCTCGTCGAGCTGGTGGACGTGCGGGAACCTGCGGATCGGACGCTGCTTCGCCGGCGCGCCCGCGTCCTCCAGCGTTGCGGCATCCAGCTCCGGCTCTAGCTCGACCTGCTCCGGGGAGACCTGCTGCATCGACGCCTCCGCCGGCAGGATCTCCTCGGCGAAATCGAGCGGCACGTTGGCGACGCGGCGGAAGTCGTATTGCTGGATGCGCTGCTCGAGACGGAGCCGGAAGTCGGGATGCTCGTCGAGCAGCCGGCGGAAGAGCGCGGGGGGGAAACACAGGAGAGTGCAATCCGAGACGGCCTGCGCCGTCGCGGCGCGCGGCTCGTTTCGGAAGAGCGAGAGCTCACCGAAGAAGTCGCCCGTGCGGAAGAACCCGAGGTGGCTCTCCTCGCCGCTCTCGTCCTTGTAGACGCGCACCCGCCCTTGCTCGATCACGTACATCGAGCCCGGCGGGTCTCCTTCGCGGACGATGATCTCGCCTGCTGGGACGTCGACACGCTCGAGCTCCGAGACGAGTAGCGCGAGCGCATCGTTCGAGAGCTCCGCGAAGCCCGAGTGGACGCGGAAGAAGTTCCACAGCGACCGCGTGGTCGCGATCGCCTGGAAGGCGTCGCGGACCTGCGGGTGCGAGCGCGTGAGCGCCGCGAAGACGGACTTCCCCAGGCGAAGCGCCTGCACCGGGCTGCTCGCTCGCACCGTGGCGGTGCGGACCGTCTCGCTGAGCAGGGCCATCTCGCCGAAGCTGTCGCCGCACTTGAGCACGTTGAGCGGCACCTCGTCGCCGTGCTCTCCGAGCTTGACCACCCGCGCCGAGCCTGTGGCGAGGACGTAGAAGGCGTCCGCCTCGTCGCCTTCCCGGACGATGACGGCGCCGAACGGGAACGAGACCGGCTCGAAGCTCTCGGCGACGAGTGTGCGAACGTCGTTCGGCAGGATCGCGAACGCTGGGAGCTCGCCGACGATCTCCCTCGCGTCGGCCGCCTCAGGGACGCTCATGCCACACCACCCGGTCGCGGAGCTCGCGGTCGATGCTCCGGGCGGCGAGGACAGCCGCCGCACGGCGTCCGACTTCGGGGTCGTCGGCGCTCGGCTCGGCCTTCGCCCGCAGCTGCAGCAGCAGTTGCCCCGTGGCACGGGCGACCGGACCGATCAACTCACCCGGCGTCGCGCTCGCCAGCGCCGCCTGGAGCTCCGGATCCGCGTCCCCTAGATACAGCACGACCGCGTTGGCCGGTACGCCGCAGTCGTCTGCCACGTCGGTGAGCGTGCGACCGTCGACGCGAACGCAGAGGGCGGCTTCCCGCGCCGCTTCGATGTCCCCGAGCTCGAGCGTCTCGGCCTCGATCCGAATCCAGTCGAGCGCGTGGGCCGCGACCTCGCGCTCGACCTCGGACGGGCTCGGGACCCGTGCGCGCACGGCGTCTGCGGCCCGCGCCAGATCGGCGATCGACGTCGCGCGATCAGGGCCGTCTGCCAGGGAGTTGTTCGCATCGGCGAGCGCCGCGTCCTCCGCCAGACGCTCGGCGGCGCGCCGGAGGAAACCCGTGCAGATCGCCTCCGCAGGCAGTGCCGCCTCGACCGCTTCCTCGTCGACGGCGAACTCGGCTTCGATCCGCTCGAGCTCGTCCTCCCACCGCTCGCGCAGCGCGAGTCGGCGCAGATAGCCGTTCCAGTCCGCGACGGTCAGCCCGCGGGTGTCGAGCCAGTTCTCGAGCTCCTCGGCAGCGAGGAGGTTGCGGTCGTAGCGGAAGACTGTCGCGGCCGCGCGAACGGCCTCGGCCGGAGCTTCGCCCTCGTCGGTCGCAAGGCGCTCCAGGCAGGCGAGGCCCTGCCTCGTCTGCCGCTCGAGGGCGTCGAGCTCGCCGCGTAGCTCGGCGGCGAGCAGGACGTCCTCCCAGGCATAGGTGCGGCCGGCCACGGTGAAGAGCGACCGCCCGGCCAGCACACCGAGCCGGTGGTTCACGGCCTCCGGCCCGAACCCTGAAAGCCGCTTCGCAGCGCCGTTTTGCGTCGCTCGCACATCTCGTGGAGCGTAGTCGAGCGGCAGGACCGCGGGTGCCCCGCTTGACACCGCCGTGCTCACGGGTGGAAAATCATAAGTTCGTCCGGTCCCACCACGAAGGAAGGGGCACGAGATGGACAAGCAGCAGCAGGATCAGCAGCAGCAGGATCAGGACCAGATCAGGGATCTCGACGTCGACCAGGATCAGGCCGACCAGGTCTCCGGCGGCTCTGGCGGTGGCCAGCAGCAGCAGCGCCAGCAGGATCAGCAGGAGCAGCAGGGCCAGCAGCAGGGCCAGCAGCGCCAGGATCAGCAGGACCAGCAGCAGGGCCAGCAGTAAGTCCGCGGTTCGAGGCGGGCGGGAGTGCGCTCTCGCCCGCCTCGACTGTGTCGTTTGACAGCCGCTGAAGGGATCGCGCTACGAGGAGCCACCCCGCCGTCCCCCTGGGCGAAACAGGGACGGCGGGGCAGTCATCTGGTTGCTACTTGAACTTGAAGTTCGCGTGGTGCTCGGTGCCGTCTGCGAGCAGGACGACGAGCTGGCGGCAGGTGCCCGCCCAGGCCTTGTCCGTCTTCCAGACGTAGTTGTACTTGCCCTCGCTGCCGCTGTAGCTGAGCGAGCTGTTGCCCGCGGTGACGGTCGTCTCGAGGGTGGTGATCGGATCGCCCGCGGCACACGTGATTTGTCCGGACTTGGGGTAGCCAATCGCGAAGATGTTCAGGCCCTGGTCTCCGCCGAGGCTGAACTTCGTCGGCACGGCGCTCCCGGCGTTGACGGAGTTCAGCACCGGGAGGTTGTCGACGGGCTGGAAGAAGCCGCGGAACGCGTAGATGACCCGGTAGGTGCCCGTTGCGGTTGACGTCAGTCCGACGCGGTCGGTTGCGGTGACCGTGAAGGTTCGCGTTGCTCCGTTCAGCGTCGGGGTGGACGTGTCGATGCCCGACGCCACGCACGAGGCGATCCCTGAGCCGGCATCGGCGCACGTGAACAAGCCGGAACCCAGGCCCTGACCGACCTCCGTCTGGGCGACGCCTGCCTTGACAGCGATGGTCGGAGCAGTGACGTCGATCGGGACGATCGTCGTCCCGTGGGCCCCGTTCGAGCCCTGGTACTCGACCGTGTGCAGGCCGGTGCCGGAGACGTCGACGATCGCGTTCGCGGCGAAGGCACTTCCGTCGAGGCTGGACGTGATCCCGGGCGCGCCGCTGATCGTCACCTTCACCGCGCCCGTGTACCACCCGTTGACGGTGGTGCCGGGGCTCACGACGGTCACGATCGCCGAGATACCCCCGGTCGGAGCGGGCAGCGTGACGGGATCGATGCTGGCCTTGTTGCTGATCGTGCCAACGTTCCCGTGGGTGTCGACGGCCTGGATGAACCACTCGGCTGCAGAGCCGCTGAAGAGACCGCCGCCGCTCCAACGCTGCGACCCGGCGGGGTGCGACAGGTCGGCGGACCGCCACGCTCCGGTGCTGTCCTTGTAGAGCACCAGCACGCGCTTCACGGTGCCGAAGCCCTGGCTGTCGTCGACGTCGACTGCGAAGCCGACCGTCGTGGGCGTGGCGGCGAACGCCTGTACCGGGCCGAAGGTCGGCGCGCGGAAATCCGTCTCGGTGTCGGGCGCGTAGAGCACGACTCCGCCGAGTGAGCTGAACAGACGCTGCTTCCCGATGCCGAACGGGTCGGGCACCCCATCCGCCAGGAACTGGCCGGTGGAGATGACGAGCCTCTGCTGCCTGCCGGTCGGTGTGCTGAACGTTGCGATCGACTGCAGCCTCGTCGGGGACGTCGCGTCGCCGACGAGCTCGGGCGAGAAGGCGGCCCGGTCCTCGATCGCCCGGCTGAAGGCGGCGTCGATGGTCTCGTCACCGGAGACGGCGGAGGTCAGCAGCGCCCCGTGCGCAACGTAACCGGACTGCGTCACGTCGAGCTTGGTGAACGGCTCGATCGGCCGCCGGTTCTGGAAGGACGCGTTGCCGCCGTTCGTGTAGTAGCGGCCGGTCGACTTGTTCACCTGGGTGAACGTGGGGGTGAGGTTGAAGTTGGCTGCTTTGAGACCCGTTGCGGCATCCGTCTCCAACGGGAGCGGCGTCGGCGGCGGGGTCAGGGCACCGGTGCCGACGCGGTACATCGGCAGTCCGTAGAGCCCGGAGCCGTCGATCACCTTGACGTCGTAACCACCGGTCAACGGCATCGCCGAGTACTCCTGCTTGGCGAAGACGAGCGCCTGCCCGACCGTGAGCGATCCGTTCAGCCGCTCCGCCAGCAGTGTGTGCAGCTTCTCGGAGTAGGCAACGCCTGCCGTCTCGCCCAGCCCGAACGTGCTCTGCGCGATGTAGCCGATCGCGCCCTTCACGGAGTAGGTCTGATCCCAGTCCGCGCTGAACGGCAGCCCTGCAGCGAAGAGCAGGTCGGACACGGGCGTGCCCGAGTGGCAGCCGATCGTGATCACGAGCCGCCCGGACGTCGGCTGCACCAGGGACGTGGTGAAGAGGTCCGTTTCGAGGCCCGCCGCGTTCTGGCTCGCGGGCAGGGCACGGTAGTGGTCGTAGTGCGCGTTGATCGAGTCGATCACCGGCGGGCTCGAGGCGGGAAACAGCTTCTCGATGAGCATGTCCTTCGTCCAGACCTCGTTAATCAGCTCCTGGGGCGCCGCGACCTTCGGCTTCAGACCGTTGGAGATCGCGGTGGCACCGTCCGACAGGAAGTCGTAGCCCGTCACGAGCGCCGTCGTCGGATTGATCGTCCCGTTCCTCGTCAAATACTGATCGAGCTGTCCCATGATCTCGGCGTGACTTTCGACGAGGCGACCCACGGCCGCCTCGGGGACGTACGGCCCCTGGCCGGAGTAGCTCGTGTCGCCGTAGGGGTCGTCGGTCGGCAGATACCCGAGCGCATACGAGCTCAGGTACTGCGTGTTCTGTACGCCGTAGAAGGTGGACGCGTAATCGCGCTCGTTGGCGAAGAGCGTGTTGTCGAGCACGAGTCCCGCAGGCAGCACGGTCCAGTCGCCGACGATCACGATGTACTTGTAGGCCGCCGCGATCGTGTCGAGGTAGGTGCCCACTGCGCGGACGACGTCGTTGTTGCGGCCGGGCGCGCAGGGGTTTACCTGCCAGGGGCCGAGCGTCGTCGCCACTCCCGGGATCGCATCGACGGGGATGACCGTTCCGCCGGCTGCATCGGTGCGGGACGCCAGCGTCTGCAGCTTGTTCCACACCGCCGTCTCGTTCGCAAGCCCGTAGAGGTCTCCGTAGCGCTTCGAGTTGATGAGGTAGAGCGTGTTGCCGGTGACGGACGCCGGCAACGTCATGGACGTGCCGCCGCCCAAGGCAAGCGGCGTCTTGCATCCCGCCGGCAACTGGATCGGCGGGTTCTCCTCGACACGGAGCATCCACGGCTCGTTGGAGTAGGCGCCGTCGAAGCTCGTGATCTGGATGTTGATCCAACCGTCGGCGTCCTCGGGGACGATGAAGGTGACCTCCTCGTCGGCGAGGCCGCGGTTGTCGGAGATGCCGAGAACGCCCTGCCCCGTCGGCGGGATCACCGGGACGTCTCCGAGGACCTCGGGGATAATCGCCTGAGTCCGCTGCTGCAGGTCCGGCCCGACATCGGCCGCCTGGAGCGATGACGTCGAGGACTTCGGCTGCCGCAGCGGAGGCGGCACCTTGCCGAAGACGACGAGATCGTTATCGAGCTTCAGGTGGCTGAGCCGCACGGTCACCTGCGTGCCCGCCGCGGGGACCGCGAGCCGGAAGAAGTCGCTGTCGTTGCCGTTTGGCGTGTAGCCGAGGTACAGCGTGTCCTTCTCGACGATGGGCGTGGTGCACTCGCCGTCGCAGAAGCCCCGCTGCCACGTCTGGAAGATCCGCGTGCTGGCAGGCGTCGCGGCCGAGACGGGGGCAAGGCTCCCTGCTGAGATCTTGGCGGTCGCCGTCTCGGTCCGAAGCTCCAGCCCCGGCCGCACCTGGAACGTCATGGTTAGGCTCGTGTTGAGCGGGATGCTCTCGAGCTCCCACACCAACTGGTTGTCCTTGGTCAGGGTCGGATCCGGGAGTGTCCGCTCCAATGACGGGATGTAGCTCGAGCCCAGGACGTAACGTGCGCCATCCGGGATCTTGACCGCGATCGTCGCGGGGGCCGACCGGCTCTCGTCGCCCGTGATCGTGAAGGTGACGCGGTAGTCGTTGATCCCGCCGTCCTCGGAGAAGTCCTGGATCGGGAAGCCGGGCAGGGGCAGCGCCTCCCAGTCGTAGGCGGTCTGCGACAGGATCGAGGCCAGGAGATCCGCGAGCGTGACGTCCGCCGGCAGGCCGTTGATGACGAAGTCCTTAAGCAGGATCGGCGTCTCGCCGGCGCGACAGGATGGGTCGGCGGGAGTGCCGGGCGGCTTGCAGTAGTACCCGATGTCCTCGACCTTGGCGTTCGGATCGATGGCGCCGGCGGCGAGTGCCTGCGCGAGCGTCGCCGTGTCCGCGCACGTGAACGTGCCGGTCGGGCAGGTGAGGATCGCGTTCTTTGCCGGCTGCGAGATCGCGCCGAGCGGGATCGCGCCGAGCGGCGAACTGGCGAGGTTGATCGCTCCGAGCGGGATCGCGCCCAGCGGGGAGCCGGCGAGGCTGATCGCTCCGAGCGGGATCGCACCAAGCGGGATGCCGGACAGGTCGATGGCGCCGAGCGGGATCGCTCCGAGCGGGATGGCTCCGAGCGGCACTCCCTGAAGCGCAATGCCCATCATCGTCTGGCCGCTGAGCGAGG
>JANMJY010000044.1:0-5672 GCA_031371615.1 Actinomycetes bacterium | reverse complement strand
CGAGTGGATCGGGGTGCCGTCGGGCAGGAGCGCCGCCGTCGCCTTCGCGGTTCCCGAGGGCGCGTCGAGCTTCGTCTCGTGGTGCAACTCGACGATGACAGCGTTCGGGAGCACCTTGCCGGCCTCGGCGGCGAAACGCATCATCAGCACCGCGCCGAGGGCGAAGTTGGGCGCGTAGAAGACCGGCAGCTCGTGCTCCCGCGCGAGCGCGGCGACGCGCTCCTGGTCGAACCCCGTCGTACCGACGACGCACGGCACACCCGCTTCGAGGCAGGCACGGACGTTGTCCTCGACCGCGTCAGGGCGCGTGAAGTCGACTGCGGCGTCCGCGCCGCCGGCAGACTCGACGAGCTCGTGCCCCGCGTGCTCGAGCGCGGGAGCCAGCATCGACCCGACCTTCCCGTTCCTTCCGAGCAGGAAGACCTTCATGCGGCCTTGCGCCCGACGAGCGCGGGATTGACGCGCTGGATCGCGGCGCGGAAGCGCGCCTCGCTTGGGCCGATCCCGGCCGCCGAGAGGCGGTCGAGCCGGAGCAGGTCTCCCGCCAGCGACGCGATGTCGTCGGCCGTGACGGCGTCGACTCGCTCCACGATCTCTTCGAGCGAGAGCAGCTCGGTATCGGTGATCAACGACTTCCCGAGCCGGCTCATTCGGTTGGAGGTCGACTCCATGGACAGCAGCATGCGGCCCTTCAGGTTCTCCTTCGCCCGCTCGAGCTCGCCCGCGCGCACGTGGCCGGCCGAGACGTCGCCGAGCTCGCGCGCGACGATCTCGAGGCACTCGACGAGGTTCTCCTCGCGCGTGCCGACGTAGAGCCCGACCTGGCCGGAGTCCGAGTACTGCGACGCGAAGCTGTAGACCGAGTAGGCCATCCCCCGCTTCTCGCGGATCTCCTGAAAGAGCCGCGACGACGCTGAGCCGCCCAGGATCGAGTCGAGCAGCGACGCCGCGAACCGCCGCTCGTCGCGCCTCGAGATGCCGGGGGCGCCGAGGCAGACGTGGTACTGCTCGGTGGCCTTGCGCTGGAAGCGGTAACCCGGAGCCGGGGGCCGGGAGAACGGCCTGCGAGCGCGGCGAACGGGAGTCTCGGTCTTCGGCAGCCGCGCCGACAGCAGCTCCAGGACGCGCTCGTGCTTCACGTTGCCGGCGGCCGCGACGACGATGTTGTCGTGCGCGTAGGCGGCTCGGTGATACGCCGCGAGCGAGCGCCGGCTGACGGTTGAGATCACCTCGGCGCGCCCGATCACCGGCCGTCCGAGCGGGTGGCCGCCGAAGACCGCCTCCGCCACGACGTCGTGCACGAGGTCCTGCGGGTTGTCGTCGACCATCGCGATCTCCTCCAGCACGACGTCGCGCTCCGAGTCGATGTCGGCGAAGGCCGGGTGGTAGACCATCCCGACAATCACGTCCAGAGCCGCCTCGACCCGGTCGTCCGGCACGCGGGCGTAAATGAGCGTCGTCTCGCGCGACGTCGCCGCGTTCAACTCGCCGCCGAGCCCGTCGAAGATCTCGGCGATCTCCTGCGCCGAGTGGGTGCCGGTGCCCTTGAAGAGCAGGTGCTCGATGAAGTGCGACACACCCGCGCGGGGCTCGGTCTCGTCGCGCGAGCCGGTGCCGATCCAGAAGCCGAGCGCGACCGACCGGACGTTCGGCACCTCCTCGGAGATGACCCGTTCGCCGGTGGGGAGGCGCGAGAGCTCGTACTGCTGCACCGGCGGATCGTAGCCCCAGGTTCGGCTTGACTTCCTGGGTTGCGCATTGTTTGGTGGACGCCGTGAACGATCCGCCCGGGCCGCCGGTCGTCGCCCGGCGGGACGCCCAGGCCCTTCGCGAGGTGTTCGTCTCGGCGGGGTACCGCGGCGACGACGCGCGCCGACTGCTCCAGATCGAGACCGGCCTGCTGCCAGAGACCTCGTCGCTCCCGATCGCCCGCAGGCGCGTCCAGGCCCAGCGGACGCCGCTCGCAGCCCTCGTCTCCGTCTTCCTGCTCGGCGAGCCGCTCGAGGAGGCGGAACGCCGCCTCGGCCCAGGAGCGGAGCTGCTCGTCGCGGCGGGGCTCGCCCGGGAAGAGGCCGGGACGCTCCGCCGGCAGGTGGCGATCGTCCCCCACGACGACGTCCTGATCGCCTCGGATGACCCGCACGGCACGGTCGGCGCGACGTACGTTCCCGAGGTCTCGCGCTCCTCCGCCACGCTCGCCGCGCTCACCGTGCGGAGGCCCGTGCAGCGAGCGCTGGACATCGGCACGGGCAACGGGATCCAGGCCGTGCTCGCCGCGCGCCACGCGGATGCCGTCGTCGCCACAGACGTGAGCGAGCGGGCGCTCGGGTTCGCCGAGTTCAACTGCGCCCTCAACGGTGTCGACAACGTGGAGCTCCGTCTGGGCAGCTTCCTGGAGCCGGCGGCGGGAGAGCGCTTCGGGCTGGTCGTCTCGAACCCGCCTTTTGCGATCTCACCCGATCGCGATCTCGTCTTCCGCGACGGCGGCCTCGGCCGCGACCGCGTCAGCGAGGAGTTGGCGCTCGCGCTGCCGTCGGTGCTCGATCCCGATGGCTTCGGGTCGATGACGGCCGCCTGGGTCGTCACAGGGGAAGACGTGGCCGCCCGGCCGCGTGAGTGGCTCGAGCGGGCGGACTGCGAGGGCTGGGTGCTCTACGAGGAGCCGGTGGACGCCCTGACGAGCGCCTTCGCCTGGGTCGGAGGCGCCGACGTCGCGGCGATCGACCGCTGGCTCGACTACCTCGCGCGCGAGCGCATCGAGCGCGTCACCTTCGGCGTACTCGTGCTCCGGACCAGGAGGAGAGAGGGCTGGACGTGCTCGCGGCGGCTTCCGGACGAGCCCGCTCCGGCCGGGCCACACCTCGAACGGCTCTTCGCCGGCTCCGGGCTCACCGAGGCCGAACTGGCCGCCGCGCCGCTCATGCTTGCGCCGGACGTCGACATCGAGCAGGTGATCAGGCGCAGCCCGGACGGGTGGCAGCTCGCGCACGCGGCGCTCAAGCTGACGGACGGGCTGCAGTTCAAGACGAGCGTCGACGAAAGCGTGCTCGAGATCGTCCGCAGCCTCGACGGGCGGGCGCTCGCGTCGGTGCTAGACGCGATGCCGCTGGCCGAGCGGGCCAAGGTGATCGCGGTCGCCCGAAAGCTGCTCGTGCTCGGCTTCCTCGTGCCCGTGGAATAGCCCGTCGAATGACGAGGGGGCGGCTCTCGCCGCCCCCTCGGGTCTACCTAGTCGCGGCGCGGGCCGCGGCTGCGACCGCGGTCGCCGTTGCGACGCGGCCGCTCCTCCTCCGGAGGCCGCGGCGGGGCGCTCTTCGCCCGCTCGATCAGCTCCTCGGGGGGGAGACCATCTTCCCGTCCTCGTGCTTGTTCACGAGCTTGAGGCCGATCCGGCCACGGGCCTTGTCGACCTCCTGCACGACGACGTCGACGATGTCGCCGCGCGCCATCACGTCCTCGATGTGCGCCACCCGGCCCGGGCCTACGTTCGAGACGTGGAGCAGGCCGTCGGTGCCCTTCTTCAGCTCGACGAAGGCGCCGAACTGGGTCGTCTTCACGACCTTGCCGGTGTACGTGTCGCCCACCTCGGCCTCCTTGGTCAGCGCCGCGATCGCCGAGATCGCCGCGTCGCCCTTGGTGCCTTCGGTCGCGTAGACGAGGATCGTGCCGTCCTCCTCGATGTCGATCTGCACGTCGTACTCGGACTCGAGCGAGCGGATGGTCTCGCCGCCCTTGCCGATCACCATCCCGATGAAGTCCGGGTTGATCTGGATCGACTGGATCCGCGGCGCGTGCTCGGCGAGAGCCTCGCGCGGCTCGCCAATCGTCTCGAGCATCACGTCGAGGATCGAGTTCCTCGCCCGCTTGGCCTGCTCGAGGGCTCCCCGCATGATCTCCTGCGTGACGCCGGTGATCTTGATGTCCATCTGGAGCGCGGTGATGCCGTCCCGTGTGCCGGCGACCTTGAAGTCCATGTCGCCCAGGTGGTCCTCCGCGCCCTGGATGTCGGTGAGGATGACGTAGTCGTCGCCCTCCTTGACAAGGCCCATCGCGATCCCGGAGACCGGCGCCTTGATCGGCACACCCGCGTCCATCAGGGCGAGCGTCGAGCCGCAGACCGAGCCCATCGACGACGAGCCGTTCGACTCGAGCGTCTCCGAGACGATCCGGATCGTGTACGGGAAGTCCTCCAAATTCGGGAGGATCGCTTCGAGCGACCGCTGCGCCAGAGCGCCGTGGCCGATGTCACGCCGCTTCGGGCCTCGCATGAAGCCCGTCTCCCCGACCGAGTAGGGCGGGAAGTTGTAGTGGTGCATGAAGCGGCGGTCGGTCTCGAGCGAGAGGTCGTCGATCCGCTGGCCTTCCTTCGCCGTACCGAGCGTCAGCAGGCTCAGCACTTGCGTCTGCCCACGCTGGAAGAGGCCCGTGCCGTGCGCGCGGGGACTGACAGTCACCTCGCACTCGATCGGCCGGATCTCCTCGGCGCCGCGGCCGTCGGGGCGCCGCTTGTCGATCGCGATCTTCTTGCGGACGAGGTCCTTGTAGATCGCCTCAGCGGCTTTCTTGACGTAGCCCTTCGTGAGCGAGTCCTTGACCGTCGGGCCGTCGCCGTCCACCGTCGCCGGGCCGACCGGGAACGGCAGCTCGGTCGTGTCGACGATCTTCTCGAAGAGCAGGTGACGCTTCGCGGACTTGAGCTCCTTCGAGTCGTCCTCCGCGTCGGTGAGCGCCCGCAGGTCCGACTCGAACTGCTCGCGAACCGGAGCCTCGACCGCCGCGAGCCGCTGCTTCTCGAGCAGCATCGCGAGGCTTGCCTTCACCTGCACCTGGCGCTGGATGTCCTCGTCGTTCGAGTCCATCGACAGCTCCGGAGCCAGCTCGGCGAGGAGCTCCGACTCGATCGAGGCGGCCTCGCGGAGGCCATCCCGCTGGATCCGCTCCCAGATCGAATGCCCGTGCGAGCCCTCGATCTCGGCGGTCAGCTCGAGGTCGAGCCACTTCGCCTTGCCCGCCTGGCGGCGCAGGTCCTCCTGCGCCTCGCAGAGCTTCTTGATCTCTTCGTGGGCAAGCGCGAGCGCCTCGAGGAGCACGTCCTCGGGCACCTCGTCGGCGCCGGCCTCGACCATCGTCAGGCCGTCCTTCGTGCCGACGACGATCAGGTCGAGTGAGGTCTCCTCGAAGTTCTGCTCGTGCGTCGGGTTGAGGACGAACTCGCCGTCGATGCGGCCGACGCGCACCGCGCCCACCGGACCGAAGAACGGCAGCGGCGAGAGCATCAGCGCGGCCGACGCCCCGTTGATGCAGAGGATGTCGTGCGGCGTAACCAGGTCGGCCGAGAGCACGGTGCAGATGACCTGCACCTCGTTGCGGAAGCCCTTCGGCCAGAGCGGCCGGATCGGGCGGTCGATCATGCGCGCGGTGAGCGTCGCGCGCTCGGTGGCACGCCCCTCACGCTTGAAGAAGCCGCCCGGGATCTTGCCAGCCGCGTAGGCCCGCTCCTCGACGTCGATCGTGAGCGGGAAGAAGTCGGCGCCTTCCCGTGCCTCCGGGCGGCCGACGGCGGTCGCGAGGACCATCGTGTCGCCGGAGCGCATCACGACTGCCCCGTCCGCCTGCTTCGCGAGCTTGCCGGTCTCGAAGGTGATCTCTTTTCCGCCGATCTCGACGGAAAC
>JANMJY010000025.1:0-11079 GCA_031371615.1 Actinomycetes bacterium | reverse complement strand
GAGGTCGTCGCCGAAGAGCTCGGAAGCCAGTTGCGACTCGCGCGCGCGCATCCAGTTGACGTTGCCGCGCAGCGTGTTGATCTCGCCGTTGTGGGCGATCATCCGGTACGGATGGGCGAGCTCCCAGCTCGGGAAGGTGTTCGTCGAGTAGCGGGAGTGCACGAGCGCCAGGGCCGAGGCCGTGCGCTCGTCTTGCAGGTCGGGGTAGTAGGCGGCCAGCTGCGGCGCGGTCAGCATCCCCTTGTAGACGACGGTGCGGCACGAGAAGCTCGGGATCACGAGGTCCGGGCCGGCAGCGAGCTCTGCCACCCGGCGGATCACGTAGAGCTTGCGCTCGAACTCGTCGGGCGTGAGCCCCGGCGCGGCCGCGACGAAGAGCTGCCGGATGTGCGGAGCAGTCGCGGCGGCCGACACACCCGCGTGGCGCTGGTCGACCGGGACGTCGCGCCAGGCGACGACCTGCTGTCCTTCGGCCTCGACTGTATCGACCAGCAGCCGCTCGAGCGACTCGGCGCGGGCCCCGTCTTGAGGCAGGAAACAGACCGCGACGCCGTAGCTGCCGGACGGCGGCAGCGCGGAGCCGAGCTCGCCGCGGAACAGGGCGTCCGGCAGCTGTAGCGTCATCCCGGCACCGTCGCCGCTGCCCGCGTCGGCGCCCTCGGCGCCACGGTGCTCGAGGTTGGCGAGCGCCGTCAGCGCCCGCACGACCGTCTCGTGGCTCGCCACGCCGTCGAGCCGCGCGACGAACGCGACGCCACACGCGTCGTGCTCGTACGCCGGGTCGTAGAGGCCGACAGCCTTCATAGCCTGTTCATCCCGTTGCCGTCCTCTCGCCTGGGGATAGGGCGCTTGACCGGTGTGGCGAGAGGAGCGAGTTGCCGGCTAGCGCGGTCTCGGGCGCGAGCAGAGGGCGGCCTTGAACGCCGGAATCGGAATGGCATCTACGACCGGTCCCTCCATCGCTTTCCAGTGTAAAGCATTGACGGGACAGCGCAACGCAGCCATTACTTGCGGAAGTAAAGCGAGGTTGTTATACACCAGGTGCGTCAACCAGCACGAACCTCGTCGCGGCGCCGGCACGGACAGCGTCGCGTACGTCCCCGCCCAAGAGGACGCGGCGTCGTGGGAAATGGTGTTTGCGGGAAAGATGAGTAGAAACCCCGTAAGGGCGTGTGGAAGAAAACCGCTGCCACCGCCTCCAGGCGGACGTAGCCTTGGAAGACGTTCCGCGACGAGGAGGCTCTCCATGTACAACCACATGAACAACGGCTCGGACTGGCTCTGGGCGATCCCGATGATGCTCCTCTGGATTGCCGTGCTCGGTGGCGTCGTCTATGGAGCAGTGCGCCTGGCGCATCAGCACTCGCATCAGCAGAAGCCGCCGCTCCAGCAGTGAACGAGCCGAGCCAGTGGGCCCGCGATGCCGGCTCTGATCGGCACCACCAGACGCCGACGTAGTGACCGGCACCTGCTCGACCGTTCGTCGGGTTTACGGCGCAGACCCAGACGACACCGAACAGGCGGGTCGATTCCCGCCCGACATCGAGCGCTTGTTCAACCGCCGCCGCCGCCGTGTAGGCGAAGCGACTGGCGATCAGCTACGACGCCCAGGCGATGAGTGACACGCCCGGGAGCTCGATCCCGCTGGCGCCGTCGAAGGACGCCACCCGCTCGGCGATCTGCTCGCGGACGCTCCCCAGCTCGTCCTCGGCGAGTCGATCGAGCACCATCGCGATCGCGCCTGCTGCGTCTGTCAAGAACCCCCAGTAGTCGTCTGCGTCGGCGAAGCGCCAGGTGAACGCGACCTCCTCGATCTGCGGGTCCGAGAAGCCGGCCCCCGCGAAGAGTCCGCGGATGTGGTCGCGGTCGGCGAGCGCGAGGATGCCAGGAACGCCGGCTTCCGGTGGCGGCATGTGCCCGCGCTCCTGGAGCACGCGTGACGGCAGCGCCGCCCACGGATTCTTCTCCGGCTCCGCGAAGACCGCGCAGACCAGGCGTCCGCCGCGGCGCAGCACGCGGCGTGTCTCTGCGAGCGCTGCCGCAGGATCCGCCATCAGCATGTACCCCCACCGGCAGAGGACGCCGTCGACGGCTTCGTCGGGCAGGTCGAGCCGCTCCGCATCGAGCACGCGGCACTCGACGTTCTCGAGTCCGAGTTCGGCCGCGTGGCGCTCCGCCGCCTCGACCATCGCCTCCGAGAAGTCGCTGACGATCACGCGGCCGCCTTGGCCGACGAGCGCGGCGGCGGCGAAGCCGACGACCCCGGTGCCCGCCGCGAGGTCGAGGAGCGACTGCCCGGGAGTCGGTGCGAGCCGCTCGAGCAGCCGCTCCGTCACGGGCCGCGCCGTCTCCTCGAAGTAGGTGTGGCGCGCGTCCCAGCCCGAGGCCATCGCCTCCCAAACGGCATGGCTCGCGCGCCTGAACTCGGTCGGTTCCATTCGCCCGCGACAACGCTAGCGCGTCGTCAGGCTGCGGGCGGGGAACAAGGTGATCAGATCGAGATCCGCTCTAGGTAAGGGCGGACGCTCTGAGTCGTTTGCCGCTCTGAGTCTCGGTTCCTCTCGGATGCGATGGGCCGTGCTGGGATCGAACCAGCGACCTTGGGATTAAAAGTGGATGTCGATGCTCTCGCGGGGTCTCGGGGGGATTCGTAAAGGCGCATCGTTGACGCAAATCGGATCGGACGCATTCGGGCGGCTTGACGAGAGCCTGTTGACCTAGCGTTGACCTAACCTGGGCGCCAACTCAGGCAAGCGGGTTGCTGTCTGCTCGGCTGCGACGGATCCGCTGGACGTGGCATTACGCAACGAGGCCGTGTTCAAGCGCGTAGCGTGTCGCAGCACTGCGCGTGTGGACGTCGAGCTTGCGATAGATCGAGCGGAGGTGCGCGTGCACCGTGCGAAGGCTCACGACGAGCCCCTCGGCCACTTCCGCGTCGGTGCGCCCCTCGGCAACCCGCGCCAGCACCTCGAGCTCTCGGGCGGTTAGACCGTCCGGGGAATCGACGCGTGCGGCTGTGCGCACTGGAGCGACGATCTCGATCGTGGCGCGAATTGGAACCCGTCTGCCCTCGTCCCAAACCGCAGCGAAGCGGTCCTCGCCCAACCGGCTGCGCGTCCCGGCGAGCACACGGTCATGACGTTCGCGGAACCGCGCCAAGAGCGGGACCTTGACCGCCGCCCAGATCGCGTCGGCTGCCGCGAGGAGGCGGACGGCCCGCTCGGCGTCGCCGACGTCGGCGGCCAGGAAAGCTGCCGACTCGAGCACGATCCCGCAGAACCAGCGATCGCCGAACTCGATGAAGAGCGTCAACGATTCCTCGAACTGCGCCGCGGCCGTCTCCGGGTCACCGAGGTCGGCGTTGATGTCCGCTACGTTCCAGAGCACCTTGCCGAAGGCGCGGCGGTCGCCGACTGCGCGCAGGATGGCGAGGCTCTCGTCGGCCTGCGCCCGCGCCGGGACGTGAGCGCCGGCTGGACGTGTGATGGCAAGCCCGTAGAGTCCGAGCGCGACTCCGTGGGAGTCGTCGAGCTGCCGGGACAGCCCGAGACTGCGCTCGAAGAGGGGCCGTGCACGATCGTCGTCGCCGGCGATGTAGAGGCTCATGGCGAGCCGGTCGAGTGTCCGCGCGATGCCCGCCGCCTCGCCGAGACCTTCGTAGACGGCCAGGGCCTCGCGAAAGAGCGTCTCTGCTTGCTGATAGTCGCCTTGCGTCCTTTGCACGAGTGCGAGTCCGGTGTACGCCTCCGCGACGCCCTTGGAGTCCTCGAGCGAACGAGAGAGGTCGAGTGCGTCTTGGCAGAGCTGCTCGGCACGGTCGTAGTCGCCCTGGTAGTGCGCGAGGACGCCGTTCCCGCTCAGCGCGCGGGCGCGGGCCGGCGACGGGTCGGGTGAGGCAGCGAGCGACTCGTCGAGCCAGAGCCGGCCCTCGTTCAGGTAGCCACGCTCGAACCAGAAGCGCCAGAGAACGGCACAGAGCTGTAGCGCCGTCGCCTCGTCTTCCGTGTCGAGCGAGAAGCGCAAGGCGGCGCGGAGGTTGTCGCGATCCGTTTCGAGCGTCGTCCGCCAGGTTGCCGGCTCGGAGGCGTCAAGGCTCGGCGCGGCGGCCTGAGCGAGGCGAAGGTAGTAAGCCGCGTGAGCGCGTCGGATGGCTCCCGCCTCCGCGCTTGCGTCGAGCAGTTCGCTCGCGTACTCACGGATCGTCTCGAGCATGCCGAATCGCTCACCGCCGGCACGGACGAGACTCTTGTCGACCAGTGAGCCAAGGGCATCGAGCTGTCCGCCGCACACCTCCTCGACCGCCTCCAGCGTGCATCCCCCCACGAAGACGGACAGGCGATGGAAGAGCTCTCTCTCTGCCTCGTCGAGGAGCTCGACGCTCCAACCGATCGTGTCGCGCAACGCTCGATGCCGGGCAGGTGCATCCCGCGGCCCTGAAGTGAGTAGCTCGAGGCGGTGCTCCAGACGAGCAAGCATCGTCGTCGGAGACAGCAGCTTGAGCCGCGCCGCGGCCAGCTCGATCGCGAGCGGCAGGCAGTCGAGCTGGTCGCAGATCTCCGCGACCGCATCGAGGTCGGCCTCGTCCGGCTGGAAATCCGGACGCACCTCGCGTGCGCGCTCGACGAACACGCTGACGGCGGCCTCCCGGGTGAGCGGACCGAGCGCGAACTCCTGCTCCCCGGCCACACGCAGCCGTGTGCGACTCGTCACGGCGACCTTGAGACTCGGGCTTGCGGCGACGATCAACGCGAGCGAGGGGGCGGCGTCGACGACCTGCTCGAAGTTGTCGACGACGAGCAGCAGCCGGCGGCCCTCGAGGTCGGCGATGAGCCGCTGCTCGAGGTCGCCCTCGAAGTCGAACATTCCGAGCGACCGCGCGATTGTGCCGACGACGAGGCCGGGGTCGCTGACCGCCTGGAGCGGGACGAAGACGACACCATCCGCGAACTGATCGGCGGCCGCCGAGGCGACTGCGCCCGCGAGGCGTGTCTTCCCGACCCCTCCCGGGCCGGTGATCGTCAGCAGCCGGACGTCGTCCCGGGACAGCAGGGCCACAGCTTCGGCGATGCTCCCTTCACGCCCGATCAGCGTCGTCATCGGCGCCGTCACCGGGTCACCCGGTCACGAGCTCGTGCAGGCGCTCCGCCATCGCGAGTGCGAACTCCGGGTCGTTGACGTCGGCGTCGACCTCGTTCAGCTCCACCCGCGAACGGTCGACGAGCTCCCGGAGCGTGGAGAAGAGCGCTTGGTCGGCCTCCGGATCGTGGAACACCTGACCCTCGGTTGCGAGCAGCGAGAGGCCACGCAATGGCACGAACAGCACGGTCGGCCCCTTGGCGGCATTCAGCTTTCGCGCGACGAGTGCCCCGATCTCCCGACACTCGTCCTGTGTCGTGCGCGTCGCGGCAAGGACGTCGTTGTGGATGTAGATCGGTCGGCCCGCGAAGCGCTCGGGCAGCGGCTCCGGGGGGCCGATGGTGACCACGTCGAGCGCGCCGAGCGAGACGACCTGAGGGATGCCCAGACGCCCGGCGACCTCCAGCCGCTCGGGGCCGGCGGGCCAGATGCCGCCCCCGATCTCGTCGGCGAGCTCCGTCGTGGTGATGTCGAGCACGCCGACGACGGCGCCGGTCTTCACGACCTCCTCCAGCGAGCGGCCACCGAGGCCGATCTGGTGGAAGACGAGCACCTCGTAGCCGAGCTCCTCCAAGCGCTCGCGCGCCACGGTCACGCACGGCGTCGTGAGCCCCCACATCGAAGCAACGATCACCGGCCTGTCCTCGCCGGGCGGAGGCGCCGCCGCTGTCGCCATCCCGGCCAGCGCGCCGGCGGCGTTCACCAGGATCCGCGTCAGGATCGTATTCAGCCCGGCGATGTCGACGACCGAGTACATCATCGTCACGTCCACCGGGCCGAAGTACCTGCTCGTGTCACCCGACGCCGCGGTGGAGACCATCAGCTTCGGCACGCCGACCGGCAGTCGCTGCATCGCGTAGGTGGCGAGCGCCGAGCCGCCCGTTCCTCCGAGCGCACCGATCGCGTCGAACCGGCCCTCGGCGTGAAGCCGCAGCACGATCTCCGCTGCACCACGCGACATCGCCTCGATCGCCGCGCCTCTGTCGCGCGCGTCTGCGAGCGCTTGTACGTCCACGCCCGCCGCGGCCGCCACCTCCTGGCGCGTCACGTCGGGCTCGGTCAGCGGCTCGCCGAGAATGCCCGCGTCGACCAGCAACACCTCGACCCCGCGCTCGCGAATGCGGTCTCGGAAGTACGAGTACTCCTTGCCCTTCGTGTCCAGCGTCCCGACCAGGACAACCGTCGGAACTCTGTCATCGGCCGTGACCGTCGCCGCTCCTCCCTGGGTGCCGTACGGCACTTGTGCCGGACGGCGCAGCATGACACGGAAACCTGGCTCGGTCGACTTCCCGCGCAGACCCTTCGGCTGGGCTCAGCCCTCGGGCCAGACGATTCTGCCTACGCATTGTCCCAACCAGGCTGCGCGCAAGTTAGGTAGCCGTTATCGGCAGTCGTGCCGATGTGCCGCTGTTCGCGACTCCCTACCGTGAGCTCAGCCCGGCCGCACAGGGTGGCCGACAGAGAGGAGCCCGACATGGCACACGGAAACCACATGGACACGGCGCAGTCACCTCGATACGAGACTCGGACGTTCGATCCTCGCGGCGCCTTCTCCTGGACGCTGCGCGGAGGGGAGAGAGCACGCCTGGAGGCCCAGCAGCAGCGGAACGGGCTTCAGGATCGGAAGGCGCTCGAGAGCAAGCAGCTCAGGGTAGTGCAGGTCATCGATCTCGAGACGAACATGGCGCGAACAGCGCCTTACGAGACTCCTACGTTCGATCCTCGCGGCGCCTTCTCCTGGACACTGCGCGCAGGGGAGATCGCAGGCCGCAAGCGGCAACAGCGGCGGCATCGGCTACCGGATCCGAAGCAGCTGGACATCCTCGTCGCCTCCTGAACGACCTTCTCGCCACTGACGGCCCGGACGATCGACCCCGTCTCTGGAGAGAGGGGGTCATAGAGTTCGCAAATCGTTCGCGCGGCGTCGTCGTTCTCGTCCACACTGGCAACAGAAACGCGATTTGCAGCAGCTTTATGGGAAGCCCCTGACGGACTCGAATCGTCGACCCCTCCTTACCATGGGCTCGCCGCCGGGCATGACGTGGTGTTCGGCGCGCGTGGAAGCCGGCCGCTTCCGTAGGTCGAGTTGTTGACTTCGTGTTGACCCAGACGGCATCCGGTGGGCACGAGTTGGCGTTGACTCGGTCGGAACAGCGCTTCCTCGCACGCGCGTACGGGCGGTGACCTTGGGACTTTTCGTGCGGTGTGGGCCTTCGTGATCTTTCGGACTCTCTGGGCCTTGTGCCGCTGCCAATCTCGGTTCCTCTCGAACCTGATGGGCCGTGCTGGGATCGAACCAGCGACCTTGGGATTAAAAGTCCCCTGCTCTACCAACTGAGCTAACGGCCCCCACGCCGAGTGTAGGGCACAATTCCGGCGTGGACGTCGAGCTAAAGCCGCGGCTGCGCGGGGTCTTCCACCAGTACGCCTTCTTCGTCGCAGTGGTGGCCGGTGCCGTGCTCGTCGCGCTCTCGGATTCGGGCCGCGAGCTCGTCGCGACCTGGATCTATGCGGCGTCCCTCGCCGCGATGTTCGGGGTCAGCGCGCTCTATCACCGCGTCAACTGGCGGTCGACGCGGGTGCGCACGTGGATGCGACGGCTCGACCATTCGACGATCCTGCTCCTGATCGCCGGCACGTATACGCCGTTCGCGCTGCTCGCGTTCCACGGCCGGATCGGCGAGATCATCCTGATCGTCGTCTGGAGCGGCGCCGGGGCCGGGCTCCTGCTCAATCTGGCCTGGGTCGATGCGCCCAAGTGGCTCACCGCGCTCGTGTTCATCGCCCTCGGCTGGGTCGGCGTCGCCGCGGTTCCGGAGCTCCTCGATCTCGGCGTTGCCCCGACCGTGCTCGTCTTCGCAGGCGGTGGGCTCTACACGCTCGGGGCTGTGGCGTACGCGGCCCGGAAGCCGAATCCCCTCCCGGGGGTCTTCGGGTACCACGAGATCTTCCACGTGCTCGTGATCGCGGCCGCCGCGGTGCACTTCGTTGCGATCGCGGCTTTCGTCGTCTAGGACGTGTTTAGCTACGGTATGTCCATGGAGATCAAGACTCAGAAGTCCGACGCCGAGTGGCGCGCCGAGCTGAGCTCCGAGCAGTACGAGATTCTGCGTCGCAAGGGCACCGAGCGCGCGTTCACCGGCAAGTACAACGACATGAAGGACCCGGGCATCTACCGTTGTGCAGGCTGCGGCACGGAGCTCTTCCGCTCCGAGGCCAAGTTCGACTCCGGGTCGGGCTGGCCGAGTTTCGTCGAGCCGGCGAGCCTGGAGAGCGTCGTCACCGAGACCGACTCGAGCTACGGGATGATCCGCACCGAGGTCATGTGCGCCTCGTGCGGCGGCCATCTGGGGCACGTCTTTCCCGACGGGCCGGGCCCGACCGGGCAGCGCTTCTGCATCAACTCGTGCGCGCTCGAGCTGGAGCGCTCGTGAGCGCCGCGACCGAGACCGCAACCTTCGCTGCCGGTTGCTTCTGGGGCGTCGAGGTCGAGTTCCGGAACACTCCGGGTGTCACCGACGCCAAGGTCGGCTACATCGGCGGGCAGACCGAGAATCCGACCTACCAGGACGTCTGCAGCGGCCGCACGGGTCACGCCGAGGGCGTCGAGGTGACGTTCGATCCGAGCGAGATCTCCTACGGCGAGCTCGTGGACAAGTTCTGGGGCCTCCACGATCCGACCCAGGTCAACCGGCAGGGCTGGGACGTCGGCACGCAGTACCGCTCGGCGATCTTCACCCACTCGCCGGAACAGGTTGAGGCTGCCGCTGAGTCGAAGGCACGAGCGCAGGCCCAGTTCTCGAAGCCGATCTCGACGGAGGTCGTCCCGGCGACGATGTTCTGGCCAGCCGAGGAGTACCACCAGCAGTACCTGGTCAAGAACGGCCGCGCGACCTGCCGCATCTGAGCCGCGACGAAGTCGAACGCCTTGGCACTCCTCGGCGCCCGAGGCCTTCTAACAAAGGCGGCTGACTCCTGATCCGCCTCGTTGCCACCGACCCCGGAGGCAAGCGCTCGACACTCCTCATCCGCTTCCGCGGCTGAGCTCGGATCGGACGGTTACTCGTTCGGAGCGGGCGCCGGCTCTGGCGCGTCGTGCTGCGGGATGCGCCACGCCGCAAAGACGGCGAAGCCGACCCAGAGCAGGTCGAAGAAGCCGAAGGCGACGTCCAGGTTGTCGCGGAAGAGCGAGAACATGTCGCCCGAGACGAGCCCGATCGAGTCGCCGGCAGCCTTCGCATCGTCCTGGACGGCGAAGGCAAAGGCGAGGTACTTGCCGAGAAGGATGCCGAGGAGCGCGGAGACGACTGCGATCACCTGTAGGCGTGGCCCCTTGGCGCCGCGCGTGGCGAGCACCACCGCCGTCCCGGCGATGAAGCCGATTCCCCACGCGACGAAGCCGACCTCGTAGTTGCTGATCTTCGCGATCAAGCCCCACGCGATGCCGCCGACGAGCGCCCCGACGAGCCCGGCGGCGATGGCGGGGAGGAGAGCGCCTGCGGGCTCGGTCACCGGGGACGGGCTCACCGGATCGGTGTACCCGCGGGAGTCTCCACCAATCACCGTGTTCCGATCGGCATCCGCAGCAGGCGCGGGATCGCCGCTGCGGCGCGGGCGACCGGCGCGGGCCGCCGCCCGGCGGCAACCGCCTCCTCGGTGGCCAGCGTGCCCCACCGAACGAGTCTGCCGCCGAGGTAGCGGAACGGCTCGGGAGGGAGTCGCCGAGCTGTTCGGTCGACGAGCGGCAGCGCAGTCCATTCGTCTTGAGCACCCAGCACCAGCGACGCGAGGATCTGACCGCCGAGCCAGCTCGGCCCGACGCCGTTGCCGGAGTAACCGGCCCCGTAGTGCAGCCGCGTTCCCGGCACCGTTCCGAAGCGCGGCAGCTTGTCGGCTGAGACGTCGATCGGGCCGCTCCAACGGGCGGCGATCGGTGCGCCGGCGAGAGCAGGGAGGAGCTGGCGCAGGCCGCGCTCTGCCCGCGCCTGCGCCGGCAGATCGTCGAGGATCGCGGCCCCGACGTGATCTCCCATCCCGAGCCGGCCCGAGCCGCTGCCCATCAGCACACGGCCGTCGGGCGTCGTCCGGAAGTAGTGGAGGAACATGCGACCGTCGATGATCGCCTCGCCGCCCGTCCAGCCGATCTCGGCAAGGAGCTCCGGCACGGGCTCGGTGAGGACGACCGCGCTGCCGAAGTTCGTCTGTTGGCCGCCGAGCGGCCAGTTCGTCCCCCAGACGTTGAGGGCCAGCACGATCTCGCGCGCGCGCACCGTGCCACCGGTGGCGTCGAGCACTCCGTCGCGAACTCCCGTGACGGGTGTCCGCTCGAAGAGCTCGACCCCGCTCGCGATTGCCGCCCGGCGAAGCGCCAGCACGAGGCGGCCGGGCTGGACAGTCGCGCCGTCGGGAAAATAGGCGGCGCTGCGGAAGCGCGGCGAGTTGCAACGGCGCTGGGTCTCATGTGCATCGAGCCGCTGCGCCGCCTCCTCGACGCCGAGCTCGCGTGCGGCCTCGACCGCCTGCTCGACGCCGGAGTCCTCGGACGACCCCGCCGAGACGTGCAAGAGCCCGCCCTCACGCAGCCAGACGTCCTCGCCGCGGCTTTCGCAGAACGCGCGCACCGCCGGCACGATCCGGGACGACGCGTGCGCGAGCTGCAGCGCGGCGCCATCCCCCAGTACCCGGCGCAGAGTCGGCAGCGACGACCAGTACCCGTGCAGGAAGCCGCCGTTGCGGCCGCTCGGCCCGTCGCCGATCTCCCGCGCCTCGAGCAGGGCGACGCGCAGCGCAGGCTCGCGCTCGCGGAGCGCCAGCGCGGTCCAGAGCCCGGTGTAGCCGCCGCCGACGATCGCGACGTCGACATCGAGCTCGGCGGCGAGCGGGGGCGAGACCTCGCCGCCGCCGTGCGCCCGTGCTTCCTCGAGCCACCACGACGTCGGCGAC
>JANMJY010000020.1:0-2602 GCA_031371615.1 Actinomycetes bacterium | reverse complement strand
GTGCTCAGGAACTGCGCCGCGTAGTCCGCCGTGAAGTCGAGGACATCCTTCAGGGGATCCACAGGGCTCCAAGATACGTGGCCGGGTCACCAGACTGCCAGCGCTGCAGAAAGCGCTGGATCGGCGGATGCAGCACGATGCCGGCGAGCTCGTCGAGCGCGAAGAGCCGGTGTCCACGCACCGCGTCGTCCGTTGAGGAGACCCGTTCGAGCGACCCCTCGAGCTCGCCGGCGAAGATGATGTGGACGACGTGCTTCGTCGTCAAGGTGCGGCCGGGCGCGATCGAGTCGACGATCGCAATCGGGCCCTCGAGCGCCGGGGCGGTGATCCCCACCTCCTCGGCGATCTCGCGGTTGAGCGCGTCCATCAGCGTCTCGCCCGAGTCGACGCCGCCGCCGGGAAGGAGCCAGACCTCGCGGCCGCGCTTGTCGTGGCGGCAGAGCAGGATCCCGTCGCCCCAGCGCAGGAGCGCCGAGACGCGGATCCGAGGCTCCGCGCCGATCACGGTGCTTTCGCCCCCACTCCGGACGAGCCCAACCCGCCCGCGCCACGCTCGGTCTCGGTCAGCCCGTCGACCTCCAGAAGGCGCACGGCGGTTGCCTCGACGAGGACGAGCTGCGCGATTCGCATCCCGGGCTCGACGACGAACGGCTCTCGCGGGTCGGTGTTGAGCAGGATCACCTTCACCTCGCCGCGGTAGCCGGAGTCGATGAGCCCCGGCGAGTTGACAATCGTGATCCCGTGGCGGGCAGCCAGGCCCGAGCGCGGCAGCACGAATCCCGCCCAGCCCTCCGGAATGGCGACGGCCAACCCGGTGCCGACGACTACGCGCTGCCCCGGCCCGAGCTCGACCCGCTCGCAAGCGGCCAGGTCCAGCCCTGCGTCGCCGTCATAGGCCTGCGAGGGAAGGAACGCCTCGTCGCGCAGGCGCGCGACCTGAAGCTCGATCACACGCGCTCCGCGGCCGAGCCCTCGGGCGCGTCGGCGACGAGGTAGCGGGCGAAGCGCCTGACGTCGGCCTGCGGCAGCCGGGCACGGACGAACACCCCGTCTTCCCCGTCCTCGCGTTCGTCGATCGGGGCGCCCAGCGCGTAGAGCTCCGCCAGCTTCGCGCCCTCCTCGTAGGGCAGCAGCATCCGCACATCCACGTAGCGGTCGGCGAAGCGCTCCGCGATCCGCGCCCGCAGCTCGTCGAGCCCCTCGCCGCTGACCGCCGAGATCTGCACCGAGCCGGGGAAGGCGTTGCCGAGCCGGCGGCGGCCAAGCGGATCGACCTGGTCGATCTTGTTCAGGACGAGCTCGCGCGGAACCTCGTCCGCTCCGATCTCGCCGAGCACGGTGTCCACCGAGTCGATCATCTCCTCGAGCCGGTCGTCGGACTGGGACGCGTCGACGACGTGCAGCACCAGATCCGCGACGAGCGTCTCCTCCAGGGTCGAGGCGAAGCCCTCGACGAGCTGGGTGGGCAGCTTGCGGATGAAACCGACCGTGTCGGTGACGAGGTAGCGCTTGCCGTCCTGCTCGAAGCCCCGGGTCGTCGGGTCGAGCGTCTCGAAGAGGCGGTTCTCGACGCTGACCTCCGAGTCGGTGAGCGCGTTCAGGAGCGTCGACTTGCCCACGTTCGTGTAGCCGGCTAGCGCGACGGTCGGCGTGCCGCTGGCCGCACGCTCCTTGCGCCGCGTCGCGCGGTGCTTGGCCACCTCCTTGAGACGCCTCCGGAGCAGCGAGATCTTGCGGCGCGCGATGCGGCGGTCGGTCTCGAGCTGCGACTCGCCCGGGCCGCGTGTGCCGACGCCGCCGCCGAGGCGCTCGAGGTGCTGCCACATCCCGCGCATCCGCGGCAGGTTGTACTCGAGCTGCGCGAGCTCGACCTGGAGCTTCCCCTCGGCGCTCTTCGCGTGCTGGGCGAAGATGGCGAGGATCAGCTGCGTCCGGTCGACGACGCGTGCGGTCAGCGCGTTCTCAAGTGTGCGCTGCTGGGTCGGCTCGAGCTCGTCGTCAACGATCAACACCTCTGCGTTCGCGTCCTTGTACGCCTGCTGCAACTCCTCGAGCTTGCCCTTGCCGACGTACGTGCGCGGATCCGGATTCGCACGCTGCTGGATGACTTCGGCGACCGGCTCCACGCCCGCGGTGCGCGCGAGCTCGCGGAGCTCGCCCAGCTCCTGCTCGGCGTCCGCGGACTTCGGCAGGACGGCGAGAACGAGCCCGCGCTCGCGCTCGACGTTCGAGCCCGGCTGCTGGCGCGTCGTCACTGCGGGGATTGTGCCACGCTTGTCGCCGATGTCTGCTCTCGCCGACCGACTGGCCGCGCGCACGCTCGAGCTCGTGAACATCCCGTCCGAGAGCTGGAACGAGGCGGAGATCGCCGCCCACGTCCGATCGCTCGTGCCCGCCTCGTTCGTGCCCGAGTACGAGGCCGAGGACGCATTCGTCTGGGCACGTCCGCGCCGCGAGGGTAGGCCGCTCGTCGTCCTCGCCGGCCACTACGACACCGTGCCCGCACAGGAGAACATCCCGGGAGCCATGGCGGACGGAGTGGTCGCAGGGCTGGGCGCGAGCGACATGAAGGGCGGCCTCGCCGTGATGATCGAGCTCGCCC
>JANMJY010000298.1:0-4207 GCA_031371615.1 Actinomycetes bacterium | reverse complement strand
GCTCGAGGCCGTTCGGACGCTGCCGCGCGCCGAGGCGATCGTCGAGCTCGCGCGCGCGACGCTTCGCCTGGCCGCCTACCAGCGGAAGTGGATGCGCCGCATTCCGGGCATCGTCATGATCGACGCGGATCGACCGGTGGAGGATTTGGCGAATGAGATTCTCGAAGTGGCACGCGCTCGGTAACAGCTACCTGCTCGTCGAGCGGCGCGAGCTGGGCGGCCCGCTCGACCCCGAGCTGGCCCGGCGGCTCTGCGACGTCCGGTACGGGATCGGCTCCGACGGCGTCCTCGAGGTCGTCGCGGCCGCCGGCGCAGAAGCCGAGATCGTGATCTGGAACCCCGACGGCTCGGTGGCCGAGTTCTCGGGGAACGGCAGCCGCATCGCGGCGGCGTGGCTAGTGGAGCGAGCCGAGGCGGTGCGCGTGACCATCTCGACCGGGGGGCGCGCCTATCCCGCGGACGTTCGCGACAACGGGATGATCGCGATGTCGGTCGGGGAGGTCGAGGTGGGCGAGATCGAGACGGTCGAGATCGACGGCGAGCGCGTCGAGCTGACTGCAGTCTCTGTCGGCAACCCGCACGCGGTCGTACGAGGCAGCGCCGAGCGGGAGGAGCTCCTACGGCTCGGGCCGCGGCTCGAGACGAGCGACCGCTTCCCCGAGCGCACGAACGTCCAGCTGGTACGCGTCGACGGGCCGCACGAGGTGACCGCGCTGGTCTGGGAACGCGGAGCGGGGGAGACGAGCGCGTCGGGGTCGAGTGCGGTCGCTGTCGCGTCGGCCGCGGTTGCGAACGGCTGGTGCGAGAGCCCAGTGACCGTGCGGATGCCGGGCGGGGAGCTACTGGTCGAGCTGGACGAAGAGAACCGGCTGACCCTCGTCGGCCCGGCCGAGGAGATTTGCTCCGGCGAGATTCACGTCTAGACGGCGAGCTCGAACTCGCGCAGCACGTCGTTCAGGCTCAGCTTCTCGTCGTGCGACTCCCGGCGCCAGCCGATGATCAGGGCGCACGCGAGCTGGTACGTCCCGGCGGGGAACTCCTTCGGTCGCGTGCCCGGGACGACGACGGCGCGCGGCGGCACGGAGCCACGGTGCTCGACCGGCTCGGAACCCGTCACATCGATGATCGGCACGCTTGCCGTCAGGGAGACGTTCGCGGACAGGACGGCTCCCGCGCCGATTCGGACGCCCTCGGTGACGATGCAGCGGGAGCCGAGAAACGCCCCGTCTTCGACGATCACCGGGACGGCGTTCGGGGGCTCGAGCACACCGCCGATGCCGACGCCCCCGGCCAGGTGCACGTCGGCCCCGATCTGGGCGCAGGAGCCCACAGTCGCCCACGTGTCGACCATCGTGCGCGGGCCGACCCAGGCGCCGATGTTCACGTAACCGGGCATCAGGATGACGCCCTCGGAAAGGAAGGAGCCGTAGCGGGCGACTCCGGGCGGCACGATCCGCACGCCCGGCGCGCTCTGCTTCAGGGGAATCTTGTCCTGGAACATGAAGGGGCCAACCTCGACCGGCTCGACCTTCCGAAGCCGGAAGTACTCGAGGATCGCCTCCTTCGCCTCGACGTCGACGACCCAGTCCCCACCGACCTTCGCGGCGACCCGCCGCTCGCCGCTGTCGAGCGCCGCGATGATCTCCTCCACGAGCTCGGGCGTCACAGCACGCGCTCCAGGATCTCGGCCGCTTTTGCGCACTCCTCTTCCGAGGGCACGAGCGCGACGCGGAAGTAGCCTTCGCCGGCGGCGCCGAGGTAGGAGCCGGGGGTGACGAGGATGCCGTGCTCGAGCAGCCGCTCCGCGAACGCCTCCGAGCGCTCGCCGGGCGGAACCTCCAGCCAGAGGTACATCGTCGCCTCGCTGCCGGCGACCCGGATACCCTTGCGCTCGAACAGGTCGAGCAAGAGCGTTCGCTTGCGGCCGTACCGCGCACGAGTCTCCTCGACGTGCGCCTCGTCCCCCCAGGCCGCCACGGAAGCGCGCTGCACGAACTCCTGCGGCGCCGTGCCGACACTGGGGCGGAAAGCCTTCAACGCGCCGATGAGGGCGGGATCTCCGGCCGCAAAACCGCTGCGGTAGCCGGTCATCGAGCTGCGCTTCGAGAGCGAGTTGAAGACGATCACGTTGGCTCGATCGGCGAGCTGTAAGGCCGAGGCGGGGGGCCCTTCGAACCAGAGCTCGGTGTAGGGCTCGTCCGAGGCGATCACGAAGCCGTGTTCCCGCGCGAGGCCGGCGAGCCGCTCGTAGAAGGAGAGCGGCGCCGTGGAGCACGTCGGGTTGTTCGGATAGTTGACCCAGAAGAGCGCGAGGCGCGACCACGTCTCCTCGTCGATCCCGTCCAGGTCGGGGAGAAACGCGTTCTCTTCGCGCAGCGGCACCGCCAGCGGGCGAGCGTGCGCGAACAGCGCCCCGCGCTCGTAGACGGGGTAGCCCGGGTCGGTGTACGCCACCGTGTCCCGGGCACCGTCCGCATCCACGACGGCGAGCGCGAAGCTGAAGATCGCCTCCTTGCTGCCCAGCGTTGGAATCACCTCCGTGTCCGGATCAAGCGTCGCCTCGAAGCGTCGCAGCGCCCAGGCCGCGATCGCCTCGCGTAGCTCGGGGAGCCCGGTGGCCAGGGGATAGCCCATGCGGTCGCGGAGGCCGTCGACGAGCGCCTGCCGGATCAGCGGGTCGGTGGGCTCCCGAGGATCGCCGGTGCCGAAGTCGATCACCTCGATCCCGCGCGCCCGGACTCGCCGCGCGGCTTCGTTCAGGCGCACGAAGGGGTAGGTCGTCTGGCGCTCGAGGATGGGTGAGACGGGCATGCTCAGACCGTACCCGTGAGGAAGCCCCACAGCGACTCGAACGCCCGTTCGAGGGCTGCGATCTCGACCTGCTCGTCACGGCGGTGGGCATAGCGGGTGGCGCCGGGGCCGAAGTTGACCGCGTCGATCCCGCGCGTCGTGAAGTCGGCGACGTTCGTCCACGCCTGCTTCGGCTCGAGCGCGAGGTCGCCCACGGCGCGAAGTCGCTGGACGAGTGGTGAGTCCGTGACGACACGAGCCGGGGGAGAGTCGCCCGCGTGCTCGTACGTGGCGCCCTCCGGCACGAGGCTACGGAGATAGGCGTCGGCGCTCGACGGCGAGCGGTCGGGCGCATACCGGAAGTTGACGAGCGCCTCGACGCGGTCCGGGATCACGTTGCTCGCGATCCCCCCCTGGATCTGCGTGATGCTCGCGACTTCCGTGAACGTCAGCCCGCCGATCTCGACCGGCCGCGGCTCGATCTCGGCGAAAGGCCGCAACCCTTCGAGCGCCTTCTCGATCGCGTTGTCCGCCAGCCAGGGCCGGGCCGAGTGGCCGCTAACGCCGTGAAAGACGATGCGCGCGTTCAGGTTGCCCAGGCAACCGGCCTGGATCGTGTTGTCGGTCGGCTCGAGCAGAATCGCGAGCCCGGCTTCGTGCACGAGCCGCGACTCGTCGAAGAGGGCGGGGAGCGGGCTGTGCTCGGCGGGTAGCTCCTCCTTGCCGAAGGCGAGCAGCGCCACGTCGAGCTCAGGCTCGACACCCGCCTCGTCCAGCGCCCGCGCGAGCTCGATCATCACTGCCAGGCCGCCCTTCATGTCGCTCGCGCCCAGCCCTGCGACCACCCCGTCGGCCATGTTGCCGGGGATATTCTCCTGTGCGGGCACGGTGTCGTAGTGGCCGGCGAGGACGACGAGCGCCCGATCCTCGCGGCGGGGCCGTGCCCAGACGAACGCGTCCTCTCCCTCGTACTCCGGGACGAACGAGGCGGGCACGAGCGAACGGACGCGTGCCGCGATCTCCGCCTCGTTCCAGCTCTCGGACGGGATGTTCACGAGCTCGAGCGTGCGCGCGGCCAGTCGGTCGGCGAGGGCAGACATCGGCGACAAGCGTGGCACAATCCCCACAATGACGACGCGCCAGCAGCCGGGCTCGAACGTCGAGCTCGAGCGCGGGCTCGTCCTCGCCGTCCTTCCGAAGTCCGCCGACGCCGAGCAGGAGCTGGGCGAGCTCCGCGAGCTCGCGCGCACCGCGGGCGTGGAGCCGGTCGCCGAAGTCGTCCAGCAGCGTGCGAATCCGGATCCGCGCACGTACGTCGGCAAGGGCAAGCTCGAGGAGTTGCAGCAGACGTACAAGGACGCGAACGCAGAGGTGTTGATCGTTGACGACGAGCTCGAGCCGACCCAGCAGCGCACAC
>JANMJY010000214.1:0-5618 GCA_031371615.1 Actinomycetes bacterium | reverse complement strand
GTCGCGGCATCGGCGAGTCGTTGCGCGTGGGCGACGCGCTCGTCGCCCGGCATCGAGACGAGGTTGGCGGCAACGAGCCCGGCCGCCGCCCGTGCCGCTGCCTCTGCGAGCACGGCCGCAGCGGTCGCGTCCTCCGCGCCTCCGGCCGCGGCGTGCTGCGCCGCCTCCGCACCGAGCAGGACGACATCGTAGGCGCACTCGGCAATCGCGAGCGGCAGCTCGGCAGCCGTGTTCAGAGCCAGGCCGATCGCGGCGTCTCGGCCGCCGTCCTCCGCGGCGCCGTCGATCAGGGCGAGCGCCGCCAGATATGCCTCCTCGTTCGCCTCGGCGAGACGCTCGACGCGGGAGCGCAGAGCCTGCGCCTGCGCCGACACGCCGCGTGCCTCCGTCCAACCCGGCGAGCGGCGCGCGGCGGAGGCGATCAGGCCCGCGGCCATGGCGACGACGACGCCGGAAACGGCACCGGCGCCCGGAGCGGGGGAGGGCCCGGCGATCTCGTTGAGCAACACCGGCAGGTGACGGTCGTACAGACTCACGTGTCGAGCTCGGGCAGGCGCTCCCGCACGGCGTCCAGCAACGCCCTACGCGGCTCGTAGCCCGCCGCGGCGAGCGCGGCCTCGAGGTCCGCGACGAGCCGGACACGGAACTCCGCGTCCGAACGTGCGCGCTCGACGATCTCGTCGAGTTGCCGGCGCGCAACGGGAAGCTCCTGAGCAGCCTGCACCCAGCCGGCCGGTGCGGGCGGTAGGAGTCCGAGCAATTCGCCAAGGCGCTCTTCGTCGTGGGGGGCTCTGTTTTCGGACGTCATGGCGCTCACCAACCTCCAGACGCGTCGGGGCTCGGTTTTCTTCCCTCGAGAATCGCACGCAGCTTGCCGAGGCAGCGGGAGATGCGGCTGGCGATCGTCCCGGCCGGGAGCTCGAGGGCCTCGCCGATCGTGCGGTAGCTCTCGTCCTGCGCGAAGAAGCGATCAAGAATCTCGCGGCAGTCGCCTGACAGGGCGCGCAACCCGTCGTGCACGTCGAGCGCCTCGTCGAGCCGTTCCAGCTCCGCGTCGACCTGCTCGGCCTGCGGCTCCTCGCTCGGCTGCTCGCGGGCGCCGGCGCGCAACCGGTCGACGCAGGCGTTCCGGGTCATCTGCGCGAGCCAGGGTCTGATCGCGGCGTCGTCCCGGAGCGAGTCGAGCCGCTCGAACGTGCGCGCGAACACATCCTGGAAAACGTCCTCGGCGTCGTGCTCGGGCAGGCGGAAGGCCCGCACCGCAATCGCATAGACGTAGCGCGAGAAGCGCTCGACGAACTCGTTCCACGCTGCGGTCTCTCCGGTCCTGCAGCGCTCGACGAGCTGGGCATCGCTGACTTCGGTCGTCATGGCGGCAAGCCCATTCAAGCGCGATTCGTCACGAAATGGAAGCAGGCGGCTGCCTCCTCCTTCTAGCGGCTCACCAAGGGGTCGCAGACCGACGACGGTCCGCCAGGCCTGGCCCCCGGCCGTCAAGTCCCCGGACCGTCGTCGCGCTCGCCGCCTCCGGCAGCCGCGGCAATCCGGTGAGCCTCGCCTTCAGGGTCGGCGAGACGAGCGGCGAGGTCGCGGCGACGATCGACGTGCAGGAGGGCGGCTACTCGATCGCCCGGGTGATCCGCAGCTACTTCGCAGCCCGGCCGGGCCGGGTCTACCGGCTCGCCTGGCGGGCGCCCAAGGCAGCACCACCGGCCCGCTTCGCTTCTGCGTCGTGCTCTCCGGCCGGGTCGGCAACAGCTAGCGCACCCAGTTGCGCGCCGATCCGCCTGACGTGGGCAACGAGGGAAGAAGACGGGCGCGTCTTCCGTCTAGTGGGCTCAGGCAGGGGTCAAACGAAGGAGGAGCACCATGACGCACCGCAGAAGGCACCGCTGGCTTCGCCGCCTCGCACTGGGGCTCGCGTTCGCCACGTTCGCGGCTCCGGCCGCAGCCAAGCCCGACGAGAGCACCGGGGTCCGCTACGTGACGGCGGGTGGTTGGTCGGGTTACGTCGACGCGAACACCGGCATTCCAGTGTCGGCGGGCATCCCGCAGATCGACGAGTCGACGAAGGTGATCCCGTATCTCTCGCACGGGATCCTCACCCAGGCCGACCAGGCGGCCGCAGCCGCCGAGGCGATTCACGACCCCTACCTGACGGACGTGCTCGTCCGGCAGGGGGAGTCGCTGGGCGGGCCGGATGGTGGCCCCGCGCCGCAGGTTCTGAACCTGCGCCAGCTGGAAGCGCTCGCGACCGCGAACGGCGCTGCGAAGGCAATGCGACCCGACGATCGAGCCGACCGCTTCGCACACTCGGACGTCGCCGCCCCGCCCGAGCTGCCCGCCGGGACCGGCTCGACAGTCGATTCGCACGACGGGTTCATGACGCTCGGGATCGGCGCGATCGTGCTCGCGCTCGTCGTCGGACTGGGTCTCGCTCTCGTGAAGCGGCCCAGGCTCGCCGGCCTTTAGACCCACCACGCAGCAAACGCGAACGGGCTCTCCGGAGCCCGTTCGCGTTGTCAGATCGAGCGGCCGAGGTGTTGTCCCGCAAGGACGGCGATCAGCCTGACGAATGTGCTCCAGGGGAAGATCGACATGCTCCGACGCTCGATCAACCGATCGAGACCGTAGCGAGCGAGTGCGCCGAGCGCCCCTCCGGCTGCCACCGCAGCGACGACACGCACGACGCGACGCTAGGTCGTCTCGGGCTCGCGTGCGTCGAGCCGCAACTCGAAGAGCACGCGCAGATCCTCGCCGCTTGCGAGGACGTCCTCGTACCGAGGTCGCCGCGGCGGTAGCGTCACGATCCGCACGTCGTTGTCGCGTCCCCCGTGGCAGCGTGCGTACGCCGCCGCTTCGTCGAGCGGCGTCAGCGCAGCACGACGGCCGGGAAGGCGCACACCTACGGCATATCACGCCTGCGGCCACGGCGAAAGTCGACCGACCGCAGTTTGCGCGCGAAAAGACGCGGGGCCCCAGAAGGCCCGCGGTCTTCTTGCTTGGGCGCGCACCTCGAGGGGAGGAGAGACACAGCCTCGCTGCCGGCCCTCTGCAAGACCGGAGATAAGAGCAAAAACTAAGTAGAGTATAACTAAACAAATAAGTCACGCCTAAAGAAAAACCCCGCTTGAGCGGGGCTTTTCGTCAAAGCTGCGGGACTAGGACTCGAACCTAGACTACCGGATTCAGAGTCCGGCGTCCTACCATTAGACGATCCCGCAAGGGCTGACGGGCGCCAGTTTAGCCAACTACGTTTCGAGCCGGTAGGTCGAAACCAGCCGCTTTTCGGCCTCCGTGTCGATGTGTGCGATCACCTCGACGTAGGGCTCGAGGCCTGAGCCGAGCAGCTTCGCCTTCAGCAGGCCGTCGACCTGGAAGAGGCCCGACGAGTTGTTCATGACGATTTCGATCATCACCGGACGCGACTCGCCGTCCTTGATCGAGACGTCGTCGATCGCGGCCGCCGAGAGCGAGTGCATCGAGACGCGGCCCTTTTCGAACGGGATCCGCGAGCGGCCCTCGGCCATGTCGAGCGCGTCGGCGACGCGCAGGATCCCCGCCTCGAGCGCAAGCGGCTGCCCGTCCGCACGGTGGCTCGTGATCGCCTGCAGGACCTCGGAGATGACGACGGTCACCTCAGGCTCCTCGTAGATGCCCGCGAGGAGCTGTCGCATCTTCGGCTCGGAGAGGAAGAGCGAGAAGTCCTCGTGCCCGTGCCGGTGCACGGACATGCCGATGCAGTGCAGGAGGGCGGAGAGGATGACGATCACCTCGGCGTCGTCCTGCTCGAGCCCGAAGTCGCGCACTGCCGAGGGCTCGATGCCGTGCTTGGTCAGCTGCCGGAGGAGCTTGAGCGCGATGTTCGCGACGATCTGGATGTGCACCCAGGAGTGGTCGTTGATCCCCATCCGCACGACTGCGTTCACGTTGGAGACGTGCCACCAGCCCTTCAGCTGCTTGTCGTCGTTCACCCGTTCGAGCAGCTTGCGGAGCTTCCGGTTGCCGCGCACCGGCAGGGTGATGTGCATCTTCTCGATCGCCTGCGCCGGCGTCAGCCGCGTCTCCCGCATCGCCTCCTCGGAGACCGGCTCGTCGATCCGCTCCTCGGTCTCTTTGTCGAGATCCATCAGGTGCGCACCACGACGCTGCGCGCAAACTTGTCGTGCAGGGTCTGGCGGCGGCCGTCGCGCAGCGGCCAGAGGTGGTCGAGGACGCCGGGGAGGGTGAAGAGCGCCCAGAGGAACGCCGTCGAGAGCCAGCGCGTGAAGGCCCTCGCATAGCCGATCCGGGTCACCCGGTCGGCCGCGTCGACGACCTTGATGTGCAAGGCCATCTTTCCGAAGGTCTGATTTCGCGAGCCGATCATCGCGGTGTCGTAGATCGCCTTCGGGAGGATGAAGATCAGGATCAGGGCGAGCGAGCTGCCCTCGAGGATCGTCGTATTGATGTCCTCCAGCGGCACGCCGGCGCTGACGAGCGTCGCCAGCACGATGCCGCCGAGGATCAGCCCGTCGACGAGCAGCGCCGCCAGCCGGCGGCCCCAGCTCGCGAGCTCGTGCGTTGGATCCACGCCGACAATCTACTGCCGTCAGGCGACGGCGTCGGCCCAGTCGCCGTACAGGCTCGTGTAGAGGCCGCGGCGGGCGATCAGCTCCTCGTGGGTGCCGTGCTCGACGACACGGCCGTGTTCCAGCACGACGATCAGCTCGGCGTCCCGGATCGTCGAGAGGCGGTGCGCGATCACGAACGCCGTCCGGCCCGCCAGGAGGCGGCGGAGCGCCTGTTCGATCTGACGCTCGGTGCCGATGTCCACCGACGACGTGGCCTCGTCGAGGATCAGGATGCGCGGGTCGGCGAGGAGGGCACGGGCGAATGCGACGAGCTGGCGCTGGCCGAGCGAGAGCCGGGTGCCACGCTCGCCGAGCTGCGTCTCGTAGCCGTCCTCCAGCTCGAGAATGAACCGGTGCGCCCCGACCGCTTCCGCCGCGGCCTCGATCTCCTCGGGGCGAGCGTCCGGCCGCGCGAAGGCGATGTTCTCGGCGACGGTGCCGCCGAAGAGGAACCCCTCCTGCGGCACGATCCCGAGCTGGCGGCGCAGCGAGTGCTGCGTGACGCCGCGGAGGTCGTGGCCGTCGATCGTGATCCGGCCCTGGGTCGGGTCGTAGAAGCGCGCGATCAGCTTTGCGATCGTCGACTTGCCGGCGCCCGTGTGTCCGACGAGGGCAACCGTGGTGCCCGCGGGCACGTCGAGCTCGAGCCCGTGCAGCACCTCGGGGAACTCCGGCCCATAGCCGAAGCGAACGTCCTCGAAGTGGACGCGACCGTCGATCCGCGGCAGCTCCAGCGCTCCGGGCCGATCGATCACCTGAGGCTCCTCGTCGAGCACGCCGATGATCTTGTCGAGCGCTGCGATCGCGGACAGGAACGTGTTGTAGAGCTGCGAGAGCTGCTGGATCGGGTCGAAGAAGTTGGAGAGGTAGAGCGCGAATGCGAAGAGCGTGCCCGTGGACATGTGACCGTGGTAGACGAGCCAGCCGCCGTAGCCGAAGACGATCGCGGTCGCAGCCGACGCGAGCAGGTCGACGGCGGGGAAGTAGATCCCGTTCAGGATCGTC
>JANMJY010000158.1:0-5449 GCA_031371615.1 Actinomycetes bacterium | reverse complement strand
GAGGACGATCGTGCCCTCCGGAGTGAACTGCGTCGTCTGGTCGATCTCGATCCCGTAACCGCCGAGCGTCTCGCCGAACACCCCGCCGTCGGCGAGGCCGGTGCCCTCGTAGAACCAGGGTGCGGTGCCGGCGGCGCGGACGACGAACGGCTTCTGGATCCGGCCGTCGTCGTTCGCGCGGTACTGGACGCCGATGATCGCCGACTCGGGCTGACCGAGGTCGCGCCACTGCCGCGTCCGGCGCAGCACACGGCCGTCGAGGCGCACCTCCCAGAAGAAGTTGTTCGCCGAGAGGAAGGCGAGGTTGCCACCGAGATCGCGGTAGTTGCGGATCAGGTCGTGCTCGTGCTGGGTTACGTACTCGGTGTGGCCCGGGAAGATGACGAAGTCGTAGAGGCCGATCAGCTCCTCCGCGGTCCGGATCGACTCGAGGTCCGTCTCGGTCAGCACTTCTGGTGTCTTCGACGTCCATTGCAGCCAGCGGAGGAAGCCGACGTCGTACTTGCGCCACTGCGGCGGCACGCCGCGGCGGATGAATGCGCGTCCGAGTGCCGCGGTGCTCTGCGCGCCCTTCGCGTACCACGTGTCGCCCCAGCCGTTGCCGTCGGCGTCGCGGAAGTTGTACGCCTGCCAGGTGTTCGTCGGCATCACGACGGCGATGCGGCTCGTGGCGCCGAGCGTCGTCGGTCGCACGACGAACGGCGCGTACCCGATCCGGCCGTCGTTCGCGGTCAGCTTGACGAAGTAGACCCCGGTCGGCCACGGGCCGATCGCAAGGTTGAGCGTGGCGCGGCGGCTGCGGGCCGTCCACGGGATCGTCACCGGCGCGTTCACCGGGACGCCGTTCATGATCGTGTCGCTGTGCGTCGGGGTGTCCTCCGGCCCGGCACGGAACGTCTGCAGCGTCAGCGACTCGGCGTCGGTCTCGATCGCGAGCCGGGCCGAGCTGGTCGCGACGTAGCTCTCGCCCGTGAAGCCGGCGTCGACGCCGAGCAGCCGCACGACCGCGGACTTGAGCCGCCTCCCCTCGCGGGCGTTGTCGGCGCCGTAGGTGCGGCGGTTGCCGGCGCCGTCCGTCGCGGTGATCCGGACGAGATACGTGCGTGCGCCGACCGACCAGTGCGGTTGCCAGGTGAAGGTGTTCCGGCCCGGCGGCAGATTGGCTGTCAGCTCGTAGATCGTCTGCGGCGCGCTGACCGTTCGCGTCACCTCGAAGTGCACGCGCGCCCTCTCGCTGAGCGTGAAGGAGATCTTCGCCGCCTCGCGCACGCCGTCTCCGTTGGGCGAGATCGTCGTCAAGCGGTCGTTGTCGCCCTGAAACGGATTCCGGTCGCGGTTGTGCACGTCGAAGTTCGCCAGCTTCGGCGTCGTCCGGTCGATCCGGAACGGCGAGGAGGCAACCTCGTGCCCGGCCCCGACGAGGCGGATCAGATAGCGGCCGTCCGGCACGCGGGCGCCGTGCAGGCGGCCGTTCCAATGGAGAGTCAGGTAGCGGCGCTGCTGGGGCTCGGAGATCCAGCCGAGCGGCCGGCCGCCGGGCGTCGCGAGCTGCAGCCCCACCCGCGCCGTCTTGGGCAACGCGGCCCGGATCCGGAGCCGTTCCGCCGCCGGCGAGAAGTCCTTGGGCGCGACCTCGAGATCAGCCGCGCCGGCAGTCGCCGGGAAAGCGAGGAGAACGACGACGAGTGCGAGACGGCGCATCGCCGCGAATCGTAGTCGGCAGTGGTGATGGACTTGGTCGGGAGTCCGTCTAGCCTCGTCGTATGGGTCAGCGCTCCTCTGCCAGCCGCTCCCAGAGATTGATGAGCAGCCGCTGCACCGCGGGCTGCCGAATCGAACCGGCAAGCGTGAAGGCGCCCGCGGCGAACACCTTCGCCCCGGCAGACGTCTCGTAGTAGGTCATGTGCGCTGTCATCCCGGGCCCGAGCAGGTTCGGGATTGCCGCCAGGACGCGTGCCCCGCGCGGGGTGCTCGGTGCGACCGCGTCGATCTCGATTCCGGCGTCCGAGAACTCGTTGTCTTTCCGCAGCTTGACGCCCTCGAAGATCCAGCTCTCCGCCGCCGCCGGCCCGACCAGCCACGGACCGCGGTGCTCGCCCATGTCATTGCCGATGTACTGAACGCCCAGCAGGCTCGCCTCGGGACGGCCGAGCTCGCGCCACTTCTGCACGCGTGTCATCGTCCGACCCTGCAGGTCGATCCGCCAGAAGAAGTTGTTCGCGGAGAGAAAGATCAGGTTGCCGCCGCGATCGCGGAAGCCTTCGACCGCGTCGTACTCGCCCCGGGTGACGTACTCGTGGTGACCCGGGAAGACGAGCAGCTCGTACGCCGCGGCGAGCCGGGTGCCGGTCGTGCCGTCCAGCTCGGCCTGCGAGAGCACGTCCACGTTACGGCCGGTCTGGTGCAGCCAGCGCAGGAAGCGCACGTCGTACTGGCGGTAGTGCGGCGGCACGCCGCGGTTCAGGAACGGGCGGCCGAGCCGGGACTGCAGATGGCCCGGCGTCGCGTACCAGGTGTCGCCCTTCCCGTCGCCGCCGTCATCGCGGAAGTTGTACGCCTGCCAGGTTCGGGTCGGGAGCACGATCGCGACGCGATGCTCGCCGAGCCGCTTGGGCCGGACGACGAAGGGTGCGAACCCGACTCGTCCAGGTGACGTCAGCTTCGCGAAGTAGAGGCCGCTCGGCCAATCGCCGATCTCGATCGAGATTTTCGTTCCGCTGCGGAGGACGGCGAAGCGGCGCGGCTCGTTTACCGGCACGCCCTCCATCTCGTTGCTGCCGACCGTCAGCTGACGCTCCGGGCCGACGTGGAAGACGCGGATCGTGGCGCCACGGGTCGCCGTCCAGACCCGCAGGACCGCGGTCCCTCCTGGGCGGTAGCTCTCGAGCGGGAAGGCGGCCTCGAGCGCATCCGGCTCCTGTTGCCGAGCCTTCGCAGCGGCGTAGCCCTCCTCCTCGTACTCGTTCTCCACGTGCTCTGCGTGCGTTGCTGCTGCGGGGATCTGCTTCCCGGGCGCCGAGGCGGCGACGAGGAGCACGATCGTCGCGGCCAGAATGGCGAGAGTTGAGGTGGTGCGCGTGGTAGCCATGCGGCCACCGTCGGAGGAGGCCTAAATGGCTCACTCACGTGGACCTAATGGCCCGCTAATGCGGCCGTAGCGGGGCTTTCAAAGGCCTGTGAACCCTGTTACAACCCAGATGCAGTGCTCGAGTTCCGGATCCTCGGCCCCCTCGAGATCCTCGACGGGGAGACACCTGTGCCGCTCGGCGGCCGGAACCAGCGCGCGGTGCTGACGCTGCTGCTACTGCGGGCGAACGAGCCCGTCTCCTCGGAGCGCCTCGTCAACGAGCTCTGGGGCGAGCATCCGCCACGCACGGCGACGACCTCGCTCCAAAACACGGTCTCGCAGCTACGGAAACTGCTGGGGCCGGGTCTCCTGCACACGCGGCCGGCGGGGTACCTCCTCGAGCTTGACGGCGAGCAGCTCGATCTCGTCCGCTTCGAGCGGCTCGCGCGAGAGGCGCGCACGCTGGAGCCGCCGGAGCGCGCGAAGATGCTGCGCGAGGCGCTCGCGCTCTGGCGCGGTGCGGCCTTGGCCGACTCCGAGCTCGAGGACTTTGCGCAGTCCGAGATCCACCGGCTCGAGGATCTCCGCCTGGGCGTGCTCGAGGACCGGATCGCGGCCGACCTGGAAGTGGACGTCGACTCCGAGCTCGTGGCCGAGGTCGAGTCGCTCGTACGCCGGCATCCGCTGCGGGAGCGGCTGCGGTCGCAGCTGATGCTCGCGCTCTACCGCTCGGGCCGCCAGGCCGACGCACTCTCCGCCTACCACGACGCCCGCCGGACGCTGGTCGACGAGCTCGGGATCGAGCCTGGCCCCGAGCTTCAGGGGCTCTACGGGTCGATCCTGCGCCAGGAGCGCTCGCTGGTGCGCGTGGCGCCGCCTGCGCTCGACGACCATTACGACGAGGTGTTGCGCGCGTTCTCGGCGGGGCGGCTCGTGCCGGTGCTGGGACCCGCTGCAGGAGGCATCGCCGGTCACGAGCTGGCAAGGCTCCTGGCGGAGCGCTTCGAGCTCGATACCGGCGGGCGCGGCCTTGCCTACGTCTCGCAGGTGATCGCGGCACGGAACGGGATCGGGCCTCTGCACGACGAGCTGCACCTTGCACTCGACCGAGATGTCGAGCCGGCGCCACTGCACGCCTGGCTCGCCGCTTTGCCGCCGTTGCTTCGACGCAAGGGCCTTCCGCAACAGCTGATCGTCTCGACCGGGCTCGACACGGGCGTCGAGCGCGCCTTCGAAGCGGCCGGCGAGGAGCTCGACGTGGTCGTGTACGTCGCGGCCGGCCGCGACCGGGGGAAATTCCTTCACATCTCGCCCGGCGGCGCAGGGACAGTCGTCGACGAGCCGAACGCCTACACGGGGCTGGCGCTCGATGAGCGAAGCGTCCTGCTCAAGATCCACGGCCACGTTGACCGGGGTGGCACGCGCGAACGGGAGAGCTTCGCCGTCAGCGAGGACGATCACATCGACTACCTCGTCGGCGACTCAGCCGGGACGGTGCCGGTCCAGGTCGCAGCGCGTCTCCGGCGCAGTCACCTGCTGTTCCTCGGATACGACGTCGACGACTGGAGTCTCCGCGTCTTCCTTCGCAGGGTCTGGGGAAGCGACCGGCTTGCGTATCGCTCCTGGGCGGTCCAGCAGTCGGCGGACCACGTCGGTGGCGAGCTCTGGCGCGAGCGCGGGGCCGAGGTCTACAACGTTTCGCTCGACACATACGCCGGGGAGCTCGCGCGGCTGACATCTGCGCTCGCCGAGGAAGACGCGGCACGGGCGTGAGTCTGCCTCCCTCGCCGTTCAAAGGACTTGCGTACTTCGGCGATTCCGAGCACGACCGGCGTTTCTTCTTCGGGCGCGAGCGCGAGTCGGAGCTCGTCGCCGCGAACCTCATGGCCTCGCGCCTCACCGTCCTCTACGGGCCCAGCGGCGTCGGCAAGAGCTCGCTTCTGCGCGCAGGCGTCGCGCGGCGGCTGCGGACGCTCGTCCCCGCTGCCGACGGCCCCGAAGACGTCGGCGCTGAGGTCGTGATCGTGGATCGCTGGCGCGACGACCCGGTTGCAGCGGTCGCGGTGGCGGCACAGGCGCGTCTCGACGTACCACTGGCGGACGCTCTCGCCGAGCGCACCGTCGCGACTGGAGCCGAGCTGTATCTCGTGCTCGACCAGATGGAGGAGTACGTCCTCTACCACGGGCGCGACGGAGGCCCGCTGGCGGACGAGCTGGAGGACGTGCTGACGCGTCCCGACCTGCCCGTTCACGTGCTGCTCGGCATCCGGGACGACGCTTTGGCCGACCTCGACGCCTTCAAGCGGCGCCTCCCCGCTCTGTTCGCCAACCTGCTGCGGCTCGACCACTTGACCCGAGCCGCTGCGCGCTCGGCGATCGAGG
>JANMJY010000120.1:0-18484 GCA_031371615.1 Actinomycetes bacterium | reverse complement strand
GCCTCCTGCTCTGCCGCACGGGCGGTCGACGTCGCCGACTCCTCGATCAGCGGGCAGACGACGTACGCCTGTCTTCCCTCGGCGAGGTGAGAACGCAGCCGCGTATACGCCTCGGAGCTCCGCTCGTCCGTCACCCAGGCGGTGACGATCGGCTTGCGGCTCGCCGGCGGCTTCGCGATCTCGCTGACGGCGAGATCGCCGTAGACGGTCAGCGCGAGCGTGCGCGGGATCGGCGTCGCCGTCATATGGAGCACGTGCGGGGAGCGGCCCTCGATCAGCGCCGAGCGCTGCTCGACGCCGAAGCGGTGCTGCTCGTCGACGACGGCAACGGCGAGGTCGCGGAACTCGAAGCCCTTCTGGATCAGCGCATGCGTGCCGACGACGACGTCGGCCTGGCCGCCGACCTTCGACTTGATCGAGCCGGTGACGAGCGCGCAGCTGACGCCGAGCTCCATGCAGATGCCCTCGATCGTGAGGAAATGCTGTTCCGCGAGCGTCTCCGTCGGCGCCATCAGCGCACCCTGGCGGCCCGCCTCGACAGCCCGCAGGAGCGCATAGAGCGCGACCACGGTCTTGCCCGACCCGACGTCGCCCTGCAGCAGGCGCTGCATCGGCGTCGTTCTCGCCAGGTCGCCGTCGATCTCCGCGATCGCCTTCTCCTGATGCTCGGTCAGCTCGAACGGGAGCGCGGCGCGGTAGCGGTCGATCAGCGCCCCGGGCTCCGGGAGCGCCGCGGCGACCGCTCGCTCGCGCTCGGCGGCGCGGCGGGCGAGCGCGAGCTGGAGGACGAGCAGCTCGTCGAAGGCGAGCCGCTCTCTGCCCTGCTCGGCTTCGGCGAGCGAGCGCGGCTGATGGACCGCCACGAGCGCGTCTGCTCGGAGGGGAAGCCCTCGCTCGGTCTTCACGGCAGCCGGCAGAGGATCCGGATGGTCGCGAGCGTGCGACAGCGCACTCGCGACCAGTTCACGCAGTTTCGCCGCGGACACTTCCTCACTCGCCGGGTAGACCGGCGCGAAGTCGGCTGTCGCCGACCCGCCGTTCAGGTCGAAGGACTTGACCGCGAAGCCGAAGCGGTTCTGCTGGCCCCGGATGCGCACGTGCGTGCCCGGGGTCAGCTTGTCCTTCAGCCACGGCTGGTTGAACCAGGTGGCGCTGATCTGCCCGCTGCCGTCGCTCACCTGCGCGGTGAGGATCTGCAGCCGCCCCCGGCCGCGCCGCAGCGATGCCCTCAGCACCTCTCCTTCGATCAGCACCTCCTCGTCCCCGAAGAGCTCCGAGATCCGCTTCTGCGGCGCCGGCCGCTCGTACCGGCGCGGCCGGTGCTCGAGCAGGTCGCCGACGCGCTCGAGCCCGAGCTTGGCGAGCCGCTTCTTCAGGGTCGGCCCGACGCCGGGCAGCGTCTCCAGTGGGGCCTCGAGCAGCTCGGTGCGGAAGCGCCCGCGCGTCGGCGGCCAGCGGTCAGGCGGGTCCACGGCGGCGAAACCGGGCTGGGGCCGGCTCATCGGGCGAGTATTGCAGCCGGTCCGGCTAGCGCGGCTGAAACCAGAAGAAGCCGACGGTTCCGGGGCCGGCATGGGTGCCGACGACGGCGCCGAGACTCGTCACCAGCTTGACCTCTGCCTGGGGACGCGTCGCGAGCACGATCGCCCGCAGCTGCTCGACGGCCTCCGCAGCCTCGGCGTGCGCGATCCCGATTCCGAGCCCGGGACCGTCCGTCGTCGCCGCCTCGAAACGGCGACGGAACTCCTCGAACGCCTTCGCACGACCGCGCACCCTCGACACCGGCACGACCTCCCCATCCTCGATCGCCAGAATCGGCTTGACGTTCAGGAGGTTGCCCATCAGCGCCCTGCCACGGCCGATGCGGCCGCCCTTCGCGAGGAACTCGAGCGTGTCGACGGTGAAGAGGATGCCGCCGCGCTCGCGGTGGAGCGCGGCGAGCGCCTCGATCTCCTCGTCGGTCGTCCCACCGGCCAGCAGCTCCTGAATCGCGATCGCGAGCATCCCGATGCCGACCGACGCGGACTCGGTGTCGATCAGGCGGATCCGGTCGCCGCCGAGCTCGGACGCGGCGAGCGAGGCGCTCTGGAACGTGCCAGACAGCTTCGACGAGATGTGCAGCGAGTAGATGCGCTCGTAGCCGGAGAGGGCGCTGTAGGTCGACATGAAGTCCTGCGGCGTCGGCTGCGAGGTCGTCGGCAGCTCGGGAGCGGTGCGCAGGCGCCGGTAGAAGTCGTGCGGGTCGAGCTCGACGTAGTCGCGGAAGCTCTCCTCGCCGAAGCGGACGTAGAGCGGGACGACGCGCATGTTCGGGAAGCGGATCTGGGCGTCGGGGAAGTCGGCGGTGGAGTCGAGTACCACCGCGGTGTTCTCGCTGGTGAGGTTCACCTGCGCGACTCGCCTGCAGAGCGGACCGCGGCGACGATCTCCTCGAGCTCCTGATCCTTGCGGAGACAGTCGACGGCGCCGGCCGCCATCAGTGCATCGAGCTCACGCGGGCTCGCGGACGCAGTCAGGCAGACGACCGCGACTTGGGGGCACTCGCGCGTCAGCGCAATCGTCGTCTCGACACCGTCCATGCCCGGGAGGCGGAAGTCCATCACGGCGACGTGTGGGTTGAGCCGCTTGCACGCGCCGACCGCGTCGGCCCCGTCCGAGACGGCGCCGACGACCTCGAGGCCCTCCTGCAGCTCGAGCAGGAGCTCGAGCGCCTGGCGGAAAACGTCGTTGTCCTCGACGAGGAGGACGCGGATCGGCTGGGCAGAGGCCTCCACCCCCTGACCATAAGGGCTACTCGGCAGAGAGGAGCAGCGGGTAGTGCGGTTGGCCGCCCGGCTGGATGTCGGCCTCGACGCCCGGATGCCGCTCGCGGACCCGGCGCAGAAACTCGTCCAGCTGCGGCTCCTGCTCGCCCGTCAGCAGCGTCAGGAACTCGCGGCCGCCGGAGAGGAGCCGGTCGGCGACGGCGGAGGCAACCTCGTCGAAATCGGGCGACGACGCGACCGCCGCGCCGTCGGCGAGCCCGAGCCAGTCGCCCTTGTGCACGGCAACGCCGTCGAGCTCGACGTCGCGCGAGGCGACGGTCACCTCACCGGTGGCCACCTGCTCGAGCGCCTCGAGCATCGCTGCCTCGTTCTCGGCGGCGCTGAGCGACGGCAGGTAGCGGACGATCGCCGCGAGGCCGGCGGGCACCGACCGCGAGGGGATCACGCGGACCGGCTTGTCCGCCAGCGTCGCGGCCTGCTCGGCCGAGAGGATGACGTTCGAGTTGTTCGGGAGCACGAGCACCTCGGCCGCCGGTGACGCCTCGATCGCCGCGAGGATGTCGGCCGTCGAGGGATTCATCGTCTGGCCGCCCTCGATCACGCGCGCCTTGTAGCTCTCGAAGAGGTGGCGGTTGCCCGCCCCGGGAACGACGGCGACGACCGCGGTCTCCAGCGTCAGCACGACCTGCAGCACCGAGGTGAGCCGCTCGGAGCGGTCCTCGGTCTGCTTGTGCATGTTCGCGATCTCGACGCCCTCGAGCGTGCCGAGCGCGGTTCCCAGCGAGAGGGCCCGGCCCGGGTCGTCGGTGTGGACATGAACCTTGAGCATGTTCGAGTCGCCGACGACGAGCAGAGAGTCGCCCATCGGCTCGAGTTGGGCCTCCAGCGACTCGGCGTCCAGGTTCTCGCCGTCGACCAGGAAGACCGTGCAGTAACGGAACTCGGACTGCTCGTGGTGGATCGAGTCGAGGCCCGCCTCGTGGGCGTCCTCCGTCGGCGCGTCCGGAAGCGGCTCGCCGGACAGGGCCGCGGAGACGCCACGGACGATCTCGAGCAGCCCCGCTCCGCCCGCGTCGACGACTCCCGCCTCGCGCAGGACGGCGAGCTGGTCCGGCGTCCGCGCCAGCGCGTCCTCGCCGCGCTCGATCAGCTGCTTCAGGAGCGCCGCCGGCTCGAGCTCGGCGTTTCGCGGGTCCTCGGCCTCCTCCGCCAGCTCCCGGATCACCGACAGCATCGTTCCCTCCACCGGACGGCTGACGGCGCGATAGGCGGCATCGCTTGCGGCGCGGAACGCGCGGCGGATCGTGGCCGCATCGAGCAGCCCGGCCTCGCCGAGCGCCTCGGCCGCGCCTCTCAGGATCTGCGAGAAGATCACGCCCGAGTTGCCGCGGGCGCCCATCAGCGCGGCTCGCGTGAGCTCCTTGGCGAGGGTGGCGCGGTCGGCGGCGGTGGAGGCTTCGAGCACCTTCATGATCGCGCGCGCGGTCTCGGTCAAATTCGTGCCGGTGTCGCCGTCCGGGACGGGATAGACGTTCAGGTCGTCGATCCTGCGGCGGTTTGCCTCGAGTGTCGCGAGCGCTGCCTGCCCGAGCTCCTTCGCCCGTTCGAGCTCGGTCACGCCGACTTCCGCACGTCGTCGATCAAGCATGGGGGAACCCATGGGTCCCCCATGAGCCCCCTCCTTCGTCGGTGCGGCTCCCAGAGTTGCCGGGCCTCCCGCCGGGCAAAGCCCGGCTCCGGCCGCAAACCACGGCGTCCTCGTCCGTCGGTGAAGAACAACACCATCAGGCGGATTTCCGCACGTCGTCGATGTGCACCTCGACCGCCGCGACGCTCAGCCCCGTCAGGCGCTCGACCTCGTACGCGACGCGGGAGCGGACAGCCGCTGCGACCTCGGCCAGGTTGAGCCCGTACTCGACGACGACATGCAGGTCGAGACGCAAGCCTTCCCCAGAGCCCGAGACTTCGACCCCCTGTGTCAGCTTGTCGCGCGTCAGCCGGCGCTTCAGCCCTTTGCCGGCCATGCCGACGACGCCGTAGCACTCGGCGGCGGTGTGGCCAACGATCTGCGCGATCGCGTCCGCCGCGATCGTGATCCGGCCGAGCTCGGATTGCTCCGTGAGGTGTCCCCGCTCCACGTCCGCGAGCTTAGACGGTACGGGAGGCCGGGAGGTTGCGGGCTAGAGAGCCTTCTGCACTTTGCCCGCCTTGAGGCAGCGGGTGCAGACGTAGGCGCGCTTGGCAACGCCGTTCAGGAGGATGCGCACCTTCTGGAGGTTCGGGTTGAAGCGGCGGCGCGTCGCCACCATCGAGTGGCTCCGGTTGTTGCCGAACGACGGCTTCTTCCCACAGGTGACGCAGACCTTGGACATCGGCCGCGGATGATAGCAGCGGTTCCACGCCTAGTAACAGTCTGTTACTAGGTCAGCGAGAGGCGGCTGCACGGAGCTGCGCGAAGACGTCAGCCATCTCGAGGCCCGTCCGGGCGGCTTCGGCGCCCTTCGCAATGCGGTCTTCGGCCTGATCGGCCTCCTCGAGCGTCAGCACGCCGAAGGCGACCGGCACGCCCGTCTCGAGCGCCGCGAGCTGGAGACCGGAAGCAGCCTCCCCGGCGACGAAGTCGAAGTGCGCCGTGTCGCCGCGGATCACGCAGCCCAGGGCGACGATGCAGGCGTAGCGGCGGGTCTTGGCGAGCGCCATCGCCGCGATCGGCAGCTCGAACGCTCCCGGCACGGGCATGATCGTGATTGCGTCCCGCGCCACCCCCGCCTCCTCGAGCTCCGCGAGCGCGCCGTCGAGGAGCCGGGACGTGACGGCGCCGTTGAAGCGGCCGACGACGATCCCGACCGCCCGGCGAGTTCCCTCCGGCTTGCCCTGGAGGATGCCGTAGCCGTCGGGCACGGAGAACTCGCCCTCGACATGCTCCGAGGTCGGGGTAGCCGGTGCCGGCTCCGCGTCGACCACTTCCTCGACCGGGGCGTCCGCGTCGACCTCGTCGTCCTCCGGCGGCTCTGCGAGCTTCGGGGTCTCGGGCCAGCGCTCGCTCACGTGTCGATCCCTTCGTAGAGTTCCGGCTCGTAGCGCATGCCCTGGTGATGCAGGGTGTGTCCGAGCTTGTCGCGCTTCACGTCGAGGTAGCGCCGGTTCTCCTCGTTCGGTGGCACCTCGATCGGCACCTGCTCGACGACCTGGAGGCCGAAGCCCTCGATTCCGGTCGCCTTCTTCGGATTGTTGGTCAGAACGCGAATCGTCGTCAGGCCGAGATCGGCGAGGATCTGGTTGCCGATCCCCCAGTCGCGCGCATCGGCGGCGAAGCCGAGCGCGAGGTTCGCCTCGACGGTGTCGAGCCCTTGCTCCTGCAGCTCGTAGGCCTTCAGCTTGTTGAGCAGGCCGATCCCGCGGCCTTCCTGCGCCATGTAGAGGAGCACGCCGCGCTCCTCCGCACCGATCCGCTGCAGCGCCAGCTCGAGCTGCTCGCCGCAGTCGCACTTGAGCGAGTGGAAGACGTCGCCGGTCAGGCACTCCGAATGGACGCGGACGAGCACGTTCTCGTGGCCGTCGACCTCGCCTTTGACGAGCGCGACGTGATGCTTGCCCGTCAGCGTCTCGCGAAATGCCACGGACGTGAACTCCCCGTGCACGGTCGGCAGGCGCACCGAGGTGACGCGCTCGACGAGCTTCTCGTGGCGCCGGCGGTACTCGATCAGGTCGGCGACCGTGATCATCTTGAGCCTGTGCGCCTCGCAATACGGGACGAGATCGGGCACGCGGGCCATCGTGCCGTCGTCCTTCATGATCTCGCAGACGACCCCCGCCGGATTCAGGCCTGCGAGCCGCGCCAAGTCGACGGCGGCCTCGGTCTGGCCCGAGCGCTCGAGCACACCGCCGCGGCGCGCCCGCAGGGGAAAGATATGACCGGGCTGTACGAGGTCCGCAGCCTTCGAGGTCGGGTCGACGGCCACCTGAATCGTGCGGGAGCGGTCCTGTGCCGAGATCCCGGTAGTGACACCCTCACGCGCCTCGACCGACACAGTGAAGGCGGTCCGGAACGGCGTCTCGTTCTGGTCGGTCATCTGGCGGAGGCCAAGCTCGTCGCAGCGCTCGTCGGTCAGACAGAGGCAGACGAGGCCGCGCGCGTGCGTGACCATGAAGTTGACCGCCTCCGGGGTGGCAAACTGGGCGGCGATCGTCAGGTCGCCCTCGTTCTCGCGGTCCTCGTCGTCGACGACGACGACGAAGCGCCCTTCGCGGATCTCCTCGATCGCCTCCTCGACGGTGGCGAACGGGCTCTCGGTGCGCGTCGGGGTGGTCATCGTCACGGCCGCATCGTACCGGGCAGTAGCTTTTCGACGTACTTCGCGAGGACGTCCGTCTCCAGATTGACGTTGTCTCCGGCGGCAAGAAGCGAGAGCGTCGTCTCGGCGAGTGTGTGCGGGATCAGCGCCACTTCGAGCCCGGTCTCGTCGACCCCGGCGACGGTCAGCGAGACGCCGTCGACGGTGATCGAGCCCTTCTCGACGCAGTAGCGCAGCAGCTCCACCGGCGCCTCGACTCGGACGCGAACCTCGTCGCCGTCGGGGGTGACGGAGGCAACGCTGCCGACACCGTCGACATGGCCCTGGACCTGATGCCCGCCGAGCGGATCGCCCGCGCGGAGCGCCGGTTCGACGTTGACACGCCCGGCGAACGGCTTGACGCGCCCGAGCGTCTCGGGCACGACGTCGAACGAAAGCCCACCGCCGCCGTGCTCGACGACCGTCAGACAGACGCCCGCGATCGCGATCGAGTCGCCCAACTCGGCGACGGTGGCGCACTCGACGACGAGCCGGCCGTCCTCGAACGACACCACCTCCCCCACCTCACGCACGAGCCCCGTGAACACCGTTCTAGGTTACGGCTCGCGGAGATAGCCCTCGAGGAGAACGTCGTCGCCGACCTGCTTGGTCGTCAGCCGGACGAGCGTGAGCGGCGCATCGAGCCGGTCGGCGAGACCAGGGCCTGCGCCGGACAGCAGCGGTGCGACGAAGAGCAGCAGCTTGTCGACGAGCCCGACGCGGAGAAAGGCCCCGGCGAGCGTCGGCCCGCCCTCGAGCAGGAGCGACTGGACGCCCTCGGCCGCGAGCGCCGCAAGCTCCTCCTCGATCGTCCCGGTGCGCAGCTCGAGCTCGGAACCGCCTGGTAGCGGCCCGGTGCCGAACGCAAGCCGGCGAGGCTGGTGCGTGGCGCCCACGTCGCGGGCGTCCAGGCGTGGGTTCTCGAGCCGGACGGTGCCCATGCCGACCGCGACGGCGTCGGAGGCCGCGCGCAGCTGGTGCACGCGCCGGCGGGACGCCAGCCCCGAGACCCAGCGCGAGCCGGGCACGGTGACACGGCCGTCGAGCGTGATCGCGGCCTTGTAGGTGACGAACGGACGCCCCTGCGCAACCCAGGTTCGCCAGGCCTCGTTCTGGAGCCGCGCGTCGGCGCTGTCGGCGAGCTCGACTTCCACGCCCGCGGCCGCGAGTCGCTCGAGGCCGCCGGCCGCCTCGGGATTCGGGTCGCGCGAGCCGGCGACGACACGCGCGATTCCGGCGGCGAGCACGGCGTCGACGCACGGAGGCGTCGAGCCGTGGTGCGCGCAGGGCTCCATCGTCACGTACAGCGTCGCGCCGCGGGCACGCTCGCCGGCGGCTTCGAGCGCGACGACCTCCCCATGCCGGCCTCCGGCCTCGGTCGCACCCTCGCCGACGACCTCGTCTCCGGCGACGACGACCGCCCCGACGGTCGGCTTGGGATACGCCCTGCCCTGCGCGTCGTCCGCGAGCTCGAGCGCCCGCTGCAGACTCATGCCAACGCTTCTACCAAGCGGCGATACGCCTGCGCGAGGTCGTCGCTCGCGAAGATGCCGCTGCCGACAACGAGCAGGTTCGCGCCCGCGTCGTGCACCTGCCGGACGTTCTCCGGCTTGACGCCGCCGTCCACCTGCACGAAGCAGTCGACCAGCGCGCGCAGGCGCTCGATCCGCCCGTAGGCCTCTTCCATGAATTCCTGGCCGGAGTAGCCGGGCACGATCGACATGCAGAGACAGAGGTCGGCGCCCAGGTTCGCAGCCTCGGCGGCGACGTCCACCTCCGTTCCCGGGTTGAAGGCGATGCCGACCCCGAGCCCGAGCTCGCGGGCCTGCCCCATCACGGCCGTGACGTCGTCCACGGCCTCGACGTGGAACGTAACGCTGTCGGCGCCCGACTCCGAGAGCTCCTGGAAGTGGTGCGCGGGGTTGTCCACCATCAGGTGGCAGTCGATGATCCCGCCCTGAGCGTGGATCATCGGCGCGATCGAACGCAGTACCACCGGTCCGATCGTCACGGGCGGGACGAAGTGGCCGTCGCCGACGTCGAAGTGGAAAACGCGGACACCGGCGCCCAGCAGGATCTCGATCTGGTCGCCTAGCTGTGTGAAGTCCGCCGCGTACAGCGACGGTTCGATCTCGACCGTCCGCACCCAGTCGCGCCAAGCCATACGACGATCCTAGGCCGCGACGCGGAGGCGCGCGATGAAGAAACCGCTCGTGCGATGGACGTGCGGCAGGGTCTGGAGGAACTCGGGCCGGCGCGCGTGACGGAACTGCGCCCACTCCTCGATCGCCTCGATCTCGAGCCCGGAGGCGTCGACGACCGCCTCCGACTCGTCCGCGTTGACGGTGCAGACCGAGTAGACGATCGTCCCGCCCGGCCTGACGCGCGCCGCGGCCGCGCGCAACAGCTCCAGCTGAAGCTCGGGCAGGGGACTCGACCGCCAGCGGAGATCGGGGCGCGCCGCGAGGACACCCAGGCCGGAGCAGGGCGCATCGACCAGCGCCCGGTCGAACCCCGTCAGCTCAGGCGGCAGAGCGAGCCCGTCCGCCTGCACGACGCTGACGTGAGCGGCGCCGAGCCGGCGCACGTTCTCCTCGAGCTCCCGCGCCCTCGCCTCGTTCACCTCGACCGCGACGACCTCGCCGGCGAGCATCGTCGCCTTCCCGCCCGGGGCGGCACAGACGTCGAGCACTCGCTCGCCCGACTGGGAGCGGACGCAAAGGCCGGCGAGCTGCGAGCCGCGACTCTGCGGCCAGATCTCGCCGTTTTCCAGGGCGTTTTCGTCGACACGGTCGACCTCGTAGGCGTTCGGGATGTCCGTTGCGGACCCGTCCGGGGTCTGTCCCCGGACATGTCTGACAACGACAGGTGGGGACTCGTTCTGCGCCCGCATCAGCGCGAGAGCCTCCTCTTCGCCCAGATCGCGGCGCCAGATGTCCCACACCCAGTCGGGGTAGGAGTGCTTGAGGGGGCCCTCGGGGAGTGCGGCGAGAAGCGGCTCGATCCCGTCCGCGACCCGCCGGAGCACCGCGTTCGTGAACGGGACGGCGCGCTCGAGCCTCGCCGCCCGCACGAGCTCGACCGACTCGTTCACCGCCGCGTAGCGCGGCACGCCGTCGAGGTAGCCGAGCTGGTACGCACCGAGCCGGAGCGCTGCCAGCACCGGCGGGTCGAGCTTGCGCACCGGCCGCTTGCCGAGCGTCTCGATCGCGTGGTCGAGCGTCCGGAGCCGCTGGACGGAGCCGAACGCGAGCTGCCGCGCGAGCGAGCGGTCGCGGTCGTCGAGCGCGGCCGAGGCGCTGCGGAGCGCCCGGTCTGCGTAAGCCCCTTCCTCGGCGACGCGCAGGAGCACGTCGTAGGCAGCTTGCCGAGCCGGAGCGACCTTCAACGGAGCCCGCGCACGAACGAGTCGTACTCCATGCGCCTGCCACCCTCCGGCTGCACCTCGAGCGGCACAAGCTCTCCGTCCTCGAGCTCCGCTTTCCAGATCGTCACCGGACGCCCGTGCAGCTCACCGCGGGCGCCGATGTGCGGCGAGAGTGCACGGATCCGGTTCAGGCTCTCGGCGGGACGCGAGAGATCGAGCACGCGGTCGTCGGGCTCGATCTTGGCCGCGTAGCTGGACTCGCCCTCCTGCGCCCGGAAGACGGGCCCGGGCAGCACCTCGTCCAGCAACTCGACGGCGAGCTCGGCAGCACGCGCATAGACAGAGCCGGCGTCGTCCTCCGGCGTGAGGAGGAACCCACGCTGGGCGGCGATCGGACCGGCGTCGAGCTCCTTCACGGTCTGGTGGATCGTGACGCCGGTCTCGGCGTCACCGGCCATCAGCGCGCGCTCGACCGGCGCCGCGCCACGCCAGCGCGGCAGCAGCGACGGGTGCACGTTCAGCCAGAGGCCGCGGCCGAGCAGCTCCTCGGGGATCAGCAGGCCGTAGGCGGCGACGACGACGGTGTCGGCCGGAAGCTCGAGCTCGGCCATCGGCCGGTCGGGCTGGAGCACGGGAATCCCGAGCCGTTCGGCCGCGAGCTTGGCAGGGGGCGCGGCGACCTTCCGGCCGCGCCCGGCGGGCCGGTCGGGCCGGGTCAGCAACGCCGCGACGTCGTGCCGCGCGGCAAGCCGCTCGAGCACGTCCGCGCCGAACGGCGCCGTGGCGGCTACGACGATCTTCATGCCGAGGAGGCTAACGAGTGGGAGTGATGCTGCGGCGCAGCGTTGCCAGCGCCTCGCGGCGCGACTCGTCGTCCGTGCGCTCGAGCATCAGCACGCCGTTCAGATGGTCGAGCTCGTGCTGGACGACTCGGGCGTCCATCTCCTCGAGCTCGAGCCGAAGCGGCTCGCCGCGGAGGTCCTGTCCCTCGATCGTGACGCGGATCGCGCGCTCGACCGGAACAAGCACTCCCTGGAGGGAGAGGCAGCCCTCGTCGGCGACTTCGATCTCCTCCGTCCTGGCCGTGATCTCAGGATTGACGATCGCGGTTACACCGTCGTCGCCGGCTGCGTGGAACACGAACAAGCGCTGGAGGACGCCCACCTGGGTAGCCGCGAGGCCGACGCCCCGCGCGTCATGCATCAGGTGCGCCATCCGGTCTGCCAGCCGCAGGAGATCGTCGTCGAAGTGCTCGATCTCGCGCGCACGCATCCGCAGGACAGCGTCCGGGTACTGCCGGATCTGGGCGAGCGCGACGCGGCGACGCGCCTGAGCCTGAGCATCCAGCTGCCGCTCGTCGCTCTCCTCATGTCCCTCGTCTTCTTCGTCAGGGCGCACGCCGCCCCTTAGCCGCCATGCGGCGAGTCTAGTCACACTGAACACCGTTTCCGTCCCTCAGGTGAGGGATGCGTCAGAGGGATTGAGGGTCGACGTCGACGACCGCGCTGACGCCGGCCTTGCGCATCGCGGGCGCGGCGGCGGCGAGCAGCTGCCCCGCCCGCGTCGCGAGCGAGCGCGGCCTGTCGGTCTTGGCGACGAGCTGCGCGCGATGCCGGCCGCGCAGCCGGAGCAACGGCGCCGGGCCGAGGAGGTCGGCGCCGTCAAGCCCTCGGCTCAGCTCGCGCAGTAGCCGCGCCGGCGCGGACGCGTCGGCGCCGGAGGCAACGATCGAGATCAAGTGGCCGAAGGGCGGGTAGCTCAGCTCGCGCCTCCGCGCCAGCTCCTCCCCGAGGAAGCCCGCGACGTCGTGCCTCGCCGCGTACCGGAGCGGCGTCGCGTCGGGCTGGAACGTCTGCACGATCACCTTGCCGGGCGCGTCGCGACCGCTGCGGCCGGCGAGCTGGGTCACCAGCTGGAACGTGCGCTCCTCGGCGCGGAAGTCCGGCATTGCGAGCCCGGTGTCCGCATCGATGACCGCGGCGAGCGAGACACCGGGGAAGTGATGGCCCTTGCCGACCATCTGCGTCCCGATCAGCACGGCGCGGTCGGCGGCAGCGAAGCGGTCGAGCGCTTCGCGGAGTGCGCCCGGCTTGGCGGCCGTGTCGGCGTCGAGGCGGATCCGCTCGAGCTCCGGGACGCGCTTGGCGAGCTCCGCCTCCAGCCGCTGCGTACCGGCGCCGATCCGCGCCAGCTCGGCTGAGCCGCAGGAGGGGCAGGCCTCCGGGCTCGCTTCGGAGTAGCCACAGTGGTGACAGTGCAGCCGCGCGTCGCCGTGCAGCGTCAGCGAGACGTCGCAGAGGCCGCACCGGCGCGAGAGCCCGCACGCGCGGCAGTGGATCGCCGGAGCAAGCCCGCGGCGGTTGAGGAGGAGAATCGCCTTGCCGCCGCTCTCGGAGAGCTTTCCGAGCTCCGCCAGCAGCGGCGCCGACAGCGGGTAGCCGGCTTCCCGGCGAAGGTCGACGATCCGCACCGACGGCATCGGAGCGCCCAGCCGTGGGCCGAGCTCGAGCCGCTCGAGCGTTTCCCAGCTCTCCGGTCGGGGCGTTGCGCTGCCGTACACGGCCACGGCGCCTTCGAGCGCGGCCCGCTTGGCCGCGACCGTCCGAGCGTCGTAGCGGGGGTCGGACTCCTGCTTGTAGGAGGCGTCGTGCTCCTCGTCGACGCAGATCAGTCCCAGGTTCGGCACCGGCGCGAACACCGCCGAACGGGCACCGACGACGACCGGCGCCTCCCCGGAGACGATGCGCTCGCGCTCGTCGCGCCGCTCGGCGTCGGTCAGACCGGAGTGCAGAACCGCGATGCGGTCGCCGAAGCGCGCCTGGAAGCGGCCGAGTGTCTGCGGCGTCAGCGCGATCTCCGGGACGAGCACGATCGCGCCCCGCCGGCGGGCGAGCGCGGCCGCGCAGGCCTGGAGGTAAACCTCCGTCTTGCCGCTCCCGGTCGCGCCAGCGAGCAGCAGGTGGGCGCCGTCTCCGTCCATCGTCTCGACGAGCCGCGCGACTGCGCGCTGCTGTGGCTCCGTCAACTCCTCGGGCTCGGCTTCCCCCGCCATGCCTGCCGCCGTCGCCCGCCGCTCGCCACGGCGCACGCGCAGCTTCGGCGCCACCAGCTCGAGGGCACGCGCAGGCGTCGAGCCGTAGTAGTCGGCCACCCAGAGCGCCAGGTCGACAAGCGCCGGCGGCAGCTCGTAGAGAACCGACTCGATCGGCGCCGTCGTGACGCCCGGCGGCGCCTCCACGCCCGTCTCGACGACCACTCCCCGCGCCGCCGAGCGGCCGAAGCGGATCGAGACGACCGCTCCCTTGCCAACCTCATCCGGAACCTCGTAGGTGAACGGGCGTGCGACCGCCCGTGACGAGACGAGCGGATAGACCTCGGCGAGCCGCATGTAGCCACGGTAGCCGGACAGGAGGTCGTGTAAGGTTGCCCTTACATGGCCTGCGGGATGATCTGTTGCCACGGTGTGTCGAAGCGCTACGGCGCCGTGCGCGCCGTGGACGAGGCACAGCTATGCGTCGAGCGCGGCGAGTTCCTCGCGCTGCTCGGGCCCTCCGGCTGCGGCAAGACGACCCTGCTGAGGCTGATCGCCGGGTTCGAGGAGCCGGAAGCCGGGACGGTCGAGATCGCCGGAACGCCGGTCGCCGCGAACGGCACCTGGGTGCCCCCGGAGCGGCGTCGGGTCGGGATGGTCTTCCAGGACTACGCTCTCTTCCCCCATCTCTCGGTGGCCGAGAACGTGGGCTTCGGGCTTCCCCGCAAGGAACGGAAGACACGTGTGCCGATCGTGCTGGCGCTGGTTGATCTCTGCGGGATGGGCGAGCGCTATCCGCACGAGCTCTCGGGCGGCCAGCAGCAGCGCGTCGCCCTGGCCCGCGCGCTCGCACCGGGACCGGAGCTGGTGCTCCTCGACGAGCCGTGGTCGAACATCGACCCGCACCTGCGCGCCTCGATGCGGGACGAGCTCGCGCGGATCCTGCGCGCGATCAACGTCACCGTCGTCCTCGTCACGCACGACCGCGAGGAGGCCTTCTCGCTCGCCGACCGGATCGCGCTGATGCGCAACGGCACCGTCGTGCAGGAGGGCACTCCGGAGGACGTCTACCTCTCCCCGGCCACGCGTTGGGCGGCCGAGTTCGTCGGCGCCGGCAACTTCCTGCCAGGGACACTCGCGAACGGGATCGTCGACACGCCGGTCGGCCTCTTCCCCGCGCTCAATCCGGGCGCGGACAGCGCCGTCGAGGTGCTGATCCGCCCCGAGCTGCTCGAGCTCGAGCCCGACCCTGCCGGCGCGGGCGAGGTCGTCGGACGCGAGTTCCGCGGGCACGACGTCTTCTACCGCGTGCTCCTCGACGGCGTCGAGCTCGTCTCGCAGCGGCCGTCGAACGAGATCGTCCCGCTCGGATCGCGCGTCCGCGTCCGGCCGCACGCCTCTCGCGTCACCGTCTTCTCCTGAGTCAATAAGGTTCGCCTTACACGGTCAATAAGGCGTACCTGACAGGAGAGGGAATGAAGAAGCTGTTCGGATTCATGCTGGCGGCGCTCGCACTCGCGGGGTGCGGCGGGAGCGACAACGGGGCGAGCGGCAAGCTCGTGGTCTACTCCGGCCGCGAGGAGGAGATCGTCAAGCCCCTCTTCGACCGGTTCGAGCAACAGACGGGAATCAAGGTCGAGGTGCGCTACGCAGACAGCGCCGAGCTCGCGGCCACGATCGCGGAGGAGGGCGGTAACTCGCCGGCCGACGTCTTCTTCGCCCAGGATCCGGGCTCGCTCGGCTCCATCGACGCTCAACTCGCGAAGCTCCCGGACAAGGTTCTGAACCGCGTCGGCGCGCACTTCCGCGACGACCAGGGCCGCTGGGTCGGCACCTCCGGCCGCGCTCGCGTGATCGCCTACAACACCGACGAGCTGACCGCGGCGCAGGTCCCCGACTCCGTCTTCGGCCTGACCGACCCGAAGTGGAAGGGCAAGATCGGGATTGCACCGACGAACGCGTCCTTCCAGGCCTTCGTGACCGCGATGCGCCTCGACGCGGGCGAAGCGCGGACGCGCAAGTGGCTCGAGGACGTGAAGGCGAACGACCCGAAGTTCTACGAGAAGAACCTTCCCGCCGTCGAGGCGGTCGCGGCGGGTGAGATCGAGGTCGCCCTCGTCAACCACTACTACCTCTACCTCGTCAAGGAAGAGCAGCCCGACGCACCGGTCGCGAACAAGTACCTCCCCGGCACCGACCCCGGCGCGCTCGTCAGCGTCGCCGGTGTCGGGATCCTCGAGACTGCCGACCACGCCGACGCGGCGAGGCGCTTCGTCGAGTTCCTGCTCGCCGACGAGCAGCAGCGGTTCTACACCGACCAGGCCGAGGAAGCCGAGATCCCACTGGTCGCGGGGATCGCCCCGAGGAAGGGTGTCCCGACGCTGGCGGAGCTCTCCGGCCGGGGCCCTGACGTCGATCTCTCCTCGTTCGGGGGCGAGCTCCAGAAGACGCTCGAGCTCCTGAACGAGACCGGCTACACGTCGTGAGTCGGCGGGCGACGGGAAGGGGGGCGCCGTACTCCCTCCTCCTGCCCGCCCTTGCCACGGTCGCGCTGCTGCTGCTTCCGCTCGCATACCTCGTCCTCCGGGCGGGAGGCAGCAGCCGCGGGCTTCGAGTGCTCACCCGCAGGAGCACTCTGGAGCTGCTCTGGAGCACCGGCCTGCTCGTGGCGGGCGTCACCGTCGCGTCGGTGACGATCGGCGTCTCGGTCGCCTGGCTCGTCACCCGCACCGACCTTCCGGGCCGACGTCTCTGGGCCGTCGGGGCGGCGTTGCCGCTCGTGATCCCGAGCTATGTCGCCGCCTTCTGCCTGCTCGGCGCGTTCGGGCCTCGGGGACTGCTGCAACAGCTCCTTCACGTCGATCGGCTGCCCGAGATCTACGGCTACTGGGGCGCGCTGGCGGCGCTGACGCTGTCGACCTACCCGTATGTCCTGCTGCTCGTCTCCGCGGCCCTGCGCGGCCTCGATCCGTCGCTCGAGGAAGCCGGCCGCGGGCTCGGACAGACGCCGTTCGCCGTCTTCCGGCGGGTGACCCTGCCCGCCCTGCGGCCGTCGATCGGCGCCGGCGCGCTGCTCGTCGCGCTCTACACACTCTCGGACTTCGGCGTCGTCTCGCTGATGCGGTACGACGCGCTCACCCGCGCCATCTACCTCGAGTACCGCGCGCTCTTCGACCGCACGCCCGCGGCGATGCTCGGGCTCGTGCTTGTCGCGCTGACCGCTCTCGTACTGGTCGTCGAGGGCCGCTGGCGGCGGCGCGTCGCCCGAAGCGGGCCCGGCACGGCGCGGCAGCCTCGCCCGCATCGCCTCGGCCGCTGGCGCTGGGCCGCGCTCGCGTACTGCGCGGCGGTCGTCGGCGCCTTCCTCGCCGTGCCGGCTGCCGTGCTCGGCTACTGGCTGGCGCGCGGGCTCGCAGGCGCCGACGTGCCCTGGCACGAGACGGTCAACTCGATCTCGGCCTCGGCGCTCGCGGCGGTCGTCGCCGCCGTTGCGGCGCTGCCAATCGCTCTCCTTGCCACGCGCTATCCGACGCGCCTGACGCGGCTACTCGAACGCCTGTCCTTCGCCGGCAACGCGCTGCCCGGGATCGTGATCGCGCTCTCGCTCGTCTTCTTCGCCGCGAACTACGCGAGCCCGCTCTACCAGACGCTCGCGCTGCTCGTCTTCGCGTACGTCGTCCGCTTCCTGCCGCAGGCGCTGGCGGGCGTCGAGTCGTCGCTGGCCGCAGTCGGGCCGCGGGTGGAGGAGGCCGCGCGCGTGCTGGGGCGCGGGCCGCTCGCGACGGCGCTCACGGTGACGGTGCCGCTCGTTCGCTCCGGGATCTTCGCCGGCGCCGCGCTCGTCTTCCTCTCGGCGATGAAGGAGCTTCCGGCAACCCTGCTGCTGCGCCCGATCGGCTTCGAGACGCTGGCGACGGAGATCTGGAAGCTGACCTCAGTGGGCGCCTACTCGCGCGCGGCCCTCCCCGCGCTGCTGCTGATCGCCGTCTCCGCGCCCTTCGTCTACTTCCTCTCCTCCCGGCACGAGCCGACCCGAGTCGAGCACGGGTAGAGTCAGCTCGTGGCCGGCCACTCCGTCGACGAGTACCTCGAGACGATCTACTTCCTCGCCTTCCCGATCGGCGAGTACCGGCCCGACCCCGGCTCCTCGACGGCGATCGCCTCGCGCGTCGCCGAGATGCTCGGCGTCTCCCGCGCCTCCGCGGGTGAGATGCTGAAGCGGCTCGAGGCGGACGGGCTCGTCGAGCGCGGCGAGCAGAAGGAGGCGATCCTGACCGAGATCGGGATCGAGCGCGCAGAGCGCGTCGTGCGCAAGCACCGCGTGATCGAGCGGCTGCTGACCGACTTCATGGGCTACACGGCCGGCGAGGCCCACATCCACGCGGACGAGCTCGGCGACACCTTCTCCGACGACATGGTCGAGCGGATCGAGGAGAAGCTCGGGCATCCCGAGCGCTGCCCGCACGGCTGGCCGATCGATCCCGCGTTCGAGCAGGCCGAGAACAAGGAGCTGGCGCCGCTCGCCGACCTGAAGGTCGGGCAGGAGGCCGAGATCGTCCGGCTCGCAGAGCACGACGGTGCCCTCTTGCACTGGTTCTACGACGAGGGCTTCGTCCCCGGCGCGCGCGTCGTCATTCGCGAGGCGCAACCGTCGGCTGGGCAGTTCAAGGTGCTGCTCTCGGGGAACGAGTCCGCGATCGGCGAGAAGGCCGCGGCGGGGCTCTACGTGCGCCTCAGCTAGACCTCCGCGAAGCGCACGTCGACCCGCGTGAAGCCGAGCGCCCGGAGCAGGCCCTCCAGCATCAGGCGCGTGTTCCGCTCCGCTCTCGCGAGCAGCCCGGAGCCGTCCCGCGCAGCGTTCGCGAGCTTTTCCTGGGCCAGCGTGTAGAGCTCGGGCTCGAACCCCGGGTCGTCTCCGAGCAGCGATTGGATCCGGTCGATCGCGCCTCGGTCGCGGTCGTAGACGTAGCTGCGATCGAGATCGAGC
>JANMJY010000102.1:0-3143 GCA_031371615.1 Actinomycetes bacterium | reverse complement strand
GGGGCCGAGCTGGGCCCCCCGCCCTGCGCGCCCCGGATCGCGTCGCGAGGAATGTTCGCGATCAACGCGGAGGCAGCGCCGGCAATGTCGCTCGTGTCGCCGGTGATCGAGATCGACGCGCTCGTGATGGTGGGCGGGCCGGAATTGTCTACCGCGATCCCGTTGCCGACCGTGGTCTGGTTGCCCGCAGCGTCGCGGGCGGTCGCGTACACCGTGCCGCTCAGCCCTGCGCGGTTCGGTACCACGGTCGAGTCGAACGTGGCCGTGTACGGCGAGCTCGTGTCGGTACCGAGCTCGTAGTACGTCTCGGTCGGACCGTCGTAATAGCGGAAGTGGACGCTGGTCACGCCGACGTTGTCGAATGCGTCTGCTGCGACGGGGACCGTCCCCCTCACGGTGCTCCCGGCCACGGGCGCCGTGACCTTCACACGGTCAGGCGCAACGTGATCGACGGCCTGCAGCGTGAGATTGGCCCAGTCGCCTGGACTGAAGATGCTGACGCCGGGGGCGCTCGCCGCGCCACTGTCCGAGGTAGAACGGTATTCGAAATCGATGCCGAGCGGCCCTGGCCCGCTGGTGCACATGTCGCCGGTGTAGTCCGTGCAGAGGGGGTGTGTGAACTCGAAGACCACGTCGCCGCCGGAGATCGTCCCGGCTGCGACGGTGTCGTTTTGGGCATCCGGGAAGTAGCCGTCGCTGTTGGAGGAGAGGTCCTGGCCCGAGCTCGCGCCGATGCCAGCGAGCCAGGCGTCGTCACCGATCGTCGCCAGGCCGTCGTGGTTCTCGTCGAAGTAGGCGCCGAGCGTGGCCGCCGCGGTGGCTGACGGGTCCTTCACGACGACGCCGACGTAGAGGTCGCTGTCGGTGCGCAGGAAGCGGACGGTCGCCGTTCCGAGCGATGGGAAGGCGACGGCGTAGGACGTGATCCCCCACTCGGACTCGTCGAGGACACCATCCACCGTCGGGGAGATCACGGTCGCGAACGCGGTGTAGTCGCCCCCTCCGTGCGCCGAAACAGCGCCAGGTAGGAGGAGCACACCACCAATGCCCACAACTGATGCCAACCGCCGCAGCGAAATCTTCACCGAAACTCCCCCCGTCTCTGTAATCCCCTTGAACCGCCGACGCACAGTAGCTCCGTTTTGTACAACTTTCAAGAGGTCTTTTACAAGTTTCAAGAAATAGATCAGTAACTAGGATAGGAAGGTGCCGTCCTTCGCCCCGTATCTCTCCCGGCTCGTGCTGGACTGGAGCAGGAACGGTGGTCTCGGCGTGCGCGAAATCCAGGGAACGCTGGTTTCCGTCGATCTCTCGGGGTTCACCGCGCTCTCCGAGCGGCTGCAGGCCAAGGGGCGGGCCGGCGCGGAAGAGCTGACGCTCGCCGTCTCCGGCGTCTTCCAGGGCCTGATCGGAATCACCGTGCGCCACGACGGGGACGTGCTCAAGTTCCGCGGCGACGCGCTGCTTCTCTTCTTCGACGGCGAGGATCACGAACGGCGCGCCTGCTACGCCGCCGCAGACATGCAATGGCTGATCCGCACGACCGGGGAGATGATGAGCTCGGTCGGCCCGGTGACGCTGCGGATGTCGACCGGCGTCTACACCGGCATCTGCCACTTCTTCCTCGTCGAGGGCACCCATCGCGAGCTGGTCATCGCCGGTCCTGCCGCCACCGCCACGATCGAGCTCGAGTCAGATGCGGAAGCGGGGGAGATCCTGCTCAGCGAACGGACGGCGGCGGCGCTGGAGCCCGGCTGGGTAGGCCCGTCGCGAGGAGACGGTCGGCTCCTGCTGGAGCTTCCGCAACGAGACGTCGCGGAGCCGGAGCAGTCGCCGCCCCCCGAGCTATCGGACGAGATCGAGCTGTACGTGCCCGAGCCGCTCCGTGCTCACCTGCTCCTCGAGGCCGGTGAGGCGGAGCATCGGCAGGTCACCGCCGCATTCCTCAAGTTCACGGGCGTCGACGAGGAAATCGCGTCGAATGGACCTGAATTGGTGTACGGCCACCTGTCGAGGCTCGCCCAGATCCTCGGCGACGAGCTCAAGCAGCTCGGCCTGACGTGGTTCGGGTCGGACATCGACACCGGCGGTGGCAAGATCTACATCGTCGGTGGCGCGCCCTCGTCGACGGGCGCGGACGAGGAGCGGATGCTGCGTGCCCTGCGAACGGTGCTCGGGACGTACGACGGATTGACGTTGCGCGCAGGCGTCAACCGCGGCCCCGCGTTCTGCGGCGACATCGGGACGGAGCTCTGCCGCTCGTACAACGTCATGGGCGACACGATCAATCTCGCGGCGCGCCTCACCTCGCGTGCTGAGCCCGGCGGGATGCTGACCACGGCCGACGTGCTCGAGCGGGCGCGCACGCGGTTCGAGACGACGTCGCAATCCCTCCTGCTGAAGGGAAAGGAACGGCCGATCACGGCCTACCGCGTCGGCGCCGAGCTCGGCGAGAAGGAGGACGAGCCGCAGGCCGAGCTGCCGTTCGTGGGGCGCGAGGCCGAGCTGGCCGCGCTGGCCCTGGCAGTCAACGGCGCGCGCGTACGCCAGCAACAGGTCGTCGAGCTGATCGGCGAGCCGGGAATCGGGAAGTCCCGTTTGCTCGATGAGCTGAAGAAGCTGGCGCTCGGCTTCACCCAGCTCAATGGCCGCTGCGACCAGTACTCGTCGGCATCGGCGTACTCGGTCTTCCGCGACCTTCTACGGCCGCTTGTCGGCTTGACGCCGGAGATGGACGCCCGCGAGGCGGGGACAAACCTGATGCCCTGGATCGCCGCGGTGATGCCCGACCTGGCGCCTTTGGCGCCGCTGATCGCCGTCCCTTTCGATGCGGAGGTTCCACCTACACCTGAGGTTGACCAGCTCGACCCTCAGTTCAGGCGCGACCGGTTGCACGAGTGCGTCGGGACACTCCTCACACGCGTCCTCCTGATGCCGACGCTCTTGATCATCGAGGACGGGCACTGGATCGACGATGCCTCGCGCGAGCTGCTCCACTCGTTGACGCGTGAGCAAACGCCACGGCCCTGGCTCGTCTGCGTAACGAGGCGGCCTCAGGGGGACGACTTCGTGGATCCTGCCGTCGAGGGCCATGTGCAGCTCGCCCTGGGACCGATCGACGCACGCGCGGCTCATTCACTCGC
>JANMJY010000087.1:0-5901 GCA_031371615.1 Actinomycetes bacterium | reverse complement strand
ACGCTGGCCCAGACGAGTGCGGGCGGCGCGCAGCCGAGTGTGTCTACCCGCGGCGTCTGAGCAACCAGCGAGCAGCGATCAACACCGCCGCGAGTCCGAGGAACCAGAGAGCCGCTACGACCAGATCCGATGAGCGCTCGGCAGCCGCCCAGATAAGTAACGCAGCTCCCGCCGCAGACAGAATGAGGTCAAAGAGGCTCATCCTGCGAAGCGTCGGCTTGGCGAGCGTCGGCTTGGCGAGCGTCGGCAGCCCGGCCCAGGTGGGTTGCTGCCGCATTTCTCTCACGGAGAGGATGGTCACCATCAGTCCGCACGCAATCCCCACGAGAATCGACGCTGTCAGACTGTCATCGCCAGGCCCGAAGTAAAGGATCGCACCGACGCCAACTGCCGCAGACACGAACGAGATGACGGCGGAACGCACCGGGTGCCGCGCCGCTCGGCGCCAAGACTCAGAGTCAGTCATACGGGCTGCTTGCGAAGGTTCTCCTCAAATCCGGCACCCCGCGAGGATAGCCCGGCCCCTCGGCGGACATTCCGACACACTGGCTCAGGTGACTCACTCTTACCGCGGCTGGATTGAGCGAATTCCTCATCGACGACAGCGAGGCAGTCAGCGGGACCTTCGCACGACCCTTCGACCTACTCATCGAGGCCTCAGAACCCGTGACCGCGCGACAATCACGGGCAGAAAAACCGCGAGGCCCGATGGGACGGGCCTCGCGGTTTGAGTTTACGAGTCTTTGGTGGAGCTAACCGGGCAGCTTCACAACCCCTCGGAGATGCTGGCGGAGGTGCTCCGGCTCAGCGAGGCGGAGCCGGGATGCCGAGCTACCGGCAGATCGCCCGTGCCGTCCCCAGCGGGATCTGACGATGGCGCGGAACCGTGACGGGACGCTCAGCGCCGCGGCTGCGCCAGACGTCATGCCGGGAGCCGTGGCGGATGCGCTCGCAGCCGTTGACAATCAGATGCTGCTCGAGCTCTCGGAGCGAGGTCACCCGTCGGAGTATCCCGCGTCGGCCGGTGGCGCAGTACGCTACGGCCATGGAGCTCCACGTCGTTTTCGAGCCGGATGAGGCAGGGTGGGTGCGCGCCACGATCGAGGAGCTGCCCGGCGTCATTACCTGTGCTCCGACGATCGAGGAAGCGCGCACGCTCGTCCGCGACGCGCTCGACGAGTGGCTCTTGGCGCTGACGTCGGACGAGCGGGCTGCTCTTGGCTCTAATGCGACCCGCGAGACGCTCACCCTGAGCGTCGCCTGACGGGCACCCCCGACAGAGAACCGACGGCGGCAAACGCTTGACAATCGTGCAGGCGAAAACGCGACCCCACTCGACCTCGTCACAGCGGCTCTGCGCGACGAGGAAGTTAGACGAGAGTCGCATCCAGTGTATGAGCCCCGGCTCGGACCCTCACGGCTTCAGGGGTCTTCGCGCGATCGGGATCCGCTCCTGCGGATCCCGATCTTGCGCCGGAAATGGAGCTAGGCGGGCTCGAACCGCCGACCTCCTGATTGCGAACCAGGCGCTCTCCCAGCTGAGCTATAGCCCCTCGGCGGTGGATTGTAGCGAGCCTCCGCCCGCCGGGTGCAGCGATTCGAGCCGGTCGATTCCGGCCATCTGCCCGAACAGGCGGGGCCAGAGCAAGGCCGCAGCGATCGTCAGGCAGCCGCCCACCACCACCGCCGGCACGGCTCCGACGAGCGCGGCCGCGGCTCCCGACTCGAAGGCGCCGAGCTCGTTCGAGGCGCTGATGAAGACCATCTCGACAGCGTTCACCCGTCCGCGCAGCGCATCGGGCGTCGCCAGCGCCGTGATCATCGAGCGGATGTTCATGCTGATCATGTCCGCGTAGCCGCTGACCGCGAGCGCGGCGAACGAGAGCGCGAACGAGTGGGACAGCCCGAACACGACCATGCTCCCGCCGAAGACGCCGACAACGATCAGCAGCGTGCGTCCGGCCATCCCGCGCAACGGGCGTCGCGTGAGCATGGCTCCTGCAACGAGGGCGCCGACGGCGGGCGCGCTGCGCAGCACACCGAGCCCGACGGGGCCGACGTCCAGGATGTCGCGGGCGAAGAGCGGCAGCAACGCAACTGCGCCCCCGAAGAGAACGGCGACGAGGTCGAGCGAGATCGCGCCGAGCAGCACCGGCGTGCGCCGAACGAAACGCAGCCCGGCGAGCAGCGATTCCAGCCGTGTGCCGACCATCGCCGGCGGTGCCTGCTCGACGATCCGCGCCTTGATCGGGACGGCAAGCAGGGCCGCGAGGAGGATGAGCACGACACCCGCGGCATAGGCGGCCTCCGGGCGGATCGCGAAGAGCAGGCCTCCGACCGCGGGTCCCGTCACCACGCTCACCTGTGAGACCGTCGAGCGCAGGGCCAGGGCCCTGGTGAGCAGGTCGAGCGGGACCAAGCTCGGCCACATCGAGCGGACCGCCGGGTTCCCGATCGCGGCCGACGTGCCGCTCGCGAACGACAGCGCGAGAAACGGCCAGAGCGAGCCGGCACCGTTGAGGCTGACGAGCAACAGCAGCGCGATGATCGCGGCGTCCGCGATCAGCGAGCCGATGTAGACGAGCTTGCGCGGCAGCCGGTCGGCGATTGCCCCGGCGGGGAGCGCGAACAGCAGGAGCGGGAGGAACTCGGCGAGGCCGACCAGGCCGAGGTGAAGTGGATTCCTCGAGATGGCATAGACCTGCCAGCCGATCGCGACAAACACCATCTCGCGGCCGAATCTGTCCGCAATCGACGAGCCGAGCAGGCGCGAGTAGTCGCGCTCGCGCAGCACGTCTGGAACCCGCCGCCTCATCGGACGGCGAGGTTATCGGCCGGGCGGCTACCTACGCGTCGTCGTCGTCCTCGTCCAGACAGATCCGCCCGATGATGGTCTCCGTGAAGACGCCCGTCGAGAGATCCTCGACCCCGGAGAAGGTGAGCGTCCCGGTCGCGCCCGCGAACTTGCCCGTCCCGTTCCTGACGGGTCCGGAGGCCTCGAACGCACCGGTCGCCACGTTGAACGTTCCGGCGATATCAACCGTGAGCGTCCCATGCTTGGCCGTGAACACCACCGTCCCGGCGAACGTGAACACGGGGAACGCGCCGCCGTTGATGTCGAAGTGCGCGGTCGTGGTGCCGGTCAGGAACCCGGCATGGCTGATCGTCGCGGTCGTGTTGCCGCCGCCGAGGTCCTGGCCGACGCCGACGGCGTTGACCCGGTGGCACTCGTCCTCTTCGCTCGCCGTCGTGGGCATCGCCGGCGCGGCGCCGACAACGAGCAGCGACCCGAGGATCGCGCAGAGGAGCAGTTGAAACGCCTTCATCCTCATCTCCCTCCAAAGCTGTATATCTGGCAGCTGGAACTTCCCACCGTGCTGGTTTCAGGTCAAGCCGGCGCGATACGTTCCCTGAGTGCGAGTCGTGTGTCTCGACGAGGCTGGGGAACCGCGGCTCGGTGAGCTCGACGCACCCGTCGGCGAGATGATGCGCGTGCTCGCCTGCGGCCTTTGCGGCTCGGACGTCGAGAAGATCGGGCGGGCGCCCCAGGGCACCGTACTCGGGCACGAGGTCGTCGCACGGCGACCTGACGGAACGCGCCTGGCACTGCTGCACCACCTGCCCTGCGGCGACTGCGAGCGGTGCCGGGCCGGGCACGAGTCCACGTGCGAAGAGTTCTCGGAGCCGACGATCGTGCCGGGCGGGTTCGCTGAGCAGGTGGCCGCGACGGAGGGGGTCGAGCTCCCGGAGGGGGTCGACGACGCCACCGGCACCTACGTCGAGCCGCTCGCGTGCGTGCTCCGCGGTGCCGAGCGCGTGCCGCGCGGGCGCGTGCTCGTCGTCGGGCACGGCTTCATCGGCCGGATGTTCTCGGAGGTTTTGAGCCGGCGCGGCGACGAGGTCTTCGCGATCGACTCGAACCCGGAGCGCAGCGGACGGGCGCCCGACGCGCGGGTTGACGCCGCCGTGCTCTGTGCGCCGGCCGCACCGCTCGACGCCGTCGCGCCCGGCGGGACCGTCCTCGTCTTCGCAGGCGCCGGCCCGGTCGACCTCGAGGAGGTCTATCGGCGCGAGCTGACGCTGACGGGCTCGCGGTCGTCGACGCCGTGGCACATGGCGGCGGCGGCGACGCTCCTCCCCGAGCTCGACCTCCCCCACCCCGTCGTGCTGCCGCTCGAGCGCTTCGCCGAGGGCCTCGACCTCTACCGCTCCGGCCGCGCGCTCAAGGTCGTCTTCACGCCGTGAGGGCGCTGCGCTTCTACGGGCCTGGCGACCTGCGGCTCGAAGATGTTCCCCGCCCCGAGCCAGGGCCGGGTGACGTGCTCGTCCAGGTCGAGGTCGCCCTGACCGACGGCACCGACCTGAAGACCTTCCGCCGCGGGCATCCTGTGCTGCTCGGGCAGTTGCCGAGCCCGTTCGGGCACGAGTTCTGCGGCTTCGACGTCGCGACCGGCAGGCGGGTCGTCGCGGCGAACTCTGCGGCCGGCGACGAACGCGGCGGGCCGCTCGAGCTGCTGAACGGCGCCTACGCCGAGTACGTACTCGTGCCGGAGCGGATCGCGAGCGTCAACCTCCTCCCCGTGCCGGCCGGCGTCGCTGCGGAGGTGGCCGCAATGGTCGAGCCGCTTGCCTGCTGCCTTCGCGGCGTCGAGCGCGCAGGGGTCGAGCAGGGAGATCGCGTTGCGATCCTGGGCGCCGGCCCGATCGGGCTGATGCTCTGCGCCTGCGTCGCCGACGCGGGCGGCATGGCCGAGGTCGTCGGTGGGCGCGCGGAGCGGCGCGAGCTCGTTCCCGCGTTCGGCGGAACGACCGGTGACGGCGAGAGCGCCGACGTCGTGATCGAGGCGGCCGGCACGGAGGAGGCGTGGCAGCGCGCGGTCGAGCTCGTTCGGCCGAGCGGGACGATCCTCTACTTCGGCGGCCGCGAGTCCGGCGCCGAGCTCCGCGTCGATGCCTACCGCCTGCACTACGAGGAGCTGACGCTGCGCGGCGCCTTCCACCACGCGCCGCGTCACGTCCGTGCCGCGCTCGCCTTCCTCGCGAGCGGGGCCCATCCATGGGAGCGGCTCGTCACGCACCGCGTCGGGCTCGAGGGCGTCGCGGGGCTGCTCGCCGATCCGCCGCGCGACTATCTGAAGGCGGCCGTCTATCCCTGAGGGATGACAGCGAGGCCTTCCGCGCTCGCCGCCGCCGCCAGGCGTTGATCCCAGGTGAGCAGGGTTGCGCCAGTCGCGAGCGCGGCGGCGAGGTGAACGGCATCCGCGCCCGAGATGCGATGCGTGCGGGCGAGGAGTGCCGCCTGTCCCTCTAGGGCCTCGTTCAGCTCGATCGTGACGACGTCTTGCCAGGCCGACTCCAGCCCGGCATGGGCACGGCCCTCGCCCGTCCGTCGGATGCGTCCCGCGCGCCGCGCCGCAGCCACGGCGGCCGCGGCCTCGACACGGACGAGACGAGTCGCCTGGACAGCATCAGCCTCCTCCCAGGCGAGTCGGGCCAGCTGCGAGCCCTCTTCGGCTAGGACGAGCTTGACGATCGCGGAACTATCTGCCGCGACGAGCATCGGCATCCCCTTGCAGCTCGAAGAGGATGTCGGTGACCGTTCCGCCGACCGGGCGCGGCAGTCCCTCCGCGTTGATCGGCTGCTTCGGCCGCTTCGCGGGTGTCGCGCGACCCTGCGCGATCAACTCGTTGAGCCTCGAGAGTGGCCCACCCGGCGGAGTGATCCGCGCGACCGGCCGCCCGCGCTCGGTGACGATCACGTCCTCTCCTTCCTTGACGCGGTCGACGAAGGCACTCAGGTTGGCGCGTAGCTCGCGAATTCCGACTTCCACGGTCATGAGCGTAGTGTACTCCCGACGCGGGTGAAAGTGTCCACAACGGACTAGCCGAAGAGCGTCAGCT
>JANMJY010000082.1:0-9766 GCA_031371615.1 Actinomycetes bacterium | reverse complement strand
TCGACGTACTACCTGGACAAGTACCGCTTCGAGACGCTGCCGGAGCTGCTCGGGCCGCTCGGCGAGCGGCTGGCGGCAGCCGTCCGCGAGCACGAGCCGGAGTCCGTCCGCCTCGCCGGGCCGGCGTTGGGAGCCGTTGCGCTCGCCGCGTCAGCGTCGCTCGCATCCGGCTTGCCGTTCCTGATCGTCAGGGACGCCGCCAAGGAGTACGGGACCGCAAACCGCTTGGAAGGGCCGTTCGAGGCAGGCGAGGTCGTCTGTCTGATCGAGGACGTCGTCACCTCCGGCGGCGCCCTCGCCGAGGCGGTCGAGGCCCTGCGGGAGGCCGGTCTCGTCGTCCGCAATGCCGTCTGCGTGGTCGACCGCGAGGAGGGAGGCGCGGATGCGCTCGCGCGTCTCGGGGTTCGCCTGCGCTCCCTCTACACGGCCGGCGAGCTCGTTCCGGCAGCGAAGAGTGCGCAAAATCCGCATGGTTGAGCCATAGAACCGTTGAGGCAGTCCGACGCGGCTGTTAGGGTTCCCGCGGTTTACGTACGTCCCACGAAGAGAAGGAGTCGCAAGTGACGAAACAGGAGTTCGTTGACGCGGTCGCATCGAAGTCGAATCTTTCGCGGCGGGATGCGAGTGCCGCGGTGGACGCAGTCCTCGATTGCGTGACTGACGCCTTGAAGAAGCGCGACTCGATCACCTTCACCGGGTTTGGCAAGTTCTCCACGAGCGAGCGGGCCGCGCGCGAGGGCGTCAATCCGCGCAACCCGAGCCAGAAGGTACACATTCCGGCAGCAACCGTGCCGAAGTTCTCGGCCGGTAGCCAGCTGAAGGCGGCCGTCAAGGGCGGGTAGCCCCGGCCGTACCTCCGAGGACTCAAGAGGGCCGCGCCTGCTAGCCCAGGGGCGGCCCTCTTCTTTTCACGCAGGTCGAGATCCGCAGGAGCGGATCCCGACCGCGCTAAGACCCCTGAAGGGTCGCTTCGCTCCCGGGCTCTAGCGCCGGCGAAAGGGTTTGCACGCGAACACATGTTCGCGTAGGCTCGGGCGATGCAACTCTCGTTCGACGCCGCCGACCGCCTCGTGGAGCTCGTCGAGGCCCGCCACGGGCCGGTTCCGGCAGAGGACGCGGCCCAGGCGCTCTACGCGCTGCGGCACGTTCCGGCCGGCCTAGCCCGTTCGCTGCTCTCGGATGTCGTCGAGGGAGACGCGCGGCTTGCCTGGCGGGGCGCCAGCATCGGCCTCGCCCAGCCGCCGGGGGCCGGGCTTGCACTTGAGGACGCAACCTACGTCGTCGTCGATCTCGAGACGACCGGGCTCTCGCCCCGCACTTCCGCGATCTGCGAGATCGGCGCGGTGCGGGTGCGGCACCTCGAGCTCGAGGAGCGGTTCGAGACGCTCGTCAACCCACGCCGCCCGCTGCCGGCCCCGGTCGCCGCGCTGACGGGAATCGACCCGAGAGCGCTTCGGGGGGCACCGCCGGTCGAGCTGGCACTGCGGCGGTTTCTCGAATTCGCGGGCGACGCCGTCCTCGTTGCCCACAATGCGCGTTTCGACATGGGATTCCTCGACCGTGAGGTGGAGCGGCTGACGGGCCGCCGGATCGCCGCGCCCGTCGTCGACACCGTCTGGCTCGCCCGCCGGCTGCTCGCCGGACGTCAGAAGCGGGTCGGGCTCTCCTCGCTCGCCTACTTCTTCGGTACGGCGGCACAGCCGTGTCACAGAGCGCTGGCCGACGCGGAGGCGACCGCGGAGATCCTGGTCGCGCTGATCGGCCTCGCCCAGGAGACGGGAGCGACGACCGTGGCGGAGCTCGTCGACCTCTCCGCGCCACGTGCGCGCCGGCTCGCGGGCAAGCGCCACCTGGTCGCCGGGGCGCCGACGACGCCGGGGGTCTACCTCTTTCGCGACCGGAACGAGCAGGTGCTCTACGTGGGGCGGGCGCGCGACCTCCGCGCCCGGCTGCGCTCGTACTTCCGCACCGAGCGGCAGCGGCCGGCGGTGGAGGCTGCGCTCGGCGCGCTGACGCGGGTCGAGTGGCGCGTCCTGGGCTCGGAGCTCGAGGCGGGGCTCGAGGAGCTCCGGCTGCTGCGCGAGCTCCGCCCGCCGGCGAACGCGCGCGGCACCCGGCCGGACCGGCATGTCTACCTGCGCCGACGCGGGGCCGGCTGGTGCATGACCGAGACGCCCGGGCCACACGGGCCGTTGAAGAGTCGCCGTCGTGCACAAGCCGCCGCTCGTGCGCTCGGGGACTGGGACGGCGAGCCGGCCCACGCGTTGCCGGCGCTGCGAGCGAAGCTGAGGCGGTTGGCCGGCGATCTCCGCTTCGAGGACGCAGCGCGGCTCCGTGACCGGATCGCCGCGCTCGAGGACGTCGCCGCCGCACTCGCAGAGCTCGACCGCCTGCGCGCCCTCGAGCTCTGCCTGCTCGTCCCCGCCGCACAAACCGGCTTCCAGCGCGCCTTCTTCGTCTCCGGCGGGCGCGTCGTCGCCGCGCGGACACTCTTGCCCGGCGAGGCCGGGCGCGTCGAGCTCGAGGCGGGGCTGGCGGCGGTGGCACTCGCCGAGGCGTCGCTCGACGCGGCTGACACCGACGAGCTCCTGCTGATCGGGAGCATCCTGCGCCGGCCGCCGCCCGAGCTCCGCATCATCCAACTCGCAGAGGTCCGGACAGCCGCGTAGCCTTGCAGCATGGCGTCAGTGGCCACCGCGACGTTCGCCGACCGGCTCGCTGAGGCCGTCGAGCGCAAGCGCAGCCAGCTCGTCGTCGGGCTCGATCCGCTGCTCGACCTGCTTCCCGTCGAACTGCGGGGTGAGGCCGTGCTCGGGCGCGACGCGGCCGCACATGCGGTTGCTCGTTTCTGCTGCGGGATCGTCGATGCGGTCAGCCCGTATGTCGTCGCGGTCAAGCCGCAGGTGGCGTTCTTCGAAGCGCTCGGCTCCGACGGGATCGAGGCGCTCGAGCGCGTTTGCGGGTACGCACGCGCGGCCGGGCTGCTCGTGATCGCAGACGGCAAGCGCGGCGACATCGGCTCGACCGCCCGCGCCTACGCGGCCGCCTACCTCGAGCCGCGCGACGAGGAGCCACCGCTCGCCGACGCGCTGACCGTGAACACCTATCTCGGCGGCGACTCCGTCGAGCCCTTCCTGCAGGCATGCCGACTGCACGGAGCGGGCATCTTCTGCCTCGTGCGCACGTCGAACGCAGGGGCCACGGACGTCCAGGAGCTGACGCTCTCGGACGGGCGACGGGTGTGGCAACAGGTCGCCGAGCTCGTCGCTGAGTGGGGCGCCGACCTCGTCGGCGAGCGCGGCCTCTCGAGCGTCGGCGCCGTCGTCGGCGCGACCGCCCCGAGGGTGGTCTCCGAGGCCCGGAAGCTCCTGCCCCGTTCCGTGCTGCTACTGCCCGGGATCGGCGCGCAGGGCGCCGGCCCACGCGATGTTGCACGGGCCTTCACAAGTGGCCCCGCCAGTGCGCTCGTGACCGCTTCGCGCTCGATCATCTTCGCCTACCGCGGTGGCACGGAGGACTGGCGCTCGGCTGCGGGCGCCGAGGCGGCACGGCTCCGGTCCGAGGTCTGGTCGGTCTCCGGCTGGTGATGCGCGGCCAGGCCCGGCTCGCGCGGTACGCGGCTCCGGCCGCGTTTCTGCTCGCCGTGACGGTCGCGATCCTGCTCGTGCGGGCCGGCCTCGACAACGGCACCGCGAGCGCGCCGCCGCCGCCGCCGACGACGACGACGACGGAGGTGACTACGACGACGACTGCGAAGCCAGGGACGACCGCGACCGGGACCGGGACGGTTCCCGCCGACGCCGAGTTCTACGAGATCCAGGCTGGCGACACGCTGGCCGTCATCGCCGGCCAGCACGGCACCACGGTCGAGCAGCTGCTCACCCTCAATCCGAATGTCGATCCCGTCGCGCTGACGGTCGGGCAGCGGATCCGCGTCAAGTAGAGTGGCCGCCGCGTGAAGGGCTTCGCCCTCTTCCTGGCTCTCGCCGCGACGCTTTCTCTCGCTGTCGTCGCGGCTGCCGCGCCCCCGCCGGTCGATGCGGAGGCGTACCTCGTCCAGAACGCCGGCACCGGCGAAGTGCTGGCCGCGCAGGACGAGCGCGAGCGGTTGCCGATGGCCTCGATCACCAAGCTGATGACGGCGCTCGTCGCCCTCGACCACGTCTCGCTGGACGACGTGGCGACGATTTCGTCGCGCACCGCTTCGATCGGCGAGTCGACGATCAACCTCCGTCCGGGTGAGCGCGTGACGCTGCGCGACCTGCTCCGCGCCGCGCTCATCCAGAGTGCGAACGACGCGGCGAACGCGATCGCCGCCTTCGTCGGGCAGGGCTCGGTGGGGCGCTTCGTCGAGTTGATGAACGCCCGCGCCCGGCAACTCGGGCTCACGGACACGCACTTCGCCAACCCGGACGGCCTCGACGCGGCCGGTCACTACTCGAGCGCCCGCGACGTGACCAAGCTGGCGCGCGTCGCCATGCACATCCCGTTCATTCGCCAGACGGTGCGAACGGTCGAGACGGACGCGGCCGGGCGGCGCGTGCACACCTGGAACGACTTGCTTTCCACGTATCCGCATCTGCTCGGTGTCAAGACGGGCCACACGGACGGGGCCGGTTGGTCGCAGGTGGCCGCGGCTCGGAGCGGCGGCGTGACCGTCTACGCCACCCTGCTCGGAGGCGCTTCGCGCAGCGGCCGCAACAGCGACCTCGCCGCGCTGCTCACCTGGGGGCTCACCCGCTACCGGACGGTGTGGGCGATCGACGGCGCGCGGACGTACGGCGCCGTGCGCACCGCGTACGGGAAGCCGCCTGTTCGGGTCGTTGCGGCCAGCCCGACGCTGCGCGTGATCCGCGTCGAGCGACTGCTCGTCGAGCGCATCGTGCTTCCGCTCGAAGTCGCCCTGCCCGTGCGGAAGGGGCAGCGCCTCGGCGAAGTCCAGGTGTTCGACCGCGGCAGGGTGATCGCGCGCTCACCGCTCGTCGCTGCAAGTGCCGTGGAGCGACCGGGGGCACTCGGGCGCGTAGGCTTCTATGCGGGACGAACGCTCGACCACCTAGGGGGGCTCTTCGGATGATCGTCACCGTCACGTTGAACGCAGCGCTCGACCGCACGCTGACCGTGCCAAACTTCCAGCGGGAGCAGCGCCACCGTGCGAGCCAGGTGCTGACGCTTGCGGGCGGCAAGGGCATCAACGTCGCCCGGGCGCTGAAACGGCTCGACGTGCCGGTCGTCGCGACCGGGCTCGCGGGAGGCCGGACCGGGACGCGCATCGTCGAGGAGCTGACGGCTGAGGCGATCCTCAACGACTTCGTCCGCATCGGCGAGGAGTCCCGAACGTCGACCGCCGTCGTTGATCCGACCGAGAGCTCGTACACGGAGATCAACGAGTGGGGCCCGAAGGTCACGACCGACGAGCTGGAGATGCTGCTCGAGAAGCTGCACTATCTCTCCCGTGGCGCGGACGCCGTCGTCTTCGCCGGGTCGCTGCCGCGCGGGGTCGAGGAGGCGTTCTACGCCGAGGCCGTTCGCGACCTGAACCGGCAGGGCGTCCAGGTCGTGCTCGACTCGGAGGGCCAGCCGCTGCGGCTCGGCATCGAGGCGGAGCCGTGGCTCGTCTCGCCGAACCAGCGCGAGGCCGAGCACGTCGTCGGGCAGGAGCTCGAGGACGAGGAGGACTTCCTGATGGCGCTCGACGCGATCGCGGAGCTCGGTGCGCGCAACGTCCACATCACGCTGGAGTCGGGGTGCTACGCGCTCTTCCGCGAAGACCGGCAGGTGAAGCGTTTCAAGGCGCTGGCCCCGAGCATCGAGGCGGTGTCCGTCGTCGGCGCGGGCGACGTCCTGCTCGCCCAGTTCATTGCGGCGCAGCTCACCGGCAAGTCGGCGGAGGAGGCCCTGCGGCTCGCCGTCGCCGCCGGTGCCGCGTCGACGCTCGAGGTCGGTGCCGGGCGGTTCGACCCCCGCGAGGCCGGACGGCTCCTCGCGGGCATCGAGCTTGCAGAGCTCGCCCCGGTCGCGTAGCCGCTCCCGTCCAGGGAGGCTGTTACCCTGTCCTCCTTGGAAGGGCAGGAGCTTTCGTTCGAGGAGAAGTTCGGCCGTGAAGGCCTCACCTTCGATGACGTCCTGCTCGTGCCCGCCGAGTCGTCCGTGCTGCCGAACGACGTGCGCACGGCGACACGCCTCACCCGCACGATCGCGCTCGAGATCCCGATCGTCTCCGCGGCGATGGACACCGTCACCGAGGCCCGGCTCGCGATCGCCCTGGCCCGAGAGGGCGGCATCGGCATCCTGCACCGCAACCTCTCGATCGCCGACCAGGTCACCGAGGTCGACAAGGTGAAGCGCTCCGAGTCGGGGATGATCGTCGAGCCCGTCACGCTCCGGCCGGACGCCCTCGTCGCCGATGCGCTCGAGCTGATGGAGCGCTACCGGATCTCGGGCGTGCCGATCACCGACGACGCCGGCGTGCTCGTCGGGATCCTGACCAACCGCGACCTCCGCTTCGAGTCGAACATCCGCCAGCCGGTCTCCGCGCTGATGACCTCGCGCGAGTTGGTAACGGCTCCGGTCGGGACGACGCTGGACGAGGCGAACGCGATCCTGCACCGGCACAAGATCGAGAAGCTGCCGGTGGTCGACGGGGACGGGCGGCTCCAGGGCCTGATCACGGTCAAGGACATCCAGAAGCGGATCCAGTTTCCGACCTCGACCAAGGACGAGCAGGGACGGCTGCGGGTCGGCGCCGCCGTCGGCGTCGGTGCGGACGCCTTCGAGCGTGCCGGGGCCCTCGTCGACGCGGAGGTCGACGTGCTCGTGGTCGACACTGCCCACGGCCATTCGACGTCGGTCGTCGAGATGGTGCGTCGGATCAAGTCCGAATGGGACGTGCAGGTGATCGCCGGCAACATCGCGACCGGCGACGCCACCGAGGCATTGATCGACGCGGGTGCCGATGCGGTCAAGTGCGGGATCGGCCCGGGCTCGATCTGCACGACGCGCGTCGTCGCCGGCGTCGGCGTCCCGCAGATCACCGCAGTGTTCGAGTGCGCAGAGGTTGCGCTCCGGCACGGCGTGCCCGTGATCGCCGACGGCGGCATGACCTCCTCGGGCGACATCGCGAAGGCGCTCGCGGCGGGTGCGGACACCGTCATGCTCGGGTCGATGCTCGCCGGCACCGACGAGAGCCCCGGCGACGTGATCCTCGTCCAGGGCGAGCGCTTCAAGGAGTACCGCGGCATGGGCTCGCTAGGCGCCATGAAGGCCCGCTCCTTCTCCAAGGACCGGTATTTCCAGGGCGACGTCGAGGACGTCGACAAGCTCGTGCCCGAGGGGATCGAAGGCCGCGTCCCCTACAAGGGGCCGGTCCGGCAGATCCTCTACCAGCTCGTGGGCGGGCTCCGGCAGGCGATGGGCTACTGCGGCACGCCGACCCTCGAGGCGCTCAAGCTCGAGTCGCGCTTCGTGCGCATCACGGGGGCCGGGCTGCGCGAGAGCCACCCACACGACGTCACGATCACGAAGGACTCGCCGAACTACCGGCGGCAGTAGTGGCGACCGTTCATCCGCTCCCCGTCGCTGGGCCCGCCGCTGGGCCCTTCGCTGGGCCCGCAGCCGAGGAGCGGCCGGTGCTGGTGCTGGACCTGGGCGGGCAGTACGCGCAGCTGATCGCGCGCCGCGTTCGCGACGCGCGGGTCTACTCCGAGCTCGTCCCGCACACGCTCAGCGCGGCCGAGGCGCGGAGACGCAACCCGGTTGCGATCATCCTCTCGGGCGGCCCGGCGTCGGTGTACGCCGAGGGAGCGCCCCGCGTCGACGCGGAGCTCTTCGAGCTCGGGGTCCCGACGCTCGGCATCTGTTACGGCGCTCAGCTAATGGCGCTCGAGCTCGGCGGCGAGGTCGCGCGCACCGGGGCCTCCGAGTTCGGCAAGACCGAGCTCGAGGAAGGGGCAGGAGCCCTCTTCACCGGCCTGCCGCCGCAGCAGACGGTCTGGATGAGCCACCGCGACACGGTCGTCGCTCCGCCCGCAGGCGCCACCGTCACCGGACACTCCGCCTCGACACCCGTCGCCGCGTTCGAGGATCCGGCGCGCCGGCTGTACGGCGTCCAGTTCCATCCCGAGGTCGTGCACACCCCGTACGGCCAGGACGTGCTGAAGAACTTCCTCTACGGCATCGCCGATGCCCCGCCGGCCTGGACGCCGGCGGCCGTGATCGAGGAGCAGGTCGAGCGCATCCGCGCGCAGGTCGGCTCGGAGCGGGTGATCTGCGGGCTCTCCGGCGGCGTCGACTCGGCCGTCGCGGCGCTGCTCGTCTACAAGGCGGTCGGCGATCAGCTGACCTGCGTCTTCGTCGATCACGGCTTCATGCGTTCGAACGAGGCCGAGCAGGTCGCGGAGACGTTCGGCGGACACTTCCAGGTCCCGCTCGTGCACGTGCAGGCGCAGGAACGCTTCCTCGCGCGCCTCGAGGGCATCGCCGAGCCGGAGGAGAAGCGCCACCGGATCGGCGAGGAGTTCATCCGCGTCTTCGAGGAGGAGGCCGGCAAGCTCGGCGACATCCGCTTCCTCGTCCAGGGGACGCTCTACTCCGACGTGATCGAGTCGGGCGGCACCGACGGCGTCGCCGCCAAGATCAAGTCCCATCACAACGTCGGCGGCCTCCCGGAGGACATGGCGATGGATCTCGTCGAGCCACTGCGGCTCCTCTTCAAGGACGAGGTCAGACGGGTCGGCGAGGAGCTCGGGATGCCCGAGCGGATGGTCTGGCGCCAGCCCTTCCCCGGTCCCGGTCTCGCGATCCGGATCATCGGCGAGGTGACGCGCGAGCGACTCGACATCCTCCGCGCCGCCGACACGATCCTGCAGGAGGAGGTCCGGCGCGCCGGCCTCTACCGCGACCTCTGGCAGAGCTTTGCGGTGCTGCCGGCGATCAAGTCCGTCGGCGTACAGGGCGACGAGCGCACCTACGCCTACCCGATCGTGATCCGCGCCGTCACGTCGGAGGACGCGATGACCGCCGACTGGGCGCGGCTTCCCTACGACCTGCTGGAGACGATCTCGAGCAGGATCATCAACGAGATCCCGGGCGTCAACCGGGTTGCGCTCGACATCAGCTCGAAGCCGCCGTCGACGATCGAATGGGAGTAAAAGAAGGCCTTCCCGGCTAGGAGCAGGGCATGCTCCGTGCCGTTCTCTTTTCCCTCCTGCTGGCCGCACTCGCGGCGGGCCCAGCCGCGGCGAGCGAGTACCTCGGCGACTTCGACGTCACCGTCCTCTCGCTGAAGGTCAACGGGCGGGGCGAGGCGATGATCACGTACCGGAGGACGAACGGCGCGCGCCGCGACGTCCTCGTCCGGGGCGCCGTGAACGCCCATGCGCCGGATGCCGAGCGGCCGCAGGTGAAGTTCGAGCTGGATTACAGCGGCGGCCGGCGGATGCACAGAAGCGCAGGGTACGCCCGCTCGTTCCGGAACAGATGCCGGGCCTACGACGGCCCCGAGCTCGTCCTCTTGGTCGCCGCCTGCAAGGCGCCCGACGGCTCCTACTGGGCGCTGCAACGCTGGCAGCGGCTTGAGCCGATGCGCGGATTAGACCCGTTCCTGCCGCGGCAATCGGCCTACGAGCTCCATGTCTCGCACTGGTCGGGACCGCTGCCGACGCTCGAGGTCTCACCGAACTGGACGTACGGCGGCACCCTGCAGGGCCTGTTCGGCCGGCTGATGTACCGCGACGCCCCCGTGTACGGGTTCCGAACACCGTCCGCG